>CAYPQX010000110.1:0-54874 GCA_964412975.1 uncultured Steroidobacteraceae bacterium
GAACCAGCGGCGCCCAAATTAGGTAATCGTTTGTGACAAGATTGGAAGCGAGCCAAAACAGCACCACCCATACGACAATGAGCATGGCGTGGGTCGCGCCGAGGCGCGCGCTGCGGGTGAGCCAGCCGAGTATCGCAGCCAAGAGCAAGATTGCCAGTGGGGAGAGTGCCGCCACGATCCATAACGGGTGGATTCCGTGTGCCTGTGCCGCGGTCGGTAACAGGCACATCACAATGGCGAGCTTCCATGATGGGGGCCGAATCATTGGAGTCGTGCCGCCTAACGTTCGCGTTGAGCAGGCCGCGATACGCCAAGTCTAGGCGCCGCGGGCACGATAGTGGTCCGCGCGCCTGCGGCGCGCTCGCTCGAACCTCTCACGGACCGCTCCAACGCATAGTTAGGCAACAGAAGGCGGGCGGTCATTGTGCTTTCCCGGGTGGCCGCGCGTCGTATTGTGGAAGGGCGTCGGTAATCTCGTGCCACGCGGCTTTGGAGCCAACAAACATATGATAGGTGGGGCGAACGCCGGGGTCCGCGTCGAGTCCGCCCACAGCGAGGTCGCTGAGCTTGCCGGCGCTAGGGAAACCGAGACTGGATCCGCAGACTCGGCAGAAGGCCCAGCCGATGCCTGGAGAAGTTTCATACACAGTAAGAAGGTCTTGCCCTCTGAGCCAATGAAAATTCTCAGTGCTCACCTTCGCATAGGTGGCGAACGCCGCCCCATGAAATCGTCGACACATCGAGCAATGGCAGTTGCCAACGTCGGTAAGTGGACCATCCACTTCGTAACGCATCGCACCGCAAAGGCAACCGCCCTGTATGGTCACGCCGCTGTTTCCTCTGTTTCCTAACGTCCGCGATCAGCGGCGGCACGCAGTCGGCGCGCCGCTTGCTGATCGCAACTCCTGGGAGCCGCTTGCAGTTGCTGCAAGCGGCGTGACGACGCGCGACGACCGCTGTATCGCATAGTTAGACAACGGCATACCACGCTGACCTCTTGTCTATCCGTCGAGTCGAAGCTGGGCGCCGCATTTCGGACACACCGAAGGGTTCAGGTCAACGCCGTATCGAACAGCAAAAGTGCCGCCGCCGCTCATCCTTCTCATTGGCGGGGCATTGCAGTTAGGACAACGATAATGCTTGGCTATGCGCAGTATCACCACAGTAAACGCAGTGAACACCACAACTAAGCAGATCAACTGGAATGTGAACTGAGCCTGTGTAATCTCAAGGGTGCTTCCCTGTGGGCCCAAAGCGAAGGCACCGCCTGCAATTGCTGCTACAAGCAGCCACCACCGCACTTTCCTCCAAGTTTGTACTCGGCGGCGCTGAAACTCGACGCTCATGTCGCTATTGGCCATCGACTGCCGTTGTCAAACGTCCGCGTTGAGCGGGCGGCGGTACAGCCCAAATAGGCGTCGCGGGCGCAATAATTTCCGTAGCGCCCGCGGCGCCACTCGCCAGACCTGTCACGGACCGCTCCAACGCCTAGTTAGATTGCCGAGCCTGAGTTGACCGTATGTCAGAACTGACATATACTGCTTTCCGTGGCTGTAGCTGACAAGCCGCTGGTATGGCTGCATGGGGAGATCAAGACCCCGCCATTCGGAACGGCTGCCAGATTCGAAGCCGGGATGCTGCTTAGAAGGCTGCAGCGTGGCGAGTCTTTGGGAATGCCCCATTCGCGGCCCTTGCCTGGAATCGGAAGGCGATGCCACGAGTTGCGTATCAAGGACACCGCCTCCAACTGGAGGATTGTCTATCGCACGGACCGAGATGCAATCGTGATTGGAGCGGTGTTTGCTAGGAAGACGCGCACCATCCCCAAAGATGTGATTGCAACGTGCCAAAGGCGTTTTCGGGAGTATGAAGATGCGTGCAAGTAAGAGAGCCAAGCTCACGGGTCGTGGCTGGAAGGTAGGCGATGCCAAGGAGTTTCTGGATCTGTCGGCGGAGGAGGCTGCTCTGATTGAGCTGCGACTCAAGCTGGCGGCAGGCCTCAAGGCCCGTCGCAAACGCAAGCGATTGACACAACACGATCTGGCTGCGGCAGTGCAATCCAGCCAGTCGCGAGTCGCCAAGATGGAGTCCGGCGATCCCACCGTATCCATCGACCTGCTGATGCGGTCACTCATCGCACTTGGCGCCTCCCGACGTGACCTTGCCCGAATCATAGCGCCGGGCTGACTGTCGGCAATCTAACGTCCGCGATCAGCGGCGGCGCGCAGTCGGCGCGCCGGTTGCTGACCAAAACCCATAGGAACCGCTTGCCGTCCCTGCACCCGGGGTCACCACAACCGACGACCGCTGCATCGCATAGTTAGGCCGCTGACTGCTCTTCGGTTTCCCAGCCGGGGAAAACGAGCACAGCCGGGTGGCACTTCAAAGCCCGAGCCAGGACCTTGGCCCTTTCGACGCCCAAGCGAACCCGGCCATTCTCAATCGCCGAGATGGTGGTCTGGGGAATACCGGTGAGCTTGGCGAGCTGGTTCTGGCTGAGCTCCTGCAACTCGCGAACGATGCGCACGGAGTCGCCAACCGAAACCTTCACACGACGCTTGGCGGGACGGAATTCACTCATTCTCAGCGCCTCCGATAATCATGTGGAGTTACTTCAACCACCTGAAACAGTAGCTGCGATGCAACCACGCGATAAATGATGCGGTACTGCAAATTCAGTCGAGAGGAGCGGTGACCCTGCCATTTGCCCGAGAGAGCCTCGTCTCGAAACCCGCGAATTGCTCTTAGACACAGTGGACCGGAAATCCTCGAAATGTCTTTCCACTTTTCATAACGCTTCTGAATCTCGAGTGGAGCTGAGTCCAGCTGTTTGCTGGTACGTGGGTGCTCCACAATCTGCCACATGCCGTATTGTGCCTAGACCATATATGATCTGTCAACGCTCCGGTCAGCGGCCTAACGCTTGAACTGAGCCGCGGGGCGGGCTAGGGCGGGGCCCTGGCCGTGGTAGGGCGGCTGGCCGCCCCGTCGGCTCCAGTGAACCGTTAGGCACCAGCGCGCCGAGCCCCGAGCAGATAGACGGCCGACACGCACACCCAAATGTCGGCGCTGAACTGCATCGCTTTCTGGGCTATCCCGGGGGCGGGAAGCCTCGGTCCTGCCCCAAAGAGTAGCGCCAGGGAGAGGAGCGCGGCGAGGCCGAGGGCCAGGCTGGTGGCCGCGTACCAGCGCGGTCCCGTGCCGCTGAGCAACCGGAGCCCAAAGGCTAGCGCTGCCAGCGTCTGGGTGGTCATCGCCGTGAGCCCGGCCACGATATGCCCCTGCATAACGGCGGAGGGGGCCTCGGGCGAACAGCCCGGCCGATCGCACGGCAGCAACCCGACGGCAACGAAGGCCACGCCACTGACGGCGAGCAGCAGGCTGCCGGCGGTTCCGAGAGGCCCAGGCGGCTGCGATCGCAGAAGCGGCACACTGAACACGACGAGCAGGAGCCCGACGAGGGCGATGCCCAGCAGGTTCATGACGGCGGGAAAGGGGGCATCCGGCGCGCCGAGCTCACTAATGAAGTCGCGTGCCTGCGAATAGTCCGGGTGCATTGCACCCAGCAGCAGGATCAGTCCGAGCCGGAGCAGTGGAGCGAGGATCCCCGACCAAGCCAATAGGCGCATGGACTCTCCGAACGAGCGGCTCCTGTGTGTGCCTAACGTCCGCGTTGAGCGGGCCGCGGTAGAGCTCAAACTGTGCGCCGCAGGCGCGAAAATGTCTCCCGCGCCTGCGGCGCACTTCCGCCAAGCCTTCCCGGATCGCTCCAACGCATAGTTAGAAATCACCGCGCGGAGTATCGGCCGCACGCCCGCCATTACGACCGGAGGATGGGCGGCTTCGCCAGGACCACCGACGTCTCGACTTGGCGAGGTGATACCGTCCAGTAGGTCCGCAGCAACTGGCCGGTCTCCACGCTGGGCACGAGCATGTAGCCATGGTTCTGGTAGAAACGTATCGCCCAAGCAGCGTCGGCCCACGTCCCTATGAGTATTTGTCGCCGACTCACGTCCTCCAGGTAGCGGAGGAGTGCGCCCCCGACCCCTCGCCCCTGTTGGTCGGGCCGTACGTACGCGTGGCGGATCAGATCGACATCCCGGACCCGCTGGATGCCCATGACACCAAGGAGAACGTCGAAGTCGTCTTCGTAGCCCCAGAAGGTCACCCCAGCGACGATGTCTTGCTCAAGCTGGTCGGCGGGCATGTAGGGCTCGTGCCAGCAATCGGCCGGAATTGCACTGCGATAGCGTTCGGCCGCCGCATTCACGATCGCGAGCATCGCGGGGCGTTCTTCAACGCAGCATAGGCGAATCGTGCTCATGCGGGGAGGCGCTGAGATGGGATGCTCACTCGAGACGCCGCCAGCCTATCAATGAATTCATCGCGATGTCTAACGTCCGCGTTGAGCCGGCCGCGCGAGGCGCGCTCGCCAAAACCTTCCACGGACCGCTCCAACGCATAGTTAGGCAGCGCGGCGCTTGTGTCGTGTGGCATAGACGATGAAGCCACCAAGGGCTAAAGCCGCCGCAGCAAAAGCGCGAATTGTTCCTGGTCCCCTCGATCCCGATATCAAGGCGAGCTCGGCGATCTGCACCCCAAAGAACGGAGTCAGGACACCAGCCAGGATCATGATTACTCCGAGAATGCGTATCGCGTTCGGCAGCCGTGAACTTGGCGCGGCTAGAATGAAGATGATTCCGAATGCCACGCGTAGCAGGGCCGCAAGGTATAGAGCGGGTGGCAAATGGATCATCGAAATCAAGCGCTGAATCACTTCAGGCGCTGTCATGCCGACGAGGCCAAGGGCTGCAACGAGCAGTCCAATGATGAGTGCCGCAACACGCATTGTGAACTCCTGGTAGTGCTGCCTAACGCTCGCGACCAGCGGCGGCGCGCAGTTGGCGCGCCGCTTGCTGAGTCAAACCGTTGGGCACCGCATGCATTTCTTGCAAGCGGCGTGACGACGCGCGACGACCGCTGCATCGCATAGTTAGGCGTCGCTCGCTAGGCGCGCTTCTTGTGCTTGGCGATGAGCTCGCGAACCTCAGGGACGAGCTCGGCAGGAACGGCCATGACAGTACCGCCCATCGCAGCCGCGTCTTCAGCCACCGCCTCGTATTCGGACTGGGACTCGTAATGAGTGATGACGCCCTTGACACGCTTCTCGTCCCAGCCAGGAGAAAACCGGTTCTTGCTCATGGGCCCAGTTTGCGCCTGCGCCGCCGATAGGCCAATGCTGGTTTGCCACGAAGTTGGTAAGCCGTGATGACGAAAACACTTTTGGGCTCTGGGTCAGGGACATAAATCACCCGCAGCAGGCGTCCGGCCCGGGTCCGGCCAGTGGCCACCCGGGGGACCCACCGCTCCCGGCGCGATCCTCGCCAGGGTGGGCCAGGACCTCCTCAACCTCTGATTCTGCGACGTCATGCTTGTAGATGTGCGGCTGTACGGTCTCGGGATCGATGTAGTAACAGACCTTCACGGCGCCTCTGTGATCGAGCGATGTCTAACTACAATTGGATTTGAAAAGTCACATGATGTTTTACGTCATTTTTGACTATTAATCATCCGGCGGCATCATAAGTGCTTGTCTAGGCTCCCAGTCGCTGATGTTCAACTGCGACATAAAGCGAGCCAATGATGTCCAACCCCCCACGATTGCTGGATCAGGTCCGGGATTGCATTCGCGCCCGGCACATGAGTTACCGGACCGAGAAAACGTACCTCTACTGAATACGCCGCTTCATACT
This sequence comes from uncultured Steroidobacteraceae bacterium, assembly GCA_964412975.1. Lineage (GTDB taxonomy): Bacteria > Pseudomonadota > Gammaproteobacteria > Steroidobacterales > Steroidobacteraceae > SCUD01. The sequence continues at coordinate 5,754 of CAYPQX010000110.1, forward strand.
CTTCCATAAGCCGAAACATCCATGCGAAATGGGTGGCCCTGAGGTCGAGGGATTCCTGACCGCCTTGGCAGTGGTCAACAAGGTTGCGGCGTCCACGCAGAACCAGGCGCTGGCGGGGGTGCTTTTCCTGTATCGCGATGTGTTGCAGATCGACTTGCCGTGGCTGGCAAGCGTGGTCCGCGCGAAGCGACCGATTCATCTGCCAGTCGTAATGACGCGACAGAAAGTTCAACGCGTTCTGGCGAATCTGACGGGAACGGAGTGGCTGGTCGCGTCACTTCTATACGGCGCCGGCATGCGAGTAACCGAATGTTTGCAACTTCGAGTCAAGGATCTCGAACTCTTCCGGCACGAAATCTTGATTCGCGATTCAAAGGGGCAAAAGGACCGGATCACGATCCTGCCTGACGCCCTGGCGGCTCCCGTGAAAGAACAACTCACTAGATTGCGACAACTGTTCGAGGAGTATGTTGACAGGAAACACCCGGGTGTCGCGCTGCCATTCGCACTGCGGCGCAAGTATCCGGATGCGGCGACTTCCTGGGGTTGGCAATGGCTCTTTCCCGCCGGCATTCTTAGCCGCGATCCATATTCCGGTGAGCTCGTGCGATTCCACCTTCATCCGCAGAATGTTCAGCGAGCAGTCAAGTTGGCAATCCGCAGGGCCGGCATCGAAAAGCCCGCGAGCACCCACACGTTCCGCCACTGCTTCGCGACGCATCTCCTCGAAGACGGCTACGACATCCGCACGGTCCAGGAACTTCTCGGTCATGCGGACGTGAAGACCACGATGATCTACACGCACGTACTCAATCGGGGTGGGCGGGGTGTCCGAAGCCCGCTCGACTCGGGCCGCGCCTCACGTGAATAGCGAAACGATGGCGTCCGCGAATCGATCTGGCGCGCCGGGATCGGTTCGCAGATACACGGCTGGCTCGACGAGTTCGAGCTCCATGATCCGGAAGCTGTCACCGCTTCGCACGATATCCGCACGTGCATAGAGGAGTTGCTGGCCGATTGCCGCAATCGCGGCATCGCCCGCAGCGCGGAGCGCGGGTTCGGGCGAGACCGGAATGATTTCGCTGCCGAGCTCTTCCTGTACGCGGAAGTCGCCGCGCTTGGGCACCTTCAGGACGCTGTGGCTGTGCGTGCCGTTGAAATAGATCATCGAGTACTCGCCTTCCTCGACGATGCCACGTTCGAACGGCTGCATCATGAGGGGCCGGTTCGAAAAATAAGCTTCGATTTCTGCGGAGAGATCATTCGTGCGCCTGCGGTCGAGCCGCCAGGCGCCTTCGGCATTCGCGCTCATTACGGGCTTGATGACCGCTTCTTCACTTCGAAGCTCCTCGAATAGCGGCAGCAGCTCGCCGCGGCCGAGCCGCTCGCGCCAGAACGTCGGCACGATCTCGATGCCACGTGCCGCAAGATCGCGCAGGTAGGTCTTTTCCATGTTCCAGCGCGCGATCTCGCTGCTGTTCTCGAGCCGGACGCCGCAGTTCTCGATCGTTGCAAGGACATCGACAAACTTGTCCGCGTGGTGCTGATAGTCCCAGGTCGAACGGACGACGACGAGTTGATATCGCCTCCAGTCGACGCCGCGCCGGTCCCAGGGAAGCGTTTCGACCTGCCAACCGCGCTTTGCGAGCGGGGCGATGGCGAGGTTGTCGTCGATGACGAAACCGGACGGGTCGCTCAGGGTCAGGAAAGCAACGCGCGACATGGTCAGAATCGCGCGGTCCAGCGAAACGTCTGGCGGCCGAAATTGAGCTGCTCGAGTCCCCAGGCGATGTTGTTGCGCGCCTGCCGTTCGTAGCGCTCGCGGAACTCATGCGTCGCGTAGACGGCCGACCGCATTGCGAAGGAATTGAGGATATCGCAACGCTGCTTGCGATAGAGGCTCGTCGGCACCCACCAGTACTCGGCGCGGACCTGCAGCTCGAACTCCGCATAGCGGTCTGCGTCGGCGCCGAGGATCGCGAGGTCTATGTCGACCAGCAGTTGCAGCGGCGGCTCGGTCGGCTGAACGCCGTGACACGTCGCGAGTATCAGGGCGCGCACGAGCGCGCAATCGGCGGCGCTTCCGCCGGAACGGTCGAGCACCCGCACGGCGGCATCGGCGCTCCGTTCCTCGTTCTTGCGCGAGAACGTGTTGTAGATGGCGTCGTGAAACCACAGCGCGTACTCGACCAGTGGGTTCGACGCCTCGGGATGCTGTGCGCGGTCGAGAATGCCGAGGCACTCGTTGATATGCCGCGGTGTATGGTATTTCCGCGCCGCTTCCTCATAGTGCGATTCGAGCCAGCGGAATGCGACGAGCGGCTTGATGATTCCGAGTCGTGCCGCGAGGTCGTTCCAGCGCGCGGCGACGAGCGTCTCTTTCACGCCGCTGCACCTTTTGGTGGTATCACGCAGCGCCGTTGCGGAGGACGGCCGCCGGTCGCAGGAGCCCGAACTGCGCGGCAAGCTCCGCCGGATGCTCGGCATTCCAGATGACGAGGTCGGCGACCTTGCCGGGCTCGATCGTCCCGCGTTCCTTGCGAAGTCCGAGTGCCCGCGCCGCGTGGCGGGTGACGCCGAGCAGCGCTTCTTCGGTCGTGAGACCGAATTGTGTGCAGGCGAGATGCATGTTCAGCATCAGCGAAGCAAGCGGGGCGCTGCCGGGGTTGAGGTCGCTCGCGATCGCGATCGGTACCCGATGCACGCGGAGCAGTTCGATCGGCGGCAGTTTCGTCTCGCGGAGGTACGAATAGGCGCCTGGCAGCAGGACGGCGACGGTCCGCGCGGCCGCCATGGCGTGCACGCCGTCCTTGTCGAGATGCTCGAGATGATCGGCCGAGAGCGCCTTGAACTTGGCGGCGAGCGCGGCGCCCTGCTGGTTCGAAAACTGTTCGGCGTGCAGCTTGACCGCGAGTCCGAGTTCCTGCGCACGCGTGAACACGCGCTCGACCTGGGCAGTCGTGAAGCCGATGTCGTCGCAATAGGCATCCACGGCATCGGCAAGCCCTTCAGCCGCGGCGGCGGGCAGGATCTCCTCGCAAACACATTTAATGTAATCGTCGCTGCGGTCCTTGAATTCGGGCGGCACGGCATGGGCCGCGAGGAGCGTGGTGCGAACCGTCAGGGACAGGCGCTTGCCGAGCGTGCGTGCGACGCGAAGCATCTTGAGCTCGTTGTCACGGTCGAGCCCGTAACCCGACTTGATCTCGATTGCAGTCACGCCTTCGGCGACGAGCTTTGCGGCGCGACCCATCGCAAGCGTTAGTAAGTCGCCTTCGCTCGCTGCGCGGGTGGCGGTCACGGTGGATGCAATGCCGCCGCCTGCGCGGGCGATATCTTCGTAGTTCGCGCCCTGGAGCCGCTGTTCGAATTCGCGATAGCGTGAGCCGGCCCAGACGAGGTGCGTGTGGCAGTCGATCAGGCCGGGTGTGACGAGTGCACCACGGGCATCGGTATGAGCAACGTTCTTCGGCAATTCTGCGGGCAGTTCCTTTCGCGCGCCGACCCAGGCGATACGGCTCCCTGCGAGCGCGATTGCGCCCTTCGGAATCAGCCCGTACGGCCGGCCATCCGTGCAGGTCGCGACGGTTGCATTCCGTATCAGCCGGGTCCAGCCCTGTGTGTCGATGATGGCCACATTGCAGAGCTTACCGGAAGCGATCGCCGCCGCGTTATGCTGCGTGTCTCAGTTGCCTTCCGCTGGAGCCCTCGTGCCGGATCCCATGATCACGCGCGAATTCGTCGCCGCACTGCCCAAGACCGACCTTCACGTGCACCTGGACGGGTCGCTCCGCATCCCGACGCTGATCGAGCTCGCGCGCGCGGAGCGGGTGGAGCTGCCGAGCTATACCGAAGGCGGTTTGCGCGAGACTGTATATAAGGAGCGCTATTCGAGCTTGGGCGACTACCTGAAGGGCTTCCAGTACACCGTGGCCGTCATGCAGACCGCGGAATCGCTCGAGCGGATTGCGGCTGAACTTGCCGAGGACAACCAGGCGGAGGGCGTGCGCTACCTCGAAGTGCGCTTCGCACCGCAATTGCATGTACGTCCCGGCCTCGATGCGGTGCAGGTGATTGCCGCCGTGGATCGGGGGCTTCGCCGCGCGCGGGATGCTTACAACCGCAATCCCGAGATCGTCGCGGGCCGCGAGCCGCCGTTCGAGTACGGCATCATCTGCTGCGCGCTTCGCATGTTCACGGCCGGGTTCAGTCGCTACTACGACACGTTGTTCGCAGCGCACCCCTACACGCGGCCCAAGAACCTTTACGCGATGGCCTCGGTGGATCTCGCGCGAGCGGCCGTGCTCGCGCGCGACAACCTGCGTCTCCAGGTCGTCGGCTTCGACCTCGCGGGCGAGGAATCCGGATACCCGGCCAGTGCGCACAAGGAAGCCTTCGAATACGCGCACAAGCATTTCCTGAAGCGCACCGTGCACGCAGGCGAAGCCTACGGACCGGAATCGATCTTCCAGGCGATCACCGACCTGCACGCCGATCGCATCGGCCACGGCACCTACCTGCTCGAAGCCAGCGAGATCCGCGATCCGGAAATAGAGGACCGCGAGCGCTACGTGGAGATGCTCGGTAACTACATCGCGGACCGGCGCATCACGCTCGAGATCTGCCTGACGAGCAATCTCCAGACTAACCCGGCCATGAAGTGGCTGGACGACCACACCTTCCGCAAGCTCCGGGCGGCGCGCATCTCGACGACGCTCTGCACGGACAACCGGCTCATGAGCAACACGACGGTGACGAACGAGCTGATGCTCGCCGTCAAGCACCTCAGTCTCGACCGGCATGACCTGAAGTCGATCGTGATCTACGGCTTCAAGCGCAGCTTCTGGCCCGGCAGCTACCTGGGCAAGCGCCAGTACGTGCGCCAGGTCATCGATCACTACGACGCGGTGGAACGAAAATTCGCATCCTGATCATCGACGGTCATCCCGATCCCGCCCGCGAGCGTTTCATGCACGCGCTCGTCGCGGGCTATCGCAACGCGGCAACGGCGGCCGGTCACACGGTGCAGACGATCGAAGTGGCGACGCTCGATTTCCCGCTTCTGCGTTCCGCGGAAGACTTCCAGAAGGGCAGGCCGCCGGCTGTAATCCACGCGGCCCAGCGCCAGATCGGCCTGGCCGAGCATCTGGCGATCTTCTATCCGCTCTGGCTCGGCTCGATGCCCTCGCTTACCAAGGCCTTCTTCGAGCAATGCCTGCGTCCCGGTTTCGCCTTCGGACCGGCAAGCGGCCGCGGCCTGCCGGAACAGAAGCTGAAGGGACGCTCGGCCCGCGTGGTCGTCACGATGGGCATGCCCTCTTTCTTCTATCGCTGGTTCTATCGCGCGCACTCGCTGAAGAGCTTCGAGCGCAACATCCTCTACTTCTGCGGAATCCGCCCGGTGAGGGCCACGATCGTGGGCGGAGTCGAAAGCAAGGCGGCGCGAGGGCGCGCACTTGCGACGATGCGGCGCCTGGGCGCTGCGGCTCGCTGAACCTCAGATCTCGACTTCGGTCGCGAGCACGATACCGAATGTTTCGGCTTCCCGCGCACCATGGGAAGGAACAGCGCCGCCGCGAGCAGGATGAGGAATCCGGGATCCGTCGTGCCGCCACCGCCGCCGCTGCTTGCCGCGCGCGTGACTTTGACGCTGCCGTCATTCCGGATGCGTTCCTTGAACACTGCCAGTTCTTTATCCAGATTCAAAGTCATGTCGGCCATCGCCTGCTCGAATCCCTTTCGCTGTGTCACGCGCATGTCCTGCTCCTGGTCGACGAGCGTCGCGCTGCTCTGGACATCGCTGACGCCCGGCGCGCGGAATAGGAGTTTGCGCGTCGCGATGTCGAACACGGCGGTATCCACGAAGGTCTGCGCGTCGTTCTTGTTACCTTTAACGACGTAGGCGCCGACGATCGTCCAGTAAAGTAGCGACGAGGTCGTCTCCGAGGTGTTCGCCACCTGGTCGTAGGAGACGAGCGCCATGACATCGAGATCGTAGAGGCGGGCGGTCTGCTCGAGCCCACCAAAGCCGCGGCCGGCGCGCATGTAGGCTTCCGGGATCACGGCGATTTCCTCGATGAAGTCGCGACCGGAGAATGCGGTCTTGACGTCTTGCAGCATCTTCATCCGCTCCGCTTCGGATAGGCCTTGCGAGCTTCCGTAGCCCGCGGGCACGAATGCGAGCCCGATCTTCAACGGCAGTTGCAGGTGCGGTATCTGGCCTGACTGCGCCGGAGGCTTCTCGCCTTCGGGATACAGGTAGTCGACCAGGCTGCTCGAGACGCCCTCGCGCCGGGAACCGCCGAATAGGCCGGCGCAGGCCGTCATCGTGATTACGAACACAAGCAGGAACAGGCGCGTCGCTTTCATGGGCGATCCTCCTGTCGCAGAGCTGCGCCGCCGAGGCCGCAGCGGGGGGTGCGGCGCGATTATGCCCTAATCGGGTGTTTGGGCCGTCACGGCGCGGCGCGGTATCCTGCCAGTCCATGAATGCTGAACCCGTTCCCACGACCGCAGGGCCGCGCGTCGTGCGTGCGCCGCGCGGCAACGAGCTGAGTTGCGGCAGCTGGTTGACCGAGGCGCCGTACCGGATGATCCAGAACAACCTGGACCCGGAAGTCGCCGAGCATCCGGATCGCCTCGTCGTTTACGGCGGCATCGGCAAGGCCGCGCGCGATTGGGATGCTTTCGACCGTATCCTCGATGTCTTGAAAAGACTGAAGGACGACGAGTCGCTCCTCGTGCAGTCCGGAAAACCGGTCGGCGTGTTCCGCACGCATCCGGATGCGCCGCGCGTCCTGATCGCGAACTCGAATCTCGTGCCGCACTGGGCGACCTGGGAACACGTCCATGAGCTCGACCGAAAGGGCCTCATGATGTATGGGCAGATGACGGCGGGCTCGTGGATCTACATCGGCTCGCAGGGCATCGTGCAAGGCACCTACGAAACTTTCGGCGCCTGCGCGCGCGAGCATTTCGCCGGCGATGCGCGCGGCCGCTGGATACTCACCGCCGGCCTTGGCGGGATGGGCGGCGCACAGCCGCTCGCGGCGACGATGGCGGGCTTCTCGATGCTCGCGGTCGAGTGCGACGAGTCGCGCATCGATTTCCGGTTGCGCACCGGGTACGTTGACCGGAAGGCGACGACACTCGACGAGGCGCTTGGCATGATCGACGAGGCACGACGCGCGAAGAAGGCGCTGTCAGTCGGCTTGCTCGGCAACGCGGCGGACGTGTATCCGGAGCTCGCGCGCCGCGGCGTCCTGCCGGACGCCGTGACCGACCAGACGTCTGCGCACGATCCGCGAAACGGTTACCTGCCGCGAGGCTGGACGATGGTGCAGGCCGCGGATGCGCGCGCGAAAGAACCGGCGCGTATCGAGCGCGAGGCACGCGCCTCGATGAAGATTCACGTGCAGGCGATGCTCGACCTCAAGTCCCAGGGCGCCGTCGTCTTCGACTACGGCAATAACATCCGCCAGGTTGCGCTCGAAGAAGGGCTCGAGAACGCCTTCGACTTTCCGGGCTTCGTGCCGGCCTACATCAGGCCGCTCTTCTGCGAGGGCATCGGGCCCTTCCGCTGGGTCGCGCTCTCGGGCGACCCCGAGGACATCTATCGCACAGACGCGAAGGTGAAGGAACTGATGCCGGGCGATGCGCACCTGCTTCGCTGGCTCGACATGGCGCGCGAGCGCATCCGCTTCCAGGGGCTGCCCGCGCGCATCTGCTGGGTCGGACTCAAGGATCGCGCGCGTCTCGGCCTCGCTTTCAACGAGATGGTCGCGAAGGGCGAATTGTCGGCGCCGGTCGTGATCGGCCGCGATCATCTCGACTCCGGCTCGGTCGCGAGCCCGAACCGCGAGACGGAGGCGATGAAGGACGGTTCGGATGCGGTCTCGGACTGGCCTTTCCTGAATGCGCTTCTTAACACCGCAAGCGGCGCGACCTGGGTGTCGATCCATCACGGCGGCGGCGTCGGCATGGGCTTCTCGCAACATGCCGGCGTCGTGATCGTCTGCGACGGCAGCGCGGCCGCGGCGGCGCGGATCGCGCGCGTCCTCCGAAACGACCCGGGCACAGGCGTCATGCGCCACGCTGATGCCGGCTACGAGCGCGCGATCGCCTGCGCGCACGAGCAGGGTCTCGACCTGCCGTCGGTGCGCTGAAGTGCCCTCGATCACACTGAAGCCGGGCTCGATTTCGCTCGCAGATCTTCGCCGGATATCACGCGGTGCGGATGCCGTCGCGCTCGCGGAGGGCTGGCGCGGACCGGTCGAGCAGTCGCTTGCGGCCGTCCGCAAGCGGCTCCAGGCGGGCGAATCGCTCTATGGAATCAACACGGGCTTCGGCAAGCTCGCGAAAACGCGAATCTCCGACGATGAACTCGCGACGCTCCAGCTCTATCTGATGCGGTCGCATGCGGCGGGCGTCGGCGCGCCGCTTGCGGATTCCACCGTGCGTCTCATCCTGGTGCTCAAGGCTGCGAGCCTCGCGCGCGGATTCTCCGGCGTGCGCGCGCTCGTGATCGAGCGCTTGCTGCAACTCGTCAACGCAGGCATCTGCCCGCTCGTACCTGGTCAGGGCTCGGTCGGCGCCTCCGGCGACCTCGCGCCGCTCGCGCACCTCTCGCTCGCGCTGATCGGTGAGGGCCGCGTGCGCGTCCGCGGCCAGGAACAGGACTGCGCCACGGCACTGAAGCCAGCCGGCATCGAGCCGCTCGTGCTCGGCCCGAAGGAGGGGCTCGCGCTCCTGAATGGCACGCAGGTTTCGACCGCGATCGCGCTCGAGGCGCTGTTCGAAGCGGAGGACCTGCTTGCAGGTTCGATCATCAGCGGCGCAATGTCAGTCGATGCCGCGCTCGGCAGCCGCATTCCTTTCGATGCGCGAATCCACACCGCACGGGGACAGCCGGCACAGGTTGCGGTCGCGGCTGCGTTCCGCGCCGTGCTCGACGAAAGCGAGATCGGTCATTCGCACGAGAACTGCGACCGCGTGCAGGATCCGTATTCGCTGCGCTGCCAGCCGCAGGTCGCGGGCGCCTGCCTCCAGCAGATCCAGGACGTCGCGCGCACGCTGATGCTCGAGGCGAACGGCGTTTCCGATAACCCGCTTGTGTTCGGTCGCGAAGGAGACGTGCTGTCGGGTGGCAATTTCCACGGGGAGCCGGTGGCATTCGCTGCGGATAATCTCGCGCTCGCGATCGCGGAGATCGGTGGACTCGCCGAGCGGCGCATCGCGATGCTGATCGACGACAGCCTGAGCCAGCTCCCGGCCTTCCTCGTGCGCCAGGGCGGACTCAACTCCGGTTTCATGATCGCGCAGGTGACAGCCGCCGCGCTCGCCTCCGAGAACAAGTCGCTCGCGCACCCGGCCTCCGTCGACAGCCTGCCGACCTCCGCGAACCAGGAGGATCACGTCAGCATGGCGACCTTCGCCGCACGCCGGCTCGGGCCGATGGCGGAGAACAGCCGCGGCGTGATCGCGATCGAGCTGCTGGCGGCCGCGCAGGGAATCGATTTCAGGCGTCCCATGAAATCAAGTCCGGCGCTCGAAAAGGCGCACGCACTTTTGCGCGCCCAGGTCGCCTTCTACGACCACGACCGTCTCTTCGCCCCGGACATCGCAGCCGCGAAATCGGTCATCGCCAGCGAAGACCTGCTGTCACTCGTTCCGACCGGTCTCGTGCCCAGCCGCTGACGGGTCGCCCGGCGCGCGGGATCCGGCGGGGTTTCTCGCTCGCAAACTCCGCCGGAACTTACGAGTTTGCTCGCGAGAACCCCGCCACCTCGCGCGCCGGGCGCACCGCCGTCACTCGCCGCAAACGCGCGAACCAGGCGGCCGGGAACTATGAGCGAGCGAATGTCCGATCTTCTGAGCGAGCGAACAGTTCCCGGCCGCCTGGTTCGCGCTATCGAGGTGGATGCTCCGCGAGCCACCGCATGGAACGCTCAACACGAGCCCGCCCGCTCGGGTGATCGAAAAAGATCAGTTCCTCGAGCGCCGACGGTTCCAGCTTGCGATACGTGCTGAGACGCATTGCGACACTCGCGAACCCATGCGGCTCCCGCGCGGTATCGAGTCCGAATGCGTCGGCCTGGTTCTCAGCCGTGCGGATCATCGAATTCGTGACCGGCGACAGCAGGTACATGACGACCGTGAAGATCGCGAAGGCGAGTGGCAGTCCCGCGGGATCCGAAAGATCCCTGACGCCCCAGCGCTCGCCGTGCCGGCGCTGGAACCGGCCGTACAGGCGGTTGATGGCCCAGTAGCCGATTCCGAGAGCGAGCGTGAACCCGAGTGTCAGCCACAACCCGTGATTCAACTTGTAATGACCCATCTCGTGGCCCATGACGGCGCGGATCTCGGGGAGCGAGGTGCCGTTCATCAGGTTGTCGTTCAGTGAAATGCGCGTCGTACCGGCGAGGCCGGAGACATTCGCGCTGATGCGCTTGGTCTGCTTCGAGGCGTCGTACCAGAACACATCGTCTGCCGGCATGCCCGTGTCACGCGCGAGCGCCAGGATCGATTCGCGGATTTCGCCGTCCGGCAGGCTGTGGTAATCGTTGAATAGCGGCGCCACGAACACCGGGTTGACCAGGATCACGAAGAGAATGAAGAGCGCAGTCACGCCGGTCGCCCAGTACACCCATCGCTCGCGTACCCTTCGTACGAGCGCGAGGATGCCCGCGATCGCGAATCCAATGAATGCGATGCTGAGCGCGGCGCCGATCGCCCATTCGCCGAGGAAGCTGCCCATCGTCTGGTTCGACATGCCGTACTGGTGTTCGCGGAAGTAACCCGTGTAGAGCGTCCAGGGCAGCGTCAGGATGGCGAGCGCAAGCAGGAAGCCGCCGGCGACGATGAATGACTGCATGAATGGCCCGCGCCCGCGCGCCGCGGCCCAGTCCCGAATCCGTGCAGCAAACCGGAAGTGGAGCAACAGCCAGGCGACAAGCACGACGAGCAGGGTGCCGAAGGCGTCGATCCAGTAACCGCCTTCGTAGTACGCATCGGATTTTTCCCGGTCCGCGGCGGGCACGGTCGCGAGATACGCATCGGTTGCCCGTGCGACGTCGAAGTACGGCCCCCATTCGGCTTCCGGCGGCAGTTGAAGCTGCGTGGCTTGTCGTTCGGCCATGGTTCCTCCCCGGTTCGGCACGTTATAGTGCGGACTTTGCAGTGCAACAAGCGAGTCGATGGCGGCGTTGCCTAAAACCGGGCTGATCGGCTGGCGCGGCATGGTCGGGTCCGTGCTCGTTGAGCGCATGCGCGCCGAGCGTGATTTCGCGCGGATTGAACCCGCTTTCTTTTCCACGACGCAGGCCGGCAGCACCGCACCGAACACGGGTGGAAAGCTCGCGACGGTCGGCGACGCAAAAGATCTCGAAGCGCTCGCGCGCTGCGACATCCTGGTTTCCTGCCAGGGGGGCGAGTACACCGAGGCCGTCCACCCGAAGCTTCGCGCCTCAGGCTGGCGCGGCCACTGGATCGACGCGGCGTCCACGCTTCGCCTCAGGGACGACGCCGTGATCATTCTCGATCCGGTCAATCGCCATGTGATTGATGCGGCACTCGCGGCGGGGCGCCGCGACTGGATCGGCGGCAACTGCACGGTGAGCCTGATGCTGATGGCTTTCGGCGGCCTGTTCCATGCCGGTCTCGTCGAATGGATGACGACGATGACCTACCAGGCGGCCTCCGGAGCCGGCGCGCGGGAAATGCGCGAGCTGCTCGCGCAGATGGGACATCTGCGTGACGCCGTGGGGTCGCTCCTCGACGATCCGGCGAGCGCGATCCTCGATATCGATCGCCGCGCAGCCACTGCATTCGCCGAAAGCATGCCCGTCGCTCGCCTCGGTTATCCGCTCGCCGGAAGCCTATTGCCCTGGGTGGATCGCGACCTCGGCAACGGCTACAGCCGCGAGGAATTCAAGGCAGGCACGGAGGGGAACAAGATTCTCGGCCTGTCGTCCGAGCCAGTTCCGATCGACGGCATCTGCGTGCGCATCGGCGCGATGCGGTGCCACAGCCAGGCGGTGACGATAAAGCTCACGCGTACGATTCCGATCGCGGAGATCGAACGCCTGCTCGAAGGCGCCCATCGCTGGGTGCGGATCGTCCCGAATGAGCGCGAGGCGACGCTCGCACAACTGACGCCCGCGGCGGTGACCGGCAAGCTCGAGATCGCCGTCGGGCGCATCCGCTATCTCGCGATGGGAGAGGACTACATCACGGCGTTTACCGTTGGCGACCAGTTGCTCTGGGGCGCGGCGGAGCCGCTCCGCCGCATGCTTCGATTCCTGGCCGAACGCTGAACGCCTCCGCATGACAGAGATCGACAGCGCGCAAGCGCCACTCGGCAGGCTCCTCGCTTACCCGGGCTTCACGCGCTTCCTTTCGGCACGGCTTCTGGCATCCGTTGCCGTACAGATGCAGACGGTCGCCGTCGGCTGGCAGATCTATGCGATCACGCGCGATCCGCTCGACCTCGGCCTGATCGGCCTGTCGCAGTTCCTGCCGTTCGTCCTGCTGGTGCTGCCCGCGGGGCATGTCGCCGACCGGCACAACCGCGCGCTGATCCTGGCGCTCTGCTTTGCGCTCGAATTCGCCTGCGCGCTGCTCCTGCTCGCCTTCACGCTCTCGGGCCTTGCGGTCGCCTGGCCGGTTTTCGCGGTGATGGTCATCTTCGGCACCGCGCGCGCATTCTCGATGCCAGCGGGCCAGGCGATCATGCCGAATCTCGTGCCGCCGCCGCTTTTCTCGCGCGCGGTCGCGGTCAACTCGAGCGCGTGGCAGGTCTCGACCATCGCGGGCCCTGCGATTGGCGGACTCGTCTACCTGGCAGGCCCTGACGTCGTTTACGGCACCGTCGCCGTGCTGCTCGCCGCGGCCTTCGTCCTGATCGCCGGCGTGCGGACGGAGAAACCCGCGCGGTCAGCCGAGCCGGATACATGGCAAACGCTGCTCGAGGGAATCCGCTTCGTCTGGCAGCGGAAGATCATCCTCGGTGCCGTGTCGCTCGACCTGTTTGCGGTCCTCTTCGGCGGCGCGACCGCGCTCCTGCCCGCGTATGCGAGCGACATCCTGCATGTGGGTCCGGACGGCTTCGGGTGGTTACGTGCGGCGCCCGGCGTCGGTGCTGCGATCATTGCGCTTACGCTCGCCTGCCGGCCGATCACCCGGCATGTTGGGACCCTGATGTTTGCGGGCGTCGCGATCTTCGGATTTGCGACGGTCGTTTTCGGCCTCTCGCACAGTTATTTTCTGTCGCTCGCGGCGCTCGTGGTCCTGGGCGCCTCGGACATGGTGAGCGTCTACATCCGCCACATGCTGGTGCAGCTCGAGACGCCGGATGCGATCCGCGGTCGGGTCAGCGCGGTCAACGCCGTCTTCATTGGCGCATCCAACGAGCTCGGGGAGTTCGAATCCGGCCTTACGGCCGCGTGGTGGGGATTGAAGCCTGCCGTCGTCGTTGGCGGCATCGCGAGCATCGCGATCGCCGGTCTCTGGATGCGCTGGTTCCCGGGACTTCGGCGCATCAGCCGCTTTCCGGAGCAGGTCTCGCCACCGTCTTGACCCGATCGGGCCATAGCTGTATATCCATACAGTCATGGCATCAGGCCAACACAAGGGGCGTGGAGCGATTTCGAACCGGACCGGGCGCTTTGAGGCGCTTGCGGTCGAGGCCGTGGACGATGGCTGGGGCATCGCCGACGAGCCGCTGCCGCCGTTACAGACAACGGTGCAGCCCGAACCGGCGCACTCGGTCATCACGAAAAACAACTCGCCCGACATCCCTTTCGAGCTGTCAATCAACCCGTATCGCGGATGTGAACATGGATGCCCCTACTGCTATGCCCGCCCGAGCCACCAGTACCTGAACCTCTCGCCGGGCCTCGATTTCGAGACGAAGCTCTTCTACAAGAAGGATGCGGCGCTGCACCTGCGCGAGGAACTGAACCGCCGCAGCTACCGCCCGAGCCCGATCAACCTGGGCGCGAATACCGATCCTTACCAGCCGATCGAGCGACGGCTCGGCATCACGCGCTCCCTGCTCGAGGTGCTGGCCGAAAGTCATCACCCGGTCACGATCGTGACCAAGGGCGCGCTCGTCGTCCGCGACATCGATGTGCTCGTTCGCCTCGCCGCGGAACGACTGGTAAAAGTGTTTGTCAGTGTGACTACGCTCGACGACGAGCTGAAACGGCGGATGGAACCGCGCGCGGCGTCGCCGGCGGCACGACTGGCGGCGATTTCGAAGCTGGCGGCGGCGGGCATTCCGACAGGCGTGATGTTTGCGCCGGTCGTTCCGGCCATCAACGACCACGAACTCGAGGGCGTGCTGGACGCGGCGGCTGCGGCAGGAGCGAAAACAGCAGGTTATGTCCTGTTGCGCCTGCCGGGAGAAGTCATGGATCTCTTCTATGAATGGCTGGAGACACATTACCCCGACCGGTCGCGTCGCGTGCAAAGCCGGATCCGCGAACTGCGCGGCGGCCGGGACAATGATCCGCGCTTCGGCCACCGCATGCGCGGGCAGGGTCCCTGGGCCGAATTGCTCCACCGGCGCTTCGAGGCGTGCTGCCGCCGGAATGGCCTTGAAAAAGGCCGTAGCGCGCCACTTACGACAGAGTTGTTTCGCCCGCCAAACCGCTCGCCCGATCAGATGGAACTGTGGTGATCGCGGCGTATACTCGGATAGATCGTGCATTGCAGGTCAAGGAGCGATCGCATGATGCGCCAGAGGGTTCGCTCGTTATGCGAGGCCGGCACCGGTGCCGCGATTTTCCTCCTGCTGGCCGGTTGTATGACCGCGCGCCTCGAGGAAGACCGGCAGCTCTCGACCGCCATTGCCTCGCATGAGGCCGTTGTACTGCTCGCCAAGCCGCATGTCGAAGGCATTACGGCGGAAGACGACTTCATGGATTGCGTCGGCGACAAGATGGCGAAGGCGACCGGCATCCAGGTGCGCCCGAACGATAACTTCGTCGATTCGATGTTCCCCTGGCTCGAGCCGTCGACGGCACCCCAACGGCCGGAAGGCATCACCAAGCTTCTCTCCAGGGATGTAGTCGCGACTCGTGTCGCGGAGAGCGGCGTGCGCTATCTCATCTGGATCGATGGTGCGACGCGCCAGACGGACAGCGGCGGTAGCATCACCTGTACGCTCGGTCCGGCGGGCGGTGGCTGCATCGGATTTGGCTGGTGGGAAAAGGAATCGGACTACCAGGCGACCGTCTGGGACATCCAAACCGCGCGGACCGCCGGCTCCATAACGACCAACGTGATCGGAACGTCCGCGCTTGTCGGCGTCGTGGTTCCGCTGCCGTTCATCGCGCGCGTTCAGGGCACTGCCTGCGACCGACTGGCCAGCCAGCTTGGCATGTTCCTCCGGGGCGACGATCCCTCCGCCATACCTGCTGGGACCTGATCGCGGAGCGGCTCCCGGGCCGGTGAACCAATGGCGGGGGCAGGTTTCCAAGTTTTACGGACAGGCTCGAAACCGGCCGCCCTGAAAGGAGGCGCCCGGCGGGGAGAATGAGGATGAAATCCACTCGTATTCTGCGTGCCATTGCAGTCGCGGCGGCCATCAGCTTGCTGGCCGGCTGCATGACCCAGAGCTCGTCTTCGCGACCGGAATCCGGTGGCGGTTCGTCGGGCGGTTCGTCGGGCGGTTCGTCCGGTGGTGGCTCGTCCGGCGGAGGTTCATCCGGCGGCGGCAGTTCGTCGGGAGGTGGTTCCTCTGACGGCGGCTCGTCCGGCGGCGGCGGCGGCGGCGGATCCGACAGTTCCGGCGGCGGCGGTTCGACATCCGAGTTCCCGACCGAAGGTGACCAGAGCGGCGGCGAAGCCGCAGCTATTCCGATGCCGGGTGAGGACGGTGGCGCGTCCGGTGGTTCGACGCAGGATGCGAGCGGTGGCTCGACGGGCGGTGCCGAAGGCGCAAGTGGCGGGGGTTCGCCGGGCCAGGGTCCGGAATCCGGTGCGCAGGGTGGGAATGCTGGCGGCACATCCGAGGCCGGCCAGCCATGCGTCAGCACCGACGATGAGACGACGACTAAAGATGGCGACGACATCAATACCACCGTCTGCGTCGACCTCCAGGTCGGCAGCTTGCCGGGCGGCCTCCCGGGTAGCTTGCCAGGCGGTGTACCGGGCGGCCCGCCGGGAGCACCTGGTGGAAATCCCGGTCAGGCTGGCGGAGAGCCGGGTTTGCCTGGTGTACCGGGTTCGACACAGGGTAGTCCGGGAGCTGGCGGCGATGTGGCCGGCCAGGCCGGACAACCGGACGGAGCCGGCGGCGCGGCGGGTCAGGGGCCCGGAGCCCCGGGTTCGGGAGGCCGTAGCGAGCAGATCGGCCGGCGGCTCGACGAAACATTCGGCACCTTCGATGCGGCGGTGCGCACGGCGCAAGCGGATATCGCGAAGGAGCGCTCGGCCGCCGAGGAAGCGGGGGCCGGTGGCGGTGAACCCGGCGGGGAAGGCGCGGGCGGCGAGGATGGCGAAGGCGCCGACGGCAGCAGCCCGAATCGCCAAGGCGGCCTGGAATCGACGGGTGGCGCGGGCGGCGCCGGCGGCGCCGGCGAAACCGGCGCGGGCAGTGCGGACGCGGGCACGCCCGAAAGCGAGCAGGGCGGCGTGGGCGGCAGCGGCGCGGGCGGCCGCGGTCCGAGCGGGATTCCGGCCGACATTCCCGATGGCCGGGACGACGATATCGTCGCGCGGCAGATTCGCGAGGCGGCCATGAAGGAGACGGACCCGGAATTGCGCGAAGCGCTCTGGGAGGAATACCGTCGCTACAAGAAGGGGCGCTGAGGCGCGTCCGACGGGTGCAATGAACATGAATCGAACGGTGGCACTGGGACTGGTCTTCGCGGGCGCGCTCCTCGCGAGCGGCTGCGTCAAGGAGATGCGGCCCCTGCCGATCCTCCAGGCGACCCAGGCGACGACCGAAATACCCGCCGAGCAGCTGCTCGACGTCGGCGTGCACATCCTCGATCCCGGCGTGCCGAAGGAGGTCGAGGAAGACCCCGAGCTCATGGATAAGCGGCGGATCTATCCGGAGATCCGCCAGGCCGAGGCGCGCTACATTGCGATGCAGCTTCGCGACACGCTCGAAGACACCGGCCATTGGGGCACGGCGCGGGTCGTGCCATCGACGGTGCAGTATTTCGACGTGACGGTCGACGGCCGGATCCTCGAGTCGAATGGCGCCAACCTGAAACTCGAAGTTACGGCGTACGACGCGATGGGCCGCATCTGGTTCGCCGAGCGCGAGTACGAGGGCCGCGCCGATACGCGCGCCTATAAGGACGGCTACAACAACGGCCGCGACCCGTTCGAGAACGTCTACGTCGCGATCGCGAACGATCTCCTGGCGGCACGCGGGACGCGCCCGGCCGCCGAGCTCGCCAACATCCGCAAGGTCAGCGAGATGCGCTTCGCGGCCGACTTCGCTCCGGTCGCATTCAGCCAGTATCTCGAGAAGAACAAGAGGTCGGGCGAGTACAAAGTGCTCCGCCTGCCGGCCGAGGACGATCTGCTCGTGCAGCGCATCAACCAGATCCGCGAGCGCGACTACGGGATGATCGACACGGTCAGCGAAAACTACGCGGCCTTCAGCGAGCGGCTCGAAGAGCCTTACACGAGCTGGCGCCGCTACACCTATGACGAGATCACGGCTGAGGAGAAGCTCAAGGCCCAGGCGCGGAACCGTATGTTGATGGGTGCTGCGGCCGTCGCTGCAGCCGTGTTCGTGCCTGACAGCTGCAGCAGCAACGACTGCGCGCGCGTCGCGGATGCCGCACGCTACGGCGCGATGGCTGGTGGCGTCGCGGCGGTCATCAGCGGCTATCGCAAGCGCGAAGAGTCCAAGATCCACACCGAGTCGATCAAGGAAATCTCGAGCTCGTTCCAGAGTGAAGCGGCGCCTCTCGTCGTCGATGTCGAGGGGCGGACGCTGCGTCTGACCGGCACGGCGGAAGAACAGTACGCGGAGTGGCGCCGGCTCCTGCACGAGCTCTATCGGGAAGAAACCGGCCTGGTGCCAACCACGCCCGCCGCGGATTCGACGACGCCTGCCGCGCAATCGAGCGGCGCGGGTTGATTCCCCATGAAGGATTTGACGCCCGGGCTCGAACTCGGCGCCCGGTTTGTGCTGGTTCGGCGGATCGGCCGCGGAGGATCGGCGGAGGTCTGGCTCGCGGTTGACCGGGAGCGCGGTGAACACGTCGCGCTCAAGATCCTGGACGAATCCCTCGCGGGCGACGCCCCCCGCATGGCGAAGCTCGCGGACGAAATCGCGCGCGCGCAGTCCCTGCCGCCGGAGTTCACGGTCGCCGTTCACGGCATCCACCAGGCGGAAGGCCTCACGTTCGTCGCAATGGAATACCTCGAGACGGGCGACCTCGGCCAGTTGCGCGGCCGATCGTTCGAGAGTTGGGCGCGGGCGGCCGACGATGTCGCGGCAGGACTCGAGGCCCTCCATGCGCGCGGCCTCGTGCATCGCGACCTGAAATGCGCCAACGTCCTCCTCGATGGCGCGGGCCGCGCCCGCCTTGCCGATTTCGGGCTCACGGCGCTCGCGGGAAGCCGCGTGCCAGCCGGAGGTTCGCCCTACAACATAAGCCCGCAACAGTTGCGGGGCGAACCCGCGCAAGCCGCCGACGACCTCTATGCCTACGGCGCGCTCCTCTATGAATTGATCGCCGGGCATCCGCCTTACTACCCGGAGATCACGCAGGACCGCGTGTTGTACGAACCCGTGCCATCGCTCCTGCCGCGTGGCGTCGTGCCGGTCGGTGTCAGGGAACTTGCGCTGCGCCTGCTCGCGAAGTCGGCAAACGAGCGCCCGGCGAGCATGACGCAGGTGCGTGCAAAGCTCGCGGCGGCGGCGGCCGACGGGGGCGAGATCGTGCAACCGATCGCCCATGCGCTGCCGGCGGATGCCGCCCTGCAAGGCGGCCGCCGGCGCCGGTGGTTGCCGCTCGCGTTCGCCGCCGCGGTGATTGCGGCGGTCGCGACCTTCATCTGGCTCCAGCCGAAGCTTTCGGGCGGCAACTCAGCCTTCGAGCGCGATGCGCGCATTGAGGCCGAGCGGCAGGGGGAGGCAAAGCGCTCGCGCGAAGAGCGCCTGACGGAACAGGCGGCTACCCGCGCGAAGTCCGAGGCCGCGCGGGACAAGTACGAAACAGCGTTCAAGGCGCTCGACGCGCGCGCGGCCGCGCGCTGGGCCACGGCAGTCTTCGCAAAGGCCCGCGATGCCGGGGCCGAGGCCGCGCAGCGTTACGCCGTCGGCGAATACGCCGCCGCCGCAGAAGGATGGGAAGCGGGCCTCGCAAGTCTTGCCGAGCTCGAAAAGAAACTGCCGCAGGCGCTTGCGGATACGATGCGCCGCGGGCAACAGGCGCTCGCGGGTGCGCAGACCGCGGCGGCACGAGAGGCATTCGGGCTCGCGCTCGCAATCGCGCCGGGACATGCGCAGGCAACCGCCGGCATTGCGCGCGCCGACCGGCTCGACGAGGCATTGGCCGCGGTTGATGCGGCGCTTGCCGAGGAGCGCGCCGGGCGGCTTGCCGCCGCGGAATCGGGATTCCGCAAGGCGCTCTCGATCGATCGCGCGGTGCCTGGCGCGCAGGAGGCCATCGACCGGCTCGCCGCGCGCCGCACCGGCGACGCATTTGCGGCGACCATGTCGCGCGGATTCGCCGATCTCGCCGCCGGGCGGAGCGATGCCGCGCGCGAAAGTTTTCGCCAGGCGCTTGCGCTTCGCCCCGGTTCGCAGGAGGCGCGCGATGCCATCGCGGCGCTCGAGCAGGGCGAGCGCTCGTCCGCATTGCGGCTCCTGGAAGCACGCGCGCGGACCGCAGAGGGCGATGAGCGCTGGGACGAGGCGCTCACAGCCTGGCGGGAGGCGGCGGCGCTCGAGCCTTCACTCGAATCGGCGCGCGAAGGCATTGCGCGCACAGCGCCGCGGGCGGAACTCCAGGGCAGGATCGAGGCTCTGAACAGCAAGCCGGAACGGCTCTGGGATCCCGAAGGTCGCGCCGAAGCGCGGACTCTTCTTGCGACGGCCGCCGCCACGGGCAATCCGCGCCAGCGCCTCGCCGCGGCCGCAGGCGAGCTCGAACGACTCACCGCTGCCGCGCAGTCTCCCGTGCGGCTGCGGCTCGAATCCGACGGGCTCACGCAGGTCGTGATCTATCGCGTTGGCCAGTACGGCACTTTTTCGACGCGAGAAGTCGAGTTGCTGCCGGGGCGCTATACGGTTGTCGGGACGCGAAACGGTTATCGTGACGTCCGGCGCGAAGTCGTGCTGCCGCCGGGCGCCCCGGCCCCGTCGGTCGTCGTGAGATGCGAGGAACCGATTTGAAGGAAGTCTGGCTCGACGATCCGCTCGGCGAACGACGGCTATTGCCGTCCGACCTGCCGCTGACCGTCGGGGGGGCCGGCGCGGGCGTCGTGATTCCGGGATGCAAACCCGGCGAGATACGCGCGCGCATCGCGCTCTCCGCGCGCGGCCTCGAGGTGACGCCAGGCCCGGGTGCAGGCGCTGCCGCGCTCGATGGCGTGCAGATTGAACTCGACGACCGCGAGGGCCGGCCGGTGATCGTTGTTCGGCACGGCGGCGTCACGAACCTGACGCGCCCACCGCAGTTCGAAGGCCAACCCGCTGACGCTGCCGCTGCGCAGGACGACCGGCAGCCGATCGCGATCATCGAGTACGCGCCGCGCGCCGCCCCCAGCCCGCGATCCACGGCACCGCGGAACTGGACGCGCCCCGCGCTCTGGGCGGCGGTCGCACTCGTGGTGCTCGCGCTCGGCTATCTCTTCACGGCGACTTCCGTCGAGGTGACGACGAGTCCGGAGGCGGATCTGGACGACGTCGATTTCGCGGGCACGACCCTCGACTTCGGCTTTGCCGGCCGCTACATGGTGCCGCCCGGCCAGTACGTGCTCGCGGTAGAGGCCGAGGGATATTCCAGGGCGCTGCAGCCGGTCGAGGTGGGTCGCCAGTCCGGTCAGCGTTTCGTGGTCGCGCTCGAGCGGCTGCCGGGTCGGGTGGCATTCGACACCGGCGGGATTGCCGCGACGCTTGCCGTCGACGGCGCGCCGGTCGGCGCGCTGCCGGGCGAATACGAACTGCGCGCCGGCACACGCGAACTCGCAATCGTTGCGCCGCGCCACGCCGAGGAGCGGCTTCGCTTCGAGGTCGCGGGTGGCGGAGAGCGCCAGGAATTGAAAGTTACCCTGAAACCCCAGTACGCGCGGATCACCGTGACGAGCGTCCCATCCGGCGCAACGGTTTGGGCTGACGACCGCGAGCTCGGGACGACGCCGCTCGAAGCGGAGCTCGATGCGGGCCGCTACACGCTTGCGATCCTGCATCCGGAATTTCGTCGCTTCGAAAGTCCGCTCACGGTGCGTGCAGGCGAACCGCTCACCGTCGGTCCGGTGGAGCTCGGCATGCCCGACGGGCGCCTGATCGTGCAGAGCCGGCCGGCGGGTGCGGACGTGAGCATTGGCGGGCGTTATCGTGGCCGTACGCCGCTCACGGTCGGCGTCGCGCCCGGCATGCCGCAGGATGTGTTGCTGACGCTCGCGGGCCACGCGCCGGTGACCCAGAGCGTGAGCGTTGAAAGTCGCGCTGAGCGGCGGCTCAGCGTTGACCTGACGCCGGTGCTCGGCGAAGTCCGCGTGAGCGGCGAGCCGGCCGATGCGATCCTCTATGTCGACGGCGCGTCACGCGGGCCCGCGAACCAGACGCTTTCACTGTCCACGGCACCGCATGTATTCGAGATCCGGAAGGCGGGGCTCGAGCCATTCCGTTCGACCGTCACGCCGCGCGAAGGACAGACGCAGGTCGTCGAATTCACCCTGCGCACGGCCGGCGAAGCGCGAATTGCCAGCATGCCGGCGACACGCACGACGTCCCTCGGGCAGCCACTCGTGCTCGTGAACGGCGGCCGGTTCACGATGGGCAGCGCGCGACGCGAAGCGGGACGCCGCTCCAACGAAACCGAACGGATGGTCGAATTGAAGCGGCCTTTCTACCTGGGACGCTTCCAAGTGACGAACCGCGAGTTCCGGGAGTTCCGGGCCGACCATTTGTCCGGTATCTTCAAGGACGAAACACTGGATCTCGAGCGCCAGCCGGTGACCCGCGTGACCTGGCAGGATGCCGCGGCGTTCTGCAACTGGCTTTCGGAGCGCGACAAGCTGCCGCCGGCCTATGCGCGCAAGGGCGACCGGCTGGAGCTGATCGAGCCGGTGACGACCGGCTACCGATTGCCGACGGAAGCGGAGTGGGAGTTCGCGGCGCGCTTCGATGGAAGCCGCGCGACTCGCAAGTACCCCTGGGGCAACGACCTGCCGGTGCCGGCGCGCTCCGGCAACTGGGGCGATGCGACGGCGATCTACCTCACGCCGGTGACGATCTCTGGCTATGACGACGGCTTCCGCGTCGCGGCGCCGGTCGGCAGTTTTCCGGCCAATCCGCTCGGCATCCACGACCTCGGCGGCAACGTGCTCGAGTGGACGACGGATCGCTACTCCATCTACGTCGTCGGTCCCGATCATCTTTCGACGGATCCCGCCGGTCCGCGCGCCGGCGAGAATTACGTGATTCGCGGCGCGGGCTGGCTCACCGGCAAGGTTCCGGAACTGCGCGTCGCCGCGCGTGATTCGGGCGCCTCCGGCCGTCCGGATCTCGGTTTCCGGATCGCGCGTTATGCGGAATAGGCCAATGGACATGAGGCTCCTGATCGGCATCGGCGCTTCATTGCTCGTGCTCGCGGCATTGGCCATCGAGCCGCCGAAGCCTGCGACGCCGCCCGCACGGGCGCCGCAGAACCGGGAGCCGGTCTCGACGCCGCCTTCCGCGCCGGCATCCGAAGCGCCGTCGCCTGAAGGGGCCGACACGGCCGCGGCGGAGGCGGAAGGCGAAGAAGAAACGCTGCCTCCGCTGCCGGCCGATGCTGCGCCTTCAGGGCCGCCGCCCGCACGATTCAATCCGACGGAAAAAGTCCGGGCGGACTTTCCCGTCTCGTTCCCGATCGATATCTGAGGACAACGACAACATGAAGAGCCGATATCCGAAGGAGTTCCTGTACAGCCTGGGCTCGCTGCTGGCCGCCGCAATCGTCATACATACGATCTGGACCGCCTGGGTGCGTCCCAATGCGCAGGCCGTCCTGTCCGTCCAGTATGAAGCGATGCAAAAGGATCCAAATTTCGTTTCCGAAAGATCGCTGTTCGTGGTCATGAAAGACTGGGAGCAGGAGAGTTGCGTCGTCTTGATGGTCTGGGCGCTCGCGATGATCGCCTTCAAGAACCGCATCACGCGGCGCGAACAGGACCTTCTGGACGGCGATCCCGTGCGCGTCCCGGAGGGGATGCGCATCCTGCCTGAGGACACGCGCGAGTACGTACGGCAGCTCGAATCGCTGCCGGGCGAGCAGCAGCAGTCCTTGATCGTGCGCGCTGCCAAGGCGGCGCTCGCGCGCTTCGGCGCGACCCGGAATGTCCAGGACGTCTCGGAGGCGGGTCATGCGGTCTGCGCCGCCGAGGCGGAAAGGCTCGATTCGGAGCTGTCGATGCTCCGCTACATCGCCTGGGCGATACCGGCCATCGGCTTCATCGGCACCGTGCGCGGCATCGGCGACGCGCTCTCGCAGGCCCACAAGGCGGTGACCGGCGACATCTCGGGCGTCACGGAAGGCCTCGGCGTTGCGTTCAATTCGACGCTCGTCGCGCTGTTGCTTTCGCTCGTTCTGATGTTCCTGCTGCACCAGCTGCAGCTCGCGCAGGAGAGGCTCGTGCTCGACGCCGAAACCTACCTCGACAATCGCGTGTTGCGGAACCTGCAGGTCCGTTGAGATGCCGTCGATCGGCATCGAAGTCGTCGATGCGGCCGTTACGGTTGTGCGGGACGGCGCACGCCTCGCGTCGAGCCCCGGCATCGCGCTCCTCGAGCCGGCAGGCGTAGTGGTCGGCGAGGCGGCAGCGGCTGCCGCGCGACTGCAGCCGGTGCTCGCAAGCGACCGGTTCTGGTCGGATCTCGCCCAGGAATCGCTGGCCGGGCCGCCGGATCGTGTGATGTCGCACGCGGATCTCGCTTACGCGCACCTGGCGGAACTCTGGCGCGCGACCGCGCGCGAGGGTGATGCGGCAGCCTTCGCCGTGCCCGGCTCGATGCGCGTGCAGCAGGTCGGCCTGCTGCTTGGGATTGCGCGCGCCGCCGGCATCCCGGTGGCGGGCGCCGTGGATTCCGCCGTCGCCGCCTGTGCGGGACTCGCGGCGCGTGCGTCGGTGCTGCATCTCGACGTGCAATTGCACCAGACGGTGCTGACGGAATTGCAGGGCGCGACCGTGCTGCGCCGCCGCCGCGTGGAGTTCGCGCCGCGCGCGGGACTCAAGCCGATGTATTCCGCCTGGGCGCAGCTGGTGAGCGAAGCGATGGTGCGACGCACGCGCTTCGATCCGCTGCATCAGGCCGCGAGCGAGCAGCAGCTTTACCAGCGCTTGCCGGCCTGGCTCGGCGAGCTGGCGGGCCGGGACTCGCTCGACGTCGCGATCGAAACCGAAGCGGGATCGTTCGGCGCGACCCTCCGGCGTGAGCAGTTCACGCTGGCGGCGGAGGCCTGGTACGCGCAGATCTCGGAGCTCGTGCGCGGCGGCCGTCGCGCCGACGAGTCGGCGACGCTCGTCATTTCGGCGCGCGCCGCGTCGCTGCCCGCGCTCGGCGAGCGCCTCGCGTCGCTGCCTGGACTCGAATTGCAGTCCCTGCCGGATACCGCGGCTGCGGCCTCGGCAGCCGCCCGCGCGGACGAGATCGGCCCCGGTGAACCGCCCGCGCTCGTGACTGCACTCGCGCGGAGTCATCCGGTTGAAGGAGGCGACCGCCGCCGCGAAGTTGCGGCATCGGCGACCCACATCGTCCATGAAGGCCGGGCGTATGCGATCGACGACCGGCCGCTCGTGATCGGCCTGGGGCCGGGCGACGGACGGCGCATCGCGCTTGGAGGCGCGGGCGACGGCATCTCGCGCGCGCACTGCACGCTCATGCGTCGCGCGGGCCGCGCGGTCATCCGCGACCATAGCCGTTACGGGACCTTCGTGAATGGCGAGCGCGTGGAAGGCGAATCGGGCCTCGGCCCAGGCGACCGGCTCCGCGTCGGCACGCCGGGTGTCGTGTTCGAACTGGTGGCGGTCGGCTGATGGCGCGGCGCAAGACACTCACGTACAGCATGTCCTTCCTGGACGTGATCTCCTGCGGCTTCGGCGCGGTCGTGCTGTTCTACACGATCATCAGCGCGCAGGCCGGCCTGTACCGGATCAAGGAAAGCTCGGATCTTTCCGCGGAATCCCGCCGGCTCGAGCAGGAGGTGCTCGACGGATACAAGCACCTCGCGGAATTGCGCAATGCCCTCGAATCCACGGAAGACCGGACCGTCCGGGCCGCGGGCCTGTCGCGAGAGATGCTGGAAAAACTCCGCATGACGGAGGAGGAACTCGCGCGATACGAGCACGATACCCTTGCGCGCCGCGAAAGCCTTGAACGCCTGAAAGCCGACCTCAAGTCGCTCGAGGAAAGCACGCGGCGGCTGAAGGAAGCCGCGCCGCCGGAGTCCGGCGAGTCCAGGGTGCCGATCATCGACAAGCAGCAGCTAGTGACGCTTCGAATCGATGGCAGGCGCGTGCTGGTGCTGGTCGATTCGTCTGCCAGCATGCTCGACGAGACGCTCGTCAACATCATTCGCCTGCGTAACATGGCACCGGAGCGACGCATCGCTTCGAGCAAGTGGCGGCAGGCGGTCAACACGGTCGAGTGGGTCGCTTCGCGCCTGCCGGATACGACGCAATTCCAGATCTACGCCTTCGATACCGCGGCGCGCCCGTTGGTCGAAGGGAGCGCGGGCCGCTGGCTCAGCGTGAAGGACGCGGGGCAGATTGAGCTCGCATTGCAGGCCCTGCGCAGGACGGCGCCCACGGGCGGCTCGAGCCTGCAAAACGCCTTTGCCGTCATTAAGACCCTGAATCCTGCGCCGGACAATGTGATCCTGGTGACCGACGGGCTGCCGACGCAGGGCGCCAAGCCACCGCTCATGCGCACGCTCGTGACGATGGAACAGCGCGAGGACCTGATGCAGGACGCGATCAAGTCGCTGCCGCCATCGCCGCCCCCGTTCAGCACGGTTTTGCTGCCGATGGAGGGCGATCCTTCCGCGCCCATCTACTTCTGGCGCCTGGCCCGCTCCACTGGCGGCGGCTTCCTGAGCCCGGCGAAGGACTGGCCGTGAAACGCCGCACGCGACGCGATACCGAGACCTTCAGCATGTCGTTCCTCGACTGCATCTGCTGCGGATTCGGCGCGATCATCCTGTTGCTGGTACTGAACGAGGTCGGCCAGCCGATCCAGCTCGAGCAGGCCAAAGTAGACCTCGACGCACAGATCGTGAAGATGGAGAAGGAGATTTTCGATATTCGCGGGATGTCGATCGTGCTCGAGCGGGAACTGCGCGCGCGGATCGAGCAGTTGTCGGAAGAACAGAAGCGTGTCGCCAGGCTGCGTGGCGACTTGTCCGAGATTTCCGGCAAGCACAAGGCAGGCACCGACGAGGAAGACGCGCTCAAGAAGCTCACGGAAACGCTCACGAGCGCTCGCCGTGCGCTGATCGACGAGACACGGGAATTGCAGGCGAGCGGCCGCCAACAGATGTACAACCAGCCGGTCGCGGGCGTCCCGATCGACAGCGAATACGTCATCTTCATCGTCGACACCTCGGGCTCCATGCAGTCGCAGAACTGGCGCTACGCGGAGCAGAAGCTCGGTGAGGTGCTGAACATCTACCCGAAGCTCAAGGGAATCCAGGTGATGGATGACGAGGGCGGGTACATGTTCAGCGAATACCGCGGCAAGTGGATCCCGGACTCGCCGGCGCGGCGTCGGGCGATCCTGGACCGCTTCCGCAAGTGGCAGGCATTCTCGAATTCGAGTCCGTCCGAAGGGATCATCGCGGCGATCCGCACGTTCTGGACTCGCGACCATCCGATCAGCATTTACGTGTTCGGCGACGAGTTCACCGGGCCGTCGATCCAGGAAGTCGTCGACACCGTCGACCGGATCAACCGCTCGGCCGGTACGGGCGAGCGCCTCGTCCGCATTCATTCGCTCGGGTTTCCGATTCCGGCCCAGTACCCGCAGCACACGAGCATGCGTTACGCGACGCTCATGCGCATACTGTCGGCGCGAAACGGCGGCGTGTTCGTCGGCCTTCCCGAAGGCAATAGTACCGCCTTGCGACGGAGCAATTGATGAGACAAGCGAACATCCGCACGGCGGTCGCCGCCCTTTTTATCGCGCTGTTTTCGGGCTGCACGGCGACCCGCCTCACCACGGAGGCGCAGCTGCCGCCGCCGCTGATCGAGAAGCTGCCGATACGCGTTGGCGTCTACTACTCGAAGGAGTTCCAGGAGTACGTGCACCGCGAAACCCGCGGCAACATCGAGTACGAGATCGGCCTCGGGGCCGCGCACGTGACGAACATCGACTGGCTGATGAAGGCGATGTTCACCGACGTGGTGCCGGTTGAGGACCCGACGAAGATCGCCGATAGCAATCCGCCGTTCGTCTTCGTACTCGAGCCGAAATTCGAGGAGTACTCTTTCCTGACGCCGAAGGACGTGGCCGGCGAAGCCTTCATCGTGACGATCCGCTATATGCTGACGCTCTACGACGGCGACGGCGCTCGCGTGGATTCTTTCACGCTCACCGGGTATGGGCGCGAGAAGGCGCGCACGCTCGCGAGCAAGGAACCACTTCAGGTCGCGACGCAGCGGGCGATGCGGGATGCGGGAGCCAAGGTCGCCGTCGAGTTGACCGAGCAGGAATCCGTGCGGCTCCTGATCCGCAATGCGGGCAGTTTTTCGCCGCTACCGCCTCCACCCCTGTATCCGCCGGCGGGCGAAGCGCCACCGGTTGAGGCGCCACCCGGCGCAGCACCGACGCTGGAACAGATGCCGGTGGGGGAACTTCCCGCCGAGGCGCCGCCTGAACCGGAGGCGCCGCCCTCAACTACCGGGGTCTGACTTCGCGGCCGGGGTCGGTGTCGCGGCCGGCGCCGGGTTGTGTTCCTCGTACCATTCGCCGGTGAAGGTGACGCCTTCGGTTGCGACCGCCTTGCCGTTGGCAAAGCGCGGGCTGTAGATCGCCTTGGACAATGAGCGCATCGACTGCGACAGCTGGCCTTCCGACATGTTGGTCGAGACGACCGAGACGTTCTGCGGCACCCCGGTTTCCGAGACGAAAAAGCTGAAGACGGTCTTGCGAATGATGTACTGGCCGGTCAGCGTGTTGAGGCCGCGGGCCGCGGAGACCGGCGGGCGATAGAACACCATCCGCGGCACCATGAGCGGATTGCCGGCCAGCGGATCAAAGGAGTTTCGCGTCTCGAGGATCGTGGCAGCTTCCTTATAGAAGGGAATCGCAAAGTTCGGCCGCGACGTCGTTTGGTACCAGTCGCCGAGTTCGATCAGCGTTTCGGTCATGAGATCCTGCGGCGGATCCGACGTCGCGCGCAAGAGCTCGAGCGCCGTCTGCACGGACTTGAGGCCGGTGCGGTCAGCCGCCGGCGGCGGCACGCGCGACTCGCGATAGACCTTGCCGACGATCTCGCCCGTGATCTCGTCGCGCGCCGGCTGCTGGCTTTCGAGCGTGTCCGGATCCATCGTGTACTGCAGACGGTGGGTGCGGGCGACTCCGACGAGCGCCTTGATCGCAAGCGGATTGAATCCGCCGCTCTCCCTGAAGGCGGCATCGCGCGCGCGCAGGTACATCATCCGCGCCGCGATGAATTCCCGGAGCGACTCATAGAAGGTCGCGAGTTGCAGCAGTGCCGGGAGCGTGCGCTCGTCGCCGTAACCGTAATTCTGTTCGGCGATCTTGAGCGCGTACATGTACTGTTTCTCGACGCCGCCAAAATCATTGATGGCGTACCGGCTGTCCGCGGCCTGTTCGATCAGTGGCAACTGCGCCAGGTTGAACAGGCCCTCGGAGCGGCGGCTGACCGCGAGCGCGCGATCGAAGAGCCCGGCGGCGAGCGCGTGCTGGTCCTGCGCCGCGTACACGGCGCCGAGACCGGCAAGCGGGACGATGAGGCGCCGGGACGAAATGCCCTGGGTCGCCTCGAGCAGTTCGAGCGATTTCTGGTAGCTTCCTGCCGCGGCCGGGTAATTGGAGAGCTGATACTGCGTCGCGCCCAGGTTGTTATACGCAATCGGCAATTCGTAATCGCGTTCGGGGTCGGCTTCCGACAACTCGACGACGCGCCGCGCATAAGGCAAGGCTTCTTCGAAGTGCGCGGTTTCGTAGAGACCGCGGAACTGATCGTAGGCCTCCATGCGCGGATCCTGCGCAAGGATACGCAGCTGCTGGCGGGGCGCCGCCGGCTTCACATGTGCCTCGATCACGTCCGCGGTCGGCATCGTCACCGGGGTTCCAGCGGGCTCGCCGGTTGCAGGCCCTGCCGATCTGTCTGCGCCGGAAGCCGGCGGGTTCGCTGGTAGCGATTCGGCGGCGCCGGTTTCCACTGGCGGCGGCGCAGGGGTCACCGCGACCTCGGCCTCGGCCGAGGCAGCCGCGAGCAACAGGAAGGCGAGCACCGGGGTCATGCTGTGACGATAGACCATACGCCGTCGGGCGTGTTCCCTGCGGGCCAGGGCCGGCCATTCATTTGCCCCTGGCATCGCGTTCGAAAACCGCTATCAGGCCGCCCGCGCAGACAGCGAGCAGGGGATCGGTGATTTCAGCCGTCTGGCCCGGCAGCCAGGTCTGCAGGAACTCGATCGAAAACACAGCCCCGGCGCCGAGTCCAGCCGCCGCGAAGACCGGCAAGCCGAACTGAACAAGGAGCCAGACCAGGGCGCCATTCATGAAGCAGCGAAGGAACATGTCCGTCAGGTTGGTTGCGCGATACTGGGTCAGCGACTCACCGAAGGGCAGCAGCGCGAACCGGTCCTGTGAGAGCTGGAAGTCGAAGGGGGCGAGACCTTCGATCGCGATCAGTAGCAGGAGCGCGACGGCGAGTACGAACGCAACCCGCGGAACCGGCAGCCGCGCGAGCGGACGCGCAAGTGCGAGCGCCGCGGCCATGCCCGTGACTTCGGCGGGCTCGAGTGCGATTCCGGCGAACAGCACGCGACCTGCGAGCACGAAGCCCATGGCGATCGCGACGATCGCAATAGGCCGGCCAGGAGCGAGCCGACCGCAGATCAAGACGAGCACGAGCCAGGCGACGAGGTGCGGTAGCACCGCGGCAGTCTGGAGCCAGCCGCCGCCGGCTAGCGGGTTGAACGCGGAGGCCCACTTGTCGGGTTCCAGAACCGGCGCAAATGGCGCCAGCCGGTAGCCGATCCATGAGAGAAGCAGCACGGCCGCTACTGGATGGCTGAGCACGCCCGCGAACGGCGACGAATCCAGCCGGTTGCGTGTGCGCGCAATCGCAAGCGCAAAGCAGGCGCCCGCGAACGCGCCGATGGTGTTACACGAGAAATCGGCGAGGCTCGTGACGCGCCGCGTTTCGTAAAGCTGGGCGAACTCGATGGCGAAGGACAATGCGGCGGCCGCGATGGTTGCCGTGGCGACTGCGAACGGGCCGCTGGCGCGCGCGGACAGGAGCCAGGCGAGGCAGGCGCCGAGCGGCAGATAGAGCAGCACATTGGCCGCGACGTCGCTTCGAGTCGTGCCCGCGAAAGTGAGCCCGCGCAGGAGATCGACCGGACTCGAGCCGACCGCGGCGAAGCTGAAGGGATAAAGCGAGCCGAAGACGATGAGGAACAGGATGACGGCGAGGAGCGAGGCTGCAATCCTGAGATCCTGCGCCGCCACGCCCGCTTATCCGAGGTCGACGGAGCGCCGCAACGCGAGGACTTCCTCGTAGCGAAGCGCCCGGAAATGGCCCGGTGGCAGCTTGCCGAGCTGAAGCGAGCCGAGGGCGACGCGCTCGAGGCTCTTGACCTTCATGCCGACCCGCGCGAACAGACGGCGTATCTCGCGGTTCTGGCCTTCGCGGAGGGTCACCGACACGAGCGAGAGATCGCCGCGGCGCCGGTCCTTCATCCGCTTCAGGATGCGCACCTCCTTCAGGCGCGCGCGTTTCGCGCCGCCCTGGGGCGAGCCGGTGTCGGCGAGGAACATTCCCTGCGCGAGGCGCGCGATCGAATCGCTCGAGAGTTCCCCCTGCACCGCGACCCGATACTCCTTTGCGATTCCGCGGCTCGGGTGCGCGAGGCGGTGGGCGAGTTCTCCGTCATTGGTGAGGAGCACGAGTCCGGTCGAATCGGCGTCGAGCCGGCCGACGGGATACACGCGGTCGCCGGCCGGCACGGCGGCGCGCACCATGTCGACGACATTCGGCCGCCCGCCTGGGTCCCGCGCGGTCGAGATCACGCCGCGCGGCTTGTTGAGCACGAGATACAGCCGGTCGCGCGCGCGGACGCCCGTGCGGCGCCGTGTGTCGATGACGGTGCCGTCGAACTCGATCAGGTCGCGTAGGGGCTCGACGAGACAGGGGAGCGCAAGCACGCGCCGGCCGTTCACCCGCACGCGCCCGGCGCGAATGGCGAATTCCGAGTCACGTCGCGACGCGACGCCCGCATCCGCCAGCACTTTCTGCAGGCGCTCGCCACCCTCCGTCGGCACGGCGACGGGTTTCCGGTCGCGAAAACGCGGGTCGCGCATTGTCCTGTTCTCGATGATAGAGAACGGGTACGAGACTGACACGGGCGGCGGATCGCGCCCGTCCTAAAGGCGCCGCGGAGCGGCGCCCGGGGCTTAACCGACCTTTGCGCCGGGTTTCAGCACCCAGACCTTGCACCAGCCCTGAGCAGCGACGTCCTTGCCAGGGAAGATATTGCAGGGACCTGCCGCGGCACCGGCCTTGCCGGTGTATTGCATGCAGTTCGCGCAGATCTGGCCCGCCTTGTAGTTCGGGTTCGCTGCCGCATCGACCTTCTTGGCATCGGCGACATAGCCGAGCGACTTCGCGGTCGCATCGCTTTCCGACAGGGTTTCGGCAGTGACGTCGCGGGCGAAGAGCGAGGCCGCGGGCACGGCGGCGATGCCGGCAAGCGCGCCTTGCAACAACCGCCTGCGTGAAAGCTTTTCGTCGATCATGGGAAGCTCCTGAATGAGTAGCCTGGCCTGCCGCCAGTATTCGCGTAATTGTCGCAATTCCTACCCGACCCTGCATCCAATGAGAACTATTCTTGACTCGCGCCGGTGGCGGGCAATCGATTTGCTAGACTCCCGCCGGGCCTGTAGCTCAGTGGTTAGAGCAGGGGACTCATCTTTTGTTGCGAAAGGTGCCCCGGTTGCGAAAGTTTCCGGGTGGACGGGACGAATTCAGGGAAACCTTCCAGCGCGCACGCGGCTGATGGCAATCCTGAGCCGAGCCGGCGGTGCACCGCCGGAAGGTGCAGAGACTACCTGAGGGCTTTGAGTGCCCTTGATGACAGGCAAGAGCGTCCCGCACCCCCACGGCCGACTGGCGCCGCGGGTGAAGAGATAGTCCGCGCCCGCCGGAAACGGCGGGACCACGCGAATCCCTTGGTCCTGGGTTCGAATCCCAGCGGGCCCAGCATTCCGGATTTCATTGCGGACCCCGCCGCCGGCGTGGCCTGCACGCAACAACCTTTCGCACTTGCGGTAAATATCGATTGCAGAGACACTCTTGGCCACAACACCGCCCGGATCCACGGGCTGAAACAGGGGCAGGATCATGAAGAACTATCTCCGGCCGCGATCCGCATCTCTGGTGGCCACCGCCGTGGCGCTCGTACTTGCGCAAAGCGCAGCCGCACAAGCCGTGCTCGGCGAAGTGACCGTCACGGCGCGCAAGCGCGCCGAGTCGCTGCAGGATGTGCCGTTTGCGATCAGTGCACGAACGGGCGAACAACTCGCGGCGGCCGGCGCCCAGAACATCGAGGACATTTCGCGCAACGTCGCCGGCCTTTCTGTCCAGAACCTCGGACCGGGCCAGAGCCAAGTCGGCATCCGCGGCATTTCTGCGGGCGCCACCGTTCGCGACCTGCCGGGCGTCAAGGAGCAGGTCGGCGTGTACATGGACGAGTCGGTGATCTCGCTCTCGCTCTTCACGCCGGACCTCGATCTCTACGACCTCAACCGCGTCGAGGTGCTGCGCGGCCCGCAGGGCACGCTGTTCGGCTCGGGCTCCCTCGCAGGCACGGTGCGCTACATCAGCAACCAGCCCGACACGAGCGACAGCTACGGCAACGTCGAGCTCGGCGTGAGCAGCGTTGACGGCGGCGACGTCGGCTACAACGGTCGCACGATGATGAACTTCGCGCTGGGCGAGAGCGCAGCGCTCCGCCTTGTCGGCTATTATGCCGAACTGCCGGGCTACATCGATGCCATCCGGGCGGGCGGTGAAGTAGACGACGACGTCAACGGCGGCGAGCGCATCGGCGGTCGCGGTTCGCTGCGCCTCGAGCTCGGCGACAACGTGACGATCACGCCGCGCATCATCTACCAGAACATCGAGATGGACGGCTTCAACCGCCAGGACATCTACAACATCCTCGCGAACCCGTTTACGACCACTGAGCCCGCGGTGAACCTCGGCGAGCGCGAGCAGTACACGAATTTCCGGGAACGGTTCGAGGACGAGTTCAAGCTCGGCGACCTGACGATGGAATTCGACCTCGGGTCCGTGATGCTGACCTCGATCAGTTCCTATACCGAACGCGACATCATCGTGAGGCGCGATGCGTCGCAGCTGACCGGCAGCGTGACTTTCGATATCGGCGGCGGCGCGGCGACCTCCGCGCAGGTCCGGACGAATTCGCGCCTCGACGACTACACGACCGTTGAAGTGTTCACCCAGGAACTGCGGCTCGCCTCCGATTACGAGGGCCGCATCCAGTGGGTTTTCGGCGGCTTCTACAGCGACATCGAGCGCGAGTACGGTCAGACGCTGCCGACGCCGGGTTACGACGACATTATGGTCGATCTCATCTGCGGTGGCCCGCCGAATTGCGGCGTGACAAGCCCGGATCTCGGCTCGCCGGTGGACACCCCGTTCTTCTCGCGGATTCCCTATCAGTTCGAGCAGATCGCGGCGTTTGCCGAAGTTTCATTCGACATCACCGAGCGGTTTACGACGACCCTTGGCGGGCGCTACTACGATTTTTCCGAAGACCGCAATCTGTACTTCGGCGGCCTGTTCGCCGACTCGGACGGTGGGCCCGACGAGCCGACCAACGGCCCGGGGTCGGCGGAAGACGACGGTTTTCTGCCGCGCGTGCTGTTGTCGTACAACGTCAGCGACAATGTTCAGTTGAACGCGCAGGCTGCGGAGGGCTTCCGCCTCGGCGGTGTCAACGATCCGCTCAACCAGGGGCTGTGTACAGCGGACGACCTTGCGACATTCACCGGTTTCGACAGCTTCGAGAGTGAAACGCTCTGGAATTACGAGCTTGGCGCCAAAATCGGTTTTGCGGATGGCCGCGCGCAGCTGAACATTGCCGTGTTTCAGGCCGACATCTCAGACCTGCAGATGCCGATTACCGCGGGCACTTGCTCGTCACGCCTGCTGGTCAACGTGGATGACGCGAGTTCCACCGGCGTCGAGATGGAACTGACTGCGCAGCCGACCGACCGCTTCGATTTCGGCATTTCAGCAAGCTATGTCAATTCAGAGCTCGACAGCAGCGTCATTTTCCCGGTCAATGGCGTGCCGACGATCATCTCGGGCCTCGAGGAGGGCAATCGTTTACCGTCCGTGCCTGAGTTCCAGTTAGCCGCCAATGCAACTTACACGTGGCCGATGACGGAGATGGTGGACGGCTTCATCACCGGCACCTACCAGCATGTCGGTAGCCGCTACACGGGCATCGGCGATCAGGTCGATGGATTCGGCACTTTCACTCTCCGAACCTTCGGCGCGCCAAACGTCTCCACGTTCAGTTTCGACCCCCTGCTGCCCGCCTACGACATCGGCAACCTGCGGTTCGGCGTGCGCGGCGATGACTGGGAGGCGGCGCTCTTCATCAACAACATCGGCGATGAGAACGCGCTGCTGGGCCTCGACCAGGAGCGCGGCCGCTTCGCGCGTGTCGGCTATCTGGTCAACCAGCCGCGCACGTTCGGCCTCTCCTTCCGCAAGGACTTCGGCGGTGAGGAACCGGCGCCCGCGCCGATGGCCGCTCCGCCACCACCGCCTCCGCCGCCCGCACCTCCGCCGCCGCCGCCTCCGCCGCCGCCCCCGGGCGATGAGGACAAGGACGGCGTGACGGACGACAAGGATCGTTGCCCGGGAACGCCCGCGGGTGTGGTCGTCGATTCGATCGGCTGCTTCAAGGAGATCACGCTGCGTGGCATGGTGTTCGAGTTCGATTCTGAAGCGTTGACCGCCGAGACTCGTGGAGTGCTGGACGGGCTCGTCGCAGACCTGAGGACGAGGCCGGCCGACATCGTCGCCGGCACCAAAGTCGTCATCGAGGGCCACACCGACAGCGTCGG
The DNA here is from genome assembly GCA_964412975.1 of uncultured Steroidobacteraceae bacterium. Classification (GTDB taxonomy): domain Bacteria; phylum Pseudomonadota; class Gammaproteobacteria; order Steroidobacterales; family Steroidobacteraceae; genus SCUD01. The sequence goes on from CAYPQX010000110.1 coordinate 41,293, forward strand.
TTCGGATGCCTATAACCAGGCCTTGTCGCTGCGCCGTGCGGAGTCGGTGCGGCAGTACCTCATTGACAAGGGTCTGAGTGCGTCAATGGTCGTCGCCACCGGCGCTGGCGAGACGAGCCCGACCGACAGCAATGAGACTGCGGAAGGCCGTCACAACAATCGGCGCGTGGTGATCAAGGCGACGCGCTGAAGCCTGTTCGTTGATCCAGAGGCCGGTCCCCCGCGGGACCGGCCTTCTTTATGCCAGGAATCGGGCAGTCTTCGGGTCGAATTGCGCCGTTTGTCATATTTTTGCGCCCCGCGTCACGCTCGCTGACCGCGCAGTTTGTCACTGTCTCCCGAATCATCCGCAGGCCCCGGATCGCATCGCATTGTCCAGATATCGCAAAATTCCAGTCGCTGAACTCGAGATCGGCATGTACGTATCCGAGCTCGATCGCCCGTGGCTCGAGACTCCGTTTCTGTTCCAGGGCTTCTACGTCCGGAGCGAGGATGAGGTTGCGGCGGTGCGGAGCCACTGCCAGCAGATTGTCATCGACACGCGCGTCGACGACGAGCCGCCGAAGGCGGCGACGCCCACGGCGCGCCCCGCGCGTCCGCCTGAGGAAGCGATGCGGGAGCTGAAGGACGAGATCAAGCAGGCCACCGGCATCCACGTTGCCGTCTATGCCTCCATCGAGGACGTGATGGGCGAGCTGAAGAGCTCGGGCAAGCTGAATGTCCACAAGCTCGAAGCCGCGGTGCTGCCGATGGTGGACAGCGTGCTGCGCAATCCCGCCGCGATGTCCTGCCTGATGCGCATCCGCCGCAAGGGCGGTTATCTCTATTCGCATTCGCTCGCCTCGTCGGTGTGGGCGACCGCGCTTGGCCGCGAGATCGGCCTCGACCGGGATGCGCTGCGGGTCGTTGCACTGGGCGCGATGCTGCTCGACGTCGGAAAGATCCGGATCCCCGGCAAGATCCTCGACAAGCCCGGCAAGCTCGATGCCGCCGAGATTGCGCTGGTGCGCCGGCACGTCGAATTCGGCCTGGACCTCGTGAGGGAGGCGGGCGACGTGGACCCGCGCGTGCTCGACATGGTCGCGCACCATCACGAGCGCCACAACGGCCTAGGCTACCCAAAGGCCCTCAAGGGCAGCGAGATTCCCGTTTACGGCCGTATCGCGGGCATCGTCGACACATACGACGCGATGATCACGTCGCGGCCTTATGCGAGCACGCAATCGTCCTATGGCGCGCTCCGCCAGCTCCGCGCGCTCGCCGGAACCGAATTCCAGTCAGAAGTCGTCGACCAGTTCACGCAGGCGATCGGCATGTTCCCGACCGGGACGCTGGTACTTCTCAACACCGGAGAGGTGGCGGTCGTGACCGCGCAGAGCCGCATCCGCAGGCTCCGCCCGGAAGTCATGATCATCCTCGATGCAGACAAGCAGCCGCTCGCGGATTATCGCGTCGTCGATCTCAACCAGGTCTCGGCGACCGCCGACGACCAGGCCTCGCTCTGGATCGAATCGGGGCTCGAACCCGGCGCCTATGACGTCGATCCCGCGGAGTACTACCTCAATTGACGCCATGATCAAAGCGGCGCCGTTGCCGACGGGGAGCAGCGGCTATGCAGACTGCCTCGAGGCGATTCGCGCCCGGCTCGCCGCGCGCGAGGCGAAGCTCTACGGCATCGCTGTGCTCGTCGTCTACGTTCACCAGCTCGAGCGCCTGTTCGCGAGCGCCGGGCACGAGAACGCGGGGCGCATGCTCGACGAACTGCGCAATCGATTGTCGCAGGTCTCGAAGCCGGGAGACTATTTCTCGCGCCTCGGCGACCGCAAGTTCGTGTATGTGCTGTCAAACCTCAGAAACGAGGGCCACGCGCTGCTCGCGGCAAACAAGATCCTGCGCACCGGTTCCGAGCCCATCTCCGCGGGCGGACAGCATGCCAATGTCCGGCTCTCGGTCGGCATCGCCATGTACCCGGGGCATGCGCGCCATCCCGAGGCGCTGATGCAGTGCGCGGAAATCGCGCTGCTCGAAGCCTGGAAAACTTCGCAGCCATCCGTGGTCTACACCACCCGCAAGGCGGACGAGCTCGTCGCCGGCTGGGACCTCGAGACGCAGCTCGCGACCGCGCTCGAGCATGGCGACCTCGTGATGAACTACCAGCCAAAGCTTTCGCTGCCGAAGCTCGAGGTCGTCGGCGTCGAGGCGCTCATGCGCTGGAACCGCCCGGAATCGGGCAACGTGCCGCCGGAGATCTTCATCGACGTCGCCGAGATGACCGGGCAGATCGACCCGCTGACGCGATTCGCCTTCCATCGCGCGCTTCGCCAGCTCGGCGAGTGGCCGAAGAACCTCGGCTCGATTGGCGTCGCGGTGAATGTCACGCCGTCGATCATCTGCAACCCGGAGATCGTGGAAGTCATCCGCAATGCCGCCGGCCTCTGGTCGATCGATTTCAGGCGCCTGACCGTCGAGGTGACGGAGAACGCGCTGATGGTCGACCGCGAGCGCAGCCACCGCGTGCTGACCGAGATCCGCGAACTCGGCGCGCGCGTTTCGATCGACGATTTCGGAACGGGTTATTCGTCGCTGTCGTATCTGAAGCAGATCCCCGCCGACGAACTGAAGATCGACAAGTCCTTCGTGATGAACATGCTAGCCGATGAGGCTGACCTGAAGATCGTCGAACAGATCATCGCGCTCGGGCGTTCATTCAACCTCGAAGTGGTCGCGGAGGGCGTCGAGAACGCGGAAGTCGCGCGCCGGCTCGCGGAAATGGGTTGCAATTGCGCACAAGGCTTCCACTACGCGCGTCCGCTGCCGCCAGAGGAACTTTCGACCTGGATCCAGGAGTGGCGTCGTACGCGCAATTCCTGAAAGAGCCCCGGCCGTGCCGGCGGGCCTTCAGTTGTTGTCGTAAGGGTTGATCCCGCCGAACTTGTCTTTCTTGCCGGGCCTTGGCTTCGCGGCCTCGGCTTTTGCTTCCGGCTTCATGACCTTCCGCAGGATCTGCGTGCTGACGAGGGACAGTTCGTCAGCGGCACGACGTGTCGTATCGGTCAGCGGAGCCGCCGTAACGTCCGCGCTGCGCCCCGGCTTGGCGCCGGATTCGGCCGCCAGGGCTTTCTTGAGGTCGGCTTCGCTCACGATGCGGAAGAGGCCGGTCGCGGTGTCGCGCGCGAGGATGCCGTCCTTCCGCCCGGCAGCCAGCTTCTGGATCTCGCCCCGCGTCTTGCCGCCACCCGACTTGAGGATCTTTTCCAGCGCGGTCGTAGAAACGAGTTCGAGTTCGACGGCATCGACCTTTCCGAGCCAGACCGACCGGCCACGCTCGTCCGGCGCGACCTTGTCGACCTTGCGGATACGAACCGTTTTCGTGTGGTCCTTGCTCATCGGATCGGGCCCGGGGTGGCGGCGCATCGCCGCCGGAAAACTATATACTTTCGGCCGGTGAACGTCTTCATCCTCAATGCCGGCCGCTCCGGATCGAAGACGTTCGCGCGGGCCTGCGATCACATCGCCAATTACACGAGCGCGCACGAGTCCCGCAGCGGACTCCTCGGCGAGGCGCATTTTGATTATCCGGACAACCACATCGAGTCGGACAACCGCCTGTCCTGGCTGCTCGGACGGCTCGACCGCAGGTTTGGTGACCGCGCCTTCTACGTTCACCTGACGCGGGAGGTCGGCCCGGTCGCCGCAAGCTGGGCGAAGCGTTCCTACACGGGAATGATGAACGCGTATCGCTACGCGATCCTATGGCATTGCCCGAAGGAGGCGACGCCGGTCGAAGTCGCCCTCGATTACTGCGATACGGTCGAACAGAACATCCGGCTCTTCCTGCGCGACAAGACGAACCGGATGGAATTCAGGCTCGAGGAAGGCCGCGACCGATTCCCTGAGTTCTGGCAACGGATCGGTGCCGAGGGTGATTTCGCCGCCGCGCTCGCGGAATTCGACGTGCGGCACAACGCCGCCTGGGACCAGCGGCCCGAGCTCGAGCCGGGGCCGTTCAGGCGGTTCGCAAGCAAGCTCTACCGCATCGGACGGAAGCTCCCGGTGTTCCTGCGAAACGCCTGAGGCGGTCGCGTCAGCCCTCTTTCTCGAGTTCCATCAGCGCGAGCTTCACGTCGCGGAGGCCGGGCCGATCCGACCCGCCCATGTTCTCTTCCTCCGCGACCGACAGCAATTGCGCGTCGAGTGCCCATGAATCGAGGATCCGGCGCTTCTCTTCAGGCGTAAAGGCCGGGTCGGAGACAACTTCGCGCGGCGACCGGAAATGCTTCACGGGATCCTTGATGATCGTCTCGATGCTCGGCCTGCCGGTCGCGGTTCCCATGTGCTTGCCTCTTTCGCCAGAGTCGCAGGATGCCTGTACCTGATGGCACCTGCCAAGCGATTGCAGTGGCTTGCGCCTGTGGGTCCCGTCCTACGTCTTGTAGTCACCGGGGCCGACGGAAGTGCGGGATCGTATGCGTCAGGCTTGAACCACGAGCTAAACCGAGGTGTCGCCATGCTTTACTACGCAGTCGTATTCTTTGTTGTAGCGTTGATCGCCGCGGTATTCGGGTTCGGTGGGCTCGCAGCCGGTGCGGCGGGAATCGCCAAGATACTATTCGTGCTGTTCCTGATCGGCGCGGTCATCACGTTCTTCATCAGTCTCGGTCGCCGCGCCTGAACGCAGGGAGAACCGGCAATCCGCGCCTGTCGGGCCGCCATGCTAGGATAAAAACGGAGAGGAGACGACCGATGGAAAACATGACCGCAACAGGCAAGCCGGGCGGCAGCACTGTCCACAACGGTGGCAAGGCGTCCGCACGCGGCACGGAGTGGCGCAATCTGGTTGCCGACGTCGAGGACCTGATCAAGAAGGTCGCGAATGTCAAGGACGATGAAGTCGCCGAGATCCGGGCCAAGGTCGAGCAGACGCTCGCCAAGGCGAAGACTTCCGCCACGCAGGGTATGGACGCGATTCGGGGCCAGGCTGAAGAGGTCACGGAAGCCACCGACCAGTACGTCCGCGAGAACCCGTGGGCCGCGATTGGCATTGCGGCCGCGGTCGGCATTGTGATCGGGCTCATCGCCGGGCGTCGCTGATTCGCCGCCCGCGGGGGGGTAGTTCCGATGCGTTCAATGCTTGCACGGCTGGTGCCCGCACTCCTGCGGCACCTTGAAGGCTACGCCGATGTCGCGGGCGAGGATGCGCGCGACGCGGCTGCGATCGTCGCGCGGCGTTTGCTTGCCCTCCTGCTCGGCGTTGCGGCGGCACTCATCGCGCTACTGATGTTTTGCGCCTGGCTTCTCGCCCTGGCCTGGGACGGTCCTTGGCGCCTCTGGACCGCCGCGGGCCTTGCGCTCGCTTTCGCGGCAGGTGCGGCGGGCCTCGCAATTCCGGCGCTGCGGCGCCGCTCGAAGGCGGACGCAAAGTTCTTTTCGCGCGTGCGGCACGAATGGGATCGGGACCGCGAGCTCATCGACCGTGCCCTGGACCGGAGTGATCATGCGACGAAATGAAATGGCGCCGGATGAGTCGCCCCTGGATTTGCTGTCGCCGGCGGAGCGCAGGCTCGCCGCGAGCCGGGCCGACATCGAGGCATTGCTGAGTCGGGAACCCGACACGTTTCCGCGCAGCGAAACGATGCGCTTCCTGATGGGCGGGCAAGGGAGAATCGTGGCGCTGGGTGTGCTTGCGGGCCTGCTTGCATTCAAGCCGAAGCTCGCGCTTTCGCTGGTCCGCTTCCTGCCTGCTAGCGGGCTCCTGCCCATCGGGCGCATCCTGCAGCAACTGCGCTGAGCGGTTGCCGTCCCGGACCGGGGAGAGCCATGTAAGCATTCCGCGTCTGCGATCGACGCGCACCCGACGGCTTACAGCCAGTTGCTCCAGCGGCGCGGTGGAGCTACCGCGTTTTCTGAGCGGCCTTGAGGCTTCCCGGCACCGGCGGACCCGCAGCCGGGTTGAACTTGCGGTGATCGAGTCCGAGGTATTGCAGCATCGTCGCTGCGACGTCGCTCTGCGTCACGTCGGGGAAATTCTGTACTTCGCCGAGTGCCGGGGTGTCCGGCCCGATGATCGCGATCCAGATGTCCTGGCTGCCCTGGATTCCGAAATCGTGCTCGGACCAGTCGGTGGACGTACGCCCACGGCCGTGATCGGTCGTGATGACCAGCGTCGTGTTGCCGCGATAGCCGTCGAGCGACTGCAGCGTTTTCCACAGCTCCGCGAGAAATCCGTCCGCGAGGTGCAGGTAATCGAGCAGCCGGTCGTAACGGCGGGCATGCGCCCAGTCGTCCGACTGGCCGAGGCCGAGCCAGAGCACGCGCGGCTTGTTTTTCTTCAGGTAGCCGAGGGCGATGTGGAATGTGAGCGCGTCGTTGCTGCTTTCCTCCCAGTTTTCGATCACCTGTTCGCGCAGGCGTCCCATCAGGTCCATATCAGGCGTGCTGAGTTCCGGCGGGACGATACCGTAGGCGCCGCTCATGAAAAACGTGCCGTCCTTTTGCGAAGCCGCGTACTTGAATCCGTCCCAGGAGCCGATCTGCGCGACCTCGGTCGGCTTGAGTGTCAGCGTCCGGTGCACGTAGTCGAGCACGGTCTCGTGCGGATAGCGGACGAAATCGTTGCTCTTGATCTCGGGATGGGCCTCGCCGGTCAGGATTTCCGAGTAACCCGGGTAGGAGAACCACTGGTTGTTTTGGACGGTGACTTTGCTGCCGAGCGCCTGGTTCCCGAGCACCATGCCGGCGGGTGCGAGCGTCTTCCAGAAAAACGGCATCAGCGCTTCGCGTCGCTCTTTCGCGGTCGAACGCCCGTAGCGTGAGCGGGTTACGTCGATCTCGTAGATGCCGGATTCCGCTTCCGGCGCATCGGCAATCACGGCATCGAGGCCGCCGAAGAGCTCCTGAATGCGCACGCCGTCGAGCGTGACGAGGACGATGTTGCGGTCATTTGGCGCGGCGGAGGCCGAAGCGAGCGCGAGGCTGCCGAAAAGCGCCGCAAAGAATGCCGGGAGTCGTTTCATCTGCCGCCGTCCCTGTGTCGAAATCGCGGGATCGCGATCTCGTTGAGGATAACCCATGACTGAAGACGCGGGAAATCCGGCCTTTCGCGGACGATTCACCGGGTTTCCGTTGGGCCCTCGATCTCGAACGGCGGCAGGCGCATCGTCGCGGCGCAGGCGTCGTCGATGGCGCCCGTATCGGCTGAATCGAGGAATCGCTGCGCGATTGGGCCGAGGCAGGCTTCGAACCCGAACGACAGCGCATGCGAGCGGTTGTGCGCTACGACAAGCCGTGCATCGTCGGCATGCCGAACAACCGTGCGCGCCCAGTCGAGGCTCGTTGCGGGATCGCGGTCGCCGTTGATCACGAGCATCGGAGTCGCCGCCGTGACCGGTGTCTTGATGTCCACGGGCATTTCGGCGCGCGGCCAGAGCGCGCAGGCAGCCTGCTGGCTCGCCACGCGGTGATCGCCGAGCCAGGTGGCGGCCGCGGCCGTCGTCTCGGCGGCGACGTCGACGAATGGCATGTCCTCGGCGCAAACGACAGAGGCGTACATCCCCTCGGCCAGGGACCGGGACAAGCCGCGGCGCCAGCGGAGCGCCCCGCGAACGAGTTCCGCGCCGTTGCCCTGGGCGGCTTGCGTCAGGATCCCGGGCAGGCGCGCCGCTTCCTGCACCGCGTAGAGGCGGCTTCGGATCCAGGCAATCGCATGCACATATGAAATCCTCGCAGGCCTCGCTTCACCCTCGTCGAGGCTGACGGTGGCGGCAATACCCGCGGTCCGCGCCTTGTTCAGGAAAGCGGTCGCGTTAGCGCGCAGGTGCGGATAAGCGGCAGCACAGGTGCGGTCCGCTTCGCAGCTCTCGAAGAACTGTTCGATCGTCGCGTCGAGCGATTCGGCCGTGCCTTCGGTGATGCTGGCGGACGGCGGCACGGCGCCCAGCAGCACGGCCGCACGGACGCGTTCCGGACGGCGGCGAAGATATTCCTGGACGACGCGCGTCCCGTAGGATTCGCCGACGAGATTGATTCTCTCGTAGCCGAGTGCGGCCCGGATGGCGTCGGCATCCAGGATCGCATCGGCGGTGCCGTAGCGGATCAGGTCGTGGCTTGCAGCGAGGCGATCCCGGCAGGCCTTCAGGTGACCGCGGTCGAAGAGATCGATCGCATAGGTGTTCGGATCGTCGGGATCGCCCGCAAAGCTGCAATGCATGGGTGCCGAGCGGCCGGTTCCGCGCTGGTCGATGAAGACGAGATCCCTCCGTTCGCGCGCCGTCCGCCAGGCTCGCTCCGTTTTCGCCGCCTCGTCGGAGGCGGCGGCACCGGGTCCGCCATAAAAGAAGAAGACCGGATCCGGAAGCGGCTTCGCTCCCGTCGCCGGCGCGATCGCGACATGGATCTCGATGGAACGGCCGGAAGCGGCGGACCGGTTTTCGAGCACGCGCAGCGTGCCGCAGCGCAGGCCTTCGATGGCGATTCGCACGCAGGGGATCGGCGACAGGCTGGCCTGCGGCGACGCGGCGGCAAAGCCTGGGCCGAGCACGGTCGCAGTGGCCAGGATTGAAAGGCATTTCACGCGGCGCTCCCCAGGACAAGCGGCGGCAGGTGGCCGTGGCCCATCGACCGCGGACCCCGGCGGTCAGTTCACCCCGCTGATCACGAGGTCGTAGAGTTTGTCCGGCCGGGCACTGCTTCCCCAGTCCACGATGTGGATGTAGAACGTCGTGGCGCCGCTGACCTGGACCTGCAGGAAGGAGTCGAGGACGACGCCGAGATCTTCGTCGTCGTGCGTGCACACAGAATTGAAGAGCGGAGCCACGCAGGTGTTGAGCGGGTTACCGTTCGCGTCCACGATCTCAATTACCGAATCGAGCGGACTGCCGTTGACCTGTGCATTGATGTCGACGGTGACGGTGGACGCTGCCGTCGTTGTAATCGCGTAGTAGTCCTCGTCGGGCTGGAACACGGTGTTTGGATGGCCGCTCGGGCTGATCGAAGCAGCATAGCTTCCATTGCCCGGTAGCACGGTGGCATCGGCGATCGTGTCATTCCGCCCGAGCACCGCGGCGTTGATCGTAATGCTGAGCGCCTGCGTGACCGAGTCCGGGCAGGAATCCGTGACTGTCACCTCAAATGCCTGCGTTTCGAGAGTGTCCGGCGTTCCAGTGATCTGCCCTGTCGTGGAATTGAGGACGAGCTGGCTCGGCAACACGCCCGCCGTGACCGCGAAAGAATAGGGTGGAACGCCGCCTGATGCCTGGACCGACGCGTTGTAAGCGGTGTTGATGGCTCCGTTCGGAAGGGCGCCTGTCGTGATATCGAGCACCGCAGGATTCAGTGTCAGGCCGATCGCCGCCTGCGTGTCCGTCTGCGCCGGGCTGTCGATATCCGTCACCCGCACGGTCAGGGCCGTCGCCGCCGCGACACAAACCGGGTCGGGCGTACCGCTGATCTCTCCAGTGGCCGGGTCCGGACCTCCGAGGCCGGCTGGCAGGGTGCCGGCGGTCAGTGACCAGGTGAGGGGCAACAGACCGCCCTCGGCCTCGACTGCGGCAGAGTATGGCTCGCCGCCGGTGGCATCGGGCAGCGCCGTGGTCGTGATCTCGAGGTCGACGTCGATCTGGTATTCCTGCGAGGCATTTTGCGGCGGAAATGTGTCGTCGTCGACGAAAACCGAGAAGACCTCGCTCCGCGCGTCAGGCGCGACCGTTCCTGCGATCACGCCGTCCGCACCGATCCCGAGGCCGGAGGGCAGCGAGCCCGGGCCGATGCCAAACGCGTAGGCCGTCGTACCGCCTGTGACGACGATGGCCGCTGAGTAGGCCGCGCCCACGGTCGTCGCCGGCAGCGTAGTGGTTGTAATCACAAGAGGATCGACGACGTCGATTGAAAGCGCCTGCGTATCGGTTGCGGGCTGTTTCGCCGTATCGGAGACTGACACCGTGAAGTTGGTGGTCCCCGCGGGCCCTGCCGGGGTGCCGGTGATGGCGCCCGCGGCGCTGAGCGTGAGGCCGGCAGGCAGCGCGCCCGCGCTGATGCTGAAGGTCCGCGTGCCCTTGCCGCCGGTGGCGGCAACGGTCTGGCTGTAGGCGACGCCGACCACGCCATCGTTGACCGTGGTGCTCGTAATGTTGAGCGGGCCACTGCCACCGCCGCCATCGCCGCCCCCGCCGCAGGCCGAAATGACTGCGGTCAGCAGAACCAGCGTGAATGCGCGGGCAAAGGGTGCGTTCCACATTCTCATGGACCCGGGCCCTCGAACTGATCAAAGCGCGGGTCGGTTCCGACGAGCGTGACGTCGTTTCCGGAATCGGTCGCCCCGGCAGTCACCGTAATCGGACCGATCGATGCGGGCGCGAAGCCGGGCATTTTGATTCGGACAGGTCCACCCACGCTTGAGCCGTCGACGAACTCCGCGTTGATGGACTCGACTTCGATCGTGTAATTGCCCGGTGGCAGCGGGATTTCGTAGAAGCCGATGTGGGCAGGAACCTGGCTCCCGAAAATGTCACTGCCGGCGTTGATCGGATTGCCGTTGAAGAAGCGGAACCTGTAACCCGAGACGTTCGAACCGGCGGTCGTGCGGCTTTCGTCCACGCCTGCAGTGGCCGGATTGTCCACGCGCCGCGCGATGACGTTGACGCCCTGCGCATGCGACTCGCCGTCGGTGAAGAACACCGTGCCCGTGATGTGGCCGTGCGTCGAAGTGAATCCCGATCCGCCCGTCGCGGGGTAGATCTTGGAGATCCAGGCGATATCATCGACTGACAGGACCCCCTGCGATTCGCTGACAAGGAAGGGAAACATCGTCGGCAGGCCGGCGATGTTGTCGGTGCCGCAGTTCACGAAGCCGCATTCGACGTTGATCTGGGAGTGATCGAGACCCGAAAAGTGGCCAAACTCGTGCACGAAGGTTGCGTCGAACTCGGCATCCGTAAGGTCGGCCGGATTGTCAGCATTGCTGACGCCATCCAGGAAGAGCCCGTTCATGACGGCCTCGCCGGCCAGGATCCGCCCCGTTGCCGGGTTGAAGGAGCAGGGTCCCGCAAATCCGATCACGCTCGTTACGTCAATTCCCAGTGCGGTGAAGATCGCGCCGTCTGCGTCGTAGACGATCGGGCTCTGGTTGCCGTCGCTGCAATCGCCCTCGACGGCATTGAATTCGCCGAGATTGCTCACGTCGCCGTCGGTGAATCCTGCGACGTCCTGGATGTCGCCCGCGCGGTTGAATGCAATGTTTGCCGAAGCTACGCTCTGCCAGACGGCGAACATGTTCGCGACGCGGGTCCGCGCGGCCGCTCCGTTAACCAATGGGCTCAGGTCGCCGCCATCAGTCTGGTAAGGGATGGCCGCCGTCGTGTCCCATGCAATCGGCGTGCCGTCGTCGTTGACGATCAGCGGCCCACCTGCAATTGCGGTGGCTGGCAGGAACATCACGGCGAGCGTAGCCAGCCACCTGGTAAAGAATTCCCGCATGTCATTCGCTCCGGACAAATTCCCGTATGAGCGCGGTCAGATCGCTCAATTCGATGGGTCCCTTGCGGTGCTTGCCGACCAGGCTGGATTGCGCGGGCGCGAGCGCGATGCCTTCCTTTGAGACCTCGGATTGCAGTCCATCGAACAGCCGGATGTTGCCTGTGCCGTTCACGGCCACCTCGCGGCCCGACCGGTCGCGCTGGATCCGGAACCGTCCCTGGTCCATTCCCGCCGGGCTCGAGAGGCCATGCGGACTCGGCGCAATCATCAGGAGCAGCATGTCCTGCCCCTTGGCATATCCAGCGGCGTCGTAATGGTCGCGCATATCCCAGATGTACTGGCGGAAGGTGAACGTGCCCTGTGCATGGCCCTTAAGCGTTTCGCGCACGCGCAGTGTCACGACAACGGTGTCGAGGTTCGTAAATTCCGGGTGCTTTTCGACGCGCGCACTGACGACTGTGCCACGCACGATGTCGGACGCACGATCCGTCAGCTGGTTGAGGTTACGCGGCACCGTCATCGCGCCGCGCTGGGCCCAGACCGGGGCCGCCACGACGCAGGCGAGGAGTATGAGGAAGCAGCGTTGCAGATCGCGGCACATGGTGTCGGTGGACACTCGCAACTCAGTGTGCTCCCTGATTATGTCCCGACGCGGCTTGATGCCGTTTTTGAGCATGCATCCGTACCGGCATGAAGGCAAGCCGCAACGATCAGCGAAGGCTGAACTCCGCCGAAATCGGCAGGTGATCGGAGCCGAAGTCTTCGTGGACCCTGAAATTGTGGAGGCGCACTGGCGCCGTCGCGAGGATGTGATCTATGGGCACGCCCAGGGGCCCCACCGAGGGCCAGGTGGGACCGACGCCGAATCCGGCACGCGCGTTGTACAGACCGCCCAGTTCCGCGAACTCGCGGTAGTGGCGATTCCACATCGTGGCATTGAGATCGCCGGCCAGCACGACCGGTCGTTTCTGATCGCGGACGTAGCGGCCAAGCGCGCTCAGCTGCGCATTGCGACGCTGCACGTGGTTCTCGTCGATAGGCGATACCGGGTGCACCAGGATGAACTCGATCTCGCCGTCGGGAATCTTCATCGTGGCCGCGAAGGCCGGCGTTCCGGAATCGCCGACGTGCAGGGTCCGTGCATTCGTCAGTGGCAGCTTGCTGTAGAGCGCGAGTCCGATGGTCGCCTCGTCCGGGATTTCGAAGTGAAACGGATAGTCGGAACGCAAAGGCCCGAGCTTACGCAGCCATCGTGAATTCACTTCGATCAGCCCGACGACGTCCGGATGTTCCTCCGCGATCAGCCGGAGGAGTTCCTTGTGCCCCCGGTTGTGGATATAGACATTCGATACGAAGAGCTTGACGGTCCCCGCTTCGGGCGCGGGTTGTAGACCGGGGGCAGGCAAGTACCACGGCACGACAAGCGTGAGCGAGAACGCGATGCCGGCGGCTGCGACGAATGCGAAGCGCAAGTCGCGAATGATCGCGAGCACGATTGTGCAAAACAGGAAGGCCCCGGCGAAATGCACGGGGAAGTTAGAGAGGTTATCCAGGGCGAAATGCAGTTCGCCGAACTGCGAGGCAGTGAAGGCCATGCCGAGCAACGCGACCATTGTCCGCGCGAACCGCCCGATCTCGGCAGCGGACGCAGTGTCACCGAATACGCGGCGCAGGTTCGGGAGCACGACGTCGCGTCGCAGCGGCACAAAGCGGTAGAGGAATCGGCCAGCGGCTGGCACCGCGACCTCCGCGGGCTCGGCCAGCGCCACGGCGGACGCGTAGGTTCGATCGTGCGTCAACGACAGCGCGATGCTGTGCAGCCGGTACCGGGCCAGCACCGCCTGCGCGTTCGAACTCAGCACGGCCTGAGGCGCACCGTAGTTGTCACGCACGACGGAGAAATCCGCCGGCTCGAGCTGTCCGAGCGCAGCCTCGCGCGGAAAGAGCTTGATGCAGGCTTCCTTTGCGGCGACGCGCGCGGCAAGACTTGCAGTGCGGCCTGGGCCGTCGCCGCTGTCGGCCAGTTCCTGCGCGGAAAAGAGCTTGCGGAGATCGGTGGCCGGCGTCTGCGCGAGCAGCCGTTCAATCCGCGCGATTTCGACAGTGTCGATCC
>CAYPQX010000111.1:0-6909 GCA_964412975.1 uncultured Steroidobacteraceae bacterium
GCACCATGAAGGTCCCGGAGCAGGACCTCAAGCGGCTGCTGCTGGTCCAGCCGGGCCAGACCTACTCGCGCAAGCTCATTACCCAGACCCAGGAGCTCATTTCATTCCGGCTCGGCGTGGACGGCTACGCCTTCGCCAAGATCGACCCCGTCCCGCAGGCGAACGATGAAACGAAGACCATCGACCTGACGTTCTTCGTCGATTCGGGCAGCCGCGCCTATGTGCGCCGGATCAATTTCATCAATACGAGCGCCATCGACGACGAGGTGCTGCGCCGCGAGATGCGGCAGCTGGAAGGCTCCTACCTGTCGAATTCGCTGCTCCAGCGTTCGAAGGAACGCGTCCAGCGCCTGCCGTACATCGAGAAGGTCGAGTTCGAGACGGCACCGGTGCCGGGCACACCGGACCTCGTCGACGTCGATTTCGACATCAAGGAGGGACTCCCGGGCCAGTTCAGCGGCGGCATCGGTTATTCGGAGTCCCAGTCTTTCATCCTGAACGGAAGCTTCGTCCATTCGAATTTCATGGGCTCGGGCGAGCGCGTGGCGCTCGAGCTCCTGGCGGGCAGGTTCTCGCAGCAGTACAGCCTCTCGCATACGGACCCGTACACGAATGTCGACGGCGTTTCGCGTACAGCCGGCTTGCAATACCGCGATGTCACGCAGTATGTTTCCGCGGCGTCGGATTTCTCGACGACGACCATGTCGGCGACGCTCGAGTTCGGCTATCCGATCTCGGAGTTCCAGGGACTTCGCTTCGGACTCATCGCGCAGCGCTCGGACCTGATCGTCAACCCCCAGAGCAGCGCGCGAGAGGCCGTCACCTGGGTCCGCAACAACGGCAATCCCTACACCCGTGTCATCGAACGCGAGATCAACGTGCCGGGCGAGGATGATCCGTCGATCATCACGACGATCCTCTTCGGCACCGAGTTCGACACCTTCGAACTGGTCGGAAGCTGGTACTACGATTCGCGCAACCGCGCGATTTTCGCGGACCGTGGCCTGCAGCACACCGCGAGTCTGGCGGTCACGGCGCCGGGCAGCGAAGTCGATTACTACACGTTCCGGTACGACTACCTCCAGCTGTTTCCGATCTTCGGCCAGTGGACGTTTGCGCTCGCAGCCGAGCTCGGTTATGGCGATGCGCTCGGAAAGGATACGAGCGCGCTGCCGCCGTATCGCCAGTTCTTTGCGGGCGGCCCGGGCTCCGTGCGCGGCTTCACCGAGAGCCGGCTTGGGCCGAAGGACGGCTTCGGCAATCCGTACGGCGGCAACCTGAAAGTGATCAGCCGGGCGGAACTCCTGTTCCCGGTGCCGGAAAAGTGGCGCGCGAGCACGCGCATCAGCGCCTTTTTCGACATGGGCAACGTCTTTTCGCAGGGCGCCGGCATCAATTTCGTCGGCCGGGACGGGCGCACTCCCGTCGACTACGAGTTCGATTACAATGAGTTGAAGCAATCCGCCGGCCTCGCCATCCAATGGTTTGCGCCGCTCGGGGTGTTCAGGTTCAGCTACGGCATCCCGCTGAACGAATTCAAGGGCGACGACATCCGTTATGCGGACGAGGTCGAGCGCTTCCAGTTCACGATCGGTTCCGCATTCTGATAGTCGAGGCAATATGACATTCATGATTAGACACACCGTACTCGGCGCTCTGATCGTCGTTGCGACGCTCGCAGCGGCCCCCGCCGTGCAGGCACAGGCGCTCAAGGTCGGCTTCGTCAATTTCGGCCGGCTCCTCGAGGAATCGCCGCAGGCGAAGGCCGCCCAGCAGGCGCTCGAAGGCGAGTTCCTGCCGCGTCAGCGCGAGGTTGCGGCGCAGCAGAAATCGCTCGAGGAGAAAACCGACAAGTTGAAGAAGGAGGCCGCCGTGATGTCGGAGGCGGACCGTATCCGGACCGAGCGCGAGATCCGGGACCTGGAGCTCAATGTCCAGCGCCGCTTCAAGGAACTGCAGGAAGACCTGAACATGCGCCGCAACGAGGAAGTGGGCCGGATGCAGCGTTCGCTGCTCCAGGAAGTCCAGGCCTATGCGAAGGCGAATGGTTTCCAGCTGATCGTGAGCGAAGGCGTGTTGTTCGCCGCCGAGGGCATCGACATCACGCCCCAGGTCGTCGCAGCGATCAAGTCCAAGTCGCCGGCGCCCGCGACACCGCCCAAGACTTGAGGATCCGCCAGGGGAGCGCCGCGATGGCGATAACGCTCGGCGAGCTTGCGGTCCGTTACGGACTGGAGCTTGCCGGCGATCCCGGCCAGGCGATCGACGGCGTTGCGCCGCTCGCCGCGGCGACGGCGGGCAAGCTCAGCTTCTGCACGGGCGCCAAGTACCGAAAGCAACTCGCGGCGACGCGCGCGAGCGCGGTCGTCCTGCCGCGTGAGCTTGCCGCGGAATGCCCGGTCGCGGCGCTCATCAGCGCAAACCCCTACGCAAGCTTTGCCCGTATTGCCGCAGGCCTTCATCCGCTCGCGCCAGTGAAGCCGGGCAAGGCGGCGGGCGCGCAGGTCGCGGAGTCGGCGACGGTCGCCGCGAGTGCATTCATCGGGCCCCATGCCGTCATCGGCGCGGGCGCCGCAATCGGCGAACGCTGCTTCATCGGCCCGCATTGCGTCGTCGAGGACGGAGCCCGCCTCGGCGATGATTGCCGGCTCCAGGCGGGCGTGACGATCTGCCACGACGTGGTCATCGGCGCGCGCTGCGTGTTCAAGCCGGGCGCAGTCGTCGGCAGCGACGGCTTCGGCTTCGCGCCCGACCTCGATGGCTACGTCAAGGTTCCGCACCTCGGCAATGTGCGCATCGGAAACGACGTGGATATCGGGGCGAACACCACGATTGACCGCGGGACAATCGAGGACACCGTGATCGGGGACGGGGTCAAGCTGGACAACCAGGTGCAGGTCGGCCATAACTGCCGCATCGGTGCGCACACGGTGATCGCCGGTTGCGTCGGGATTTCCGGCAGTTCAATCATCGGCAGCCGCTGCATGATCGGGGGCGCGGTGGGGATCGCGGGACATCTCGAGATCGGCGACGGCGTCGTCGTAACCGGCTACTCGCTGGTCACGCACTCGCTGCCCGGGCCCGGGACCTATTCTTCGGGCCTGCCGGCGATCGAAGCCGCGAAATGGCGCCGTGCGGTTGCGCGGCTGCATCGGCTCGAGCGGGAGAAGAGGCGATGAGCGAAGGCTTTCCGATGGACACCCAGGCCGTGCTCGCGCAGCTGCCGCACCGCTATCCGTTCCTGCTGGTCGATCGCGTCATCGAGTGCGTGCCGGGCAAGCGCATCCATGCGATCAAGAACGTCACGGTCAATGAGCCGTTCTTCCCTGGGCATTTTCCGGGCCGGCCGACGATGCCGGGGGTCATGATCCTGGAGGCGCTCGCCCAGGCCGCCGGGATCCTCGCGTTCAAGACGGCGGGCGTCGTGCCGGATGAGAATTCGCGCTTCTATTTCGTCGGCATCGACGGCGCGCGCTTCCGCCGCCCGGTGGTGCCGGGTGACCAGCTCGCCCTCAAGGCAACATTCGATCGTGCGAAGCGTGGCATCTGGAAATTCACGACCGTCGCCGAGGTAGAGGGCCAGGAAGTCGCC
The DNA here is from genome assembly GCA_964412975.1 of uncultured Steroidobacteraceae bacterium. Taxonomy (GTDB): domain Bacteria; phylum Pseudomonadota; class Gammaproteobacteria; order Steroidobacterales; family Steroidobacteraceae; genus SCUD01. Next base: position 3,593 of record CAYPQX010000111.1, read on the forward strand.
TCGGCCACGATGATGGTCGCGCCGGAGATCAAGCCTTGATCGATCCGCGCGCAATTGTCGCGCCCGATGCCGAAATCGGCGACGGTGTCGAGATCGGACCCTTCTCGGTCATCGGTCCGGGCGTTCGCATCGGGGCGGGGAGCCGGATCGGTCCCCATGCCGTGATCCTGGGGCCGACGACGCTCGGCCGCGAGACAAATGTCTTCCAGTTCGCATCGATCGGCGATGCACCGCAGGATCGGAAGTATGCCGGCGAGCCGACGAAGCTCGAAGTCGGCGACCGCAACGTGTTCCGCGAATTCTGCTCGATCAACCGCGGCACCGCAGGCGGGCGCGAGGTCACGACCATCGCGGACGATTGCCTGTTCATGGCCTATTCGCACGTCGCGCATGACTGCATCGTCGGCAGCCACTGCATCTTGTCGAACTGCGCCGCCTTGGCAGGGCATGTGGAGCTCGGCGAGTGGGTCATCCTCTCGGGTTACGCCGGGATTCATCAGTTCTGCAAAGTCGGGGCGCATGCATTCCTGGCAAACAACGCCGCGGTCACCCGCGACGTGCCGCCTTTCCTCCTCGTGGCGGGTTCGCCGGCCGAGCCCAAGGGTGTCAACAGCGAAGGCCTGAAACGGCGCGGATTCGATGCGACACAGATCGCGAACATCAAGAGTGCCTACCGGCTGTTCTACCGGTCGGGCATGAAGCGGGCGGAAGCCGAGGAGCAGCTCCGCGCCCTCGTGCCGACGCAGCCGGAGTTGAAGCCGTTCGTGGATTTCCTCGCCGCGAGCGAACGCAGCATCATTCGCTGATGATTACGGGCCGCCCGCTGACGATCGGCCTCGTCGCCGGCGAGTCCTCCGGCGACAATCTGGGCGCGGCGCTGATCCGGTCCATCGCTGCCCGCGCGCCTGGCACACGCTTCGTGGGTGTCGCGGGCCCGGGGATGCAGTCCGAGGGCTGCGAGTCCTGGGCGCAGTCCGAGGAACTCGCGGTAATGGGACTCTTCGAGGTGCTGCATCAACTGCCGCGCCTGCTGGGACTTCGACGCCGGATCCGCGGCGCAATGCTCGAACTGAAGCCCGACGTGTTCGTCGGCATCGATGCGCCGGAATTCAACCTGGGAATCGCCCGTGCGCTCCATGCCGCGGGTATCCGCACGATTCAGTACGTGAGTCCGCAGGTGTGGGCCTGGCGTCGCGGACGCGCCCGCCGCATGAAGGAGTTCCTGGATCTCGTGCTGTGCCTGCTTCCGTTCGAACGCACCGTTTACGACGAAGCAGGCCTTGCTGCAATCTTCGTGGGCCACCCGCTTGCGGATCAACTTCCGCTCGAGCCGGACCGGGCGGGGGCGCGTGCAGCGCTCGGCCTGGCCCGCGACGCACCCGTCATCGCGGTGCTGCCGGGCAGCCGACAGGGTGAGGTTAAGCGGCTCGCGGCCGATTTCGCCGGTGCCATCGCCTGGCTCGCGGCGCGCCGCCCCGGCCTGCAATTCGTCGCGGCCCTTGCCAACGGCCACACGCGTCGCGAGTTCGAGCTGGCGCTCGCGCAGCATGCGCCCGGCGCCCCGGTCCAGGTTATCGAAGGGGGGGCGCAGGTCGCGCTCACGGCCGCGAGCGCCGTTCTCGTGGCCTCGGGCACGGCGACCCTTGAAACGCTTCTCTGCAAGCGTCCGATGGTCGTTGCCTACCGCCTGGGTGCCCTGACGGCGTTTGCGCTGCGCCACCTCGGCCTCCTGAAGGCCCCACATTTCGCCCAGCCCAACCTGCTCGCCGGACGCGCCGTCGTGCCGGAGCTTGCACAGGCGGATGTCACGCCGGAACGGCTTGGACGCGAACTGGAGCGCTGGCTCGACGAGCCCGATGCGGTCGCGGAGCTTCAGGCCCTCTTTACGGCCATCCACAGGCAACTCCGGCAGGGCGCCAGCGAGCAGGCGGCTGAGGCTGTTCTCGCGCTCGCCCGCAGGCCGGCGCCATGAGCGGCGGCAGGGCCTCGCGGCCGCGGCTGGCCGGTGGCCTCACCGCGGGCGTTGACGAAGCGGGCCGCGGTCCGCTTGCGGGTCCGGTCGTGGCGGCGGCAGTCATCCTGGACCCCCGGCGGCCGATCGCGGGCCTGCGCGATTCCAAGCAGCTCGAACCGGAGATCCGGGAACGCCTGGCGGCGGAAATCCGCTCGCGCTCGATCGCCTGGGCCATCGGGTGGGTCGATGCCGGGGAGATCGACGTGCTCAACATCCTCGAGGCGAGCCTGCTCGCGATGCGGCGCGCGCTGCAGGGACTCTCGGTCGCACCCGCCCGTGTCTGCGTCGACGGGAATTGCTGTCCTCGGGATGCCATGCTCGGATTCGCCTGCGGCTTCGAGGCTGTGGTGCGGGGCGACGACCTCATCCGGGAGATCAGCGCCGCCTCGATCCTCGCGAAAGTCAGCCGCGACGCCTGGATGACCCGCGTGGCGGCCTGCTATCCCCATTACGGCTTCGAGCGCCACAAGGGCTATGCGACCCCGGATCATCTGCAATGCCTGGCGCAGATCGGGCCCTGCCAACTGCACCGGCAGAGCTTCGCGCCGGTAAGATCCTGGGAACCCCTGACTCACCCACGCATGGGCGCGACCGCGTGCGAATATCGTCCCGGGCAAGGAGCGAGGAGCGATGTGTATCGAGATACATGAGCGACGAACGACGCCGCCGGGGACGATATTCGTCCGGTCCCGGAGGGTTACGCGCGGGCCTTGGCGCGACCGTGTTGCTCGCCTCGCCCATAGTCACTGCTATTGGGCTTCGGCTCGCGCCTTGTCGCGCCAAGGCGCGTGCGTAACGCGCTCCAGGCGTGGGTGAGTCAGGGGGTCCCTTGCATGCATTTGACTGAGCCGAATCGGGGCGAGCCGCAGTTCGTTCACCTGCGGCTGCATACCGAGTATTCGCTCGTGGACGGCATCGTCCGCGTGCCGAGGCTCATGCACGCGGTGGCCGACGCCGGCATGCCGGCCGTCGCACTGACGGATCACGGCAACCTGTTCGCGATGGTGAAGTTTCATCGCGAGGCGGAGAAGCGCGGGGTCAAACCGGTCGTCGGTGCGGACCTGTGGATTGACGAGCCGGGCGAGCGCGCGGAGCCGGTGCTGCTGACGCTGCTCGCGCAGGGTCCGGTCGGTTTCCGCAACCTGACCCGGCTTGTCTCGCGCAGTTACCTGCAGGGCCAGGATCGCGGCCGACCTCTGCTTTCGAGGGAATGGCTGGACGCAGGCACGACGGAAGGACTGATCGCGCTCTCGGGAGGGACACAGGGCGACATCGGCCGTGCGCTCCTCGCCAACCGTGCGGC
>CAYPQX010000112.1:0-5708 GCA_964412975.1 uncultured Steroidobacteraceae bacterium
CGGCCTTTCGACAGGTCGTAAGGCGTCAGTTCCACGGTCACCGTATCGCCGGTCAGGATCCTGATGTAATGCTTGCGCATCTTTCCGGAGATGTGGGCGGTCACGACGTGGTCATTCTGGAGTCGGACGCGAAAGGTCGTATTCGGCAGGGTCTCGACGACCTCGCCGTCCATCTGGATTGCCTCTTCTTTCGCCATCGCGCCCCGGAGCTGTAGCAGAAACCGCGCGGATTGTGCCGTACGCGCCCCCCATGCGCAATTGCGTGTTTCATTCCCGCCACAAGGGAACGCGCGAATTGACCAGCTCGGCGAGGCGCGACTCGAATTCCACGCGCGGCAGATTGCGGCTGCCGAGGCTCGTCAGGTGCGGGCTCGGCATCTGGCAATCGATGAGCGGCACATGCCGGGCTTCGCATTCGGCGACCAGGCGGGCGAGGGCGACCTTGGATGCATCCGTTTCGCGCGAGAACATCGACTCGCCGAAGAACATACGGCCAAGCGCAACGCCATAGAGTCCGCCGACGAGGCGATCGTCGTGCCAGGTCTCGAAGGAGTGCGCGAGTCCGCGACGGTGAAGCAGCACGTAGGCCTGGTGCATCTCCGGCGTGATCCAGGTCCCCGGCATGCCGCGCCGTGGACCCGCGCAGGCCTCGATGACCTCGGTGAAGGCCGTATTGATGCGCGTTTCGTAGCCACGCTTCGCGACCGACCGGGCGAGGCTCCGGGAGACCCGGAGCTCGGATGGCAAGAGCACTGCGCGCGGATCCGGCGCCCACCAGAGGATCGGCTGCTCTGCGGAATACCAGGGGAACACGCCGTGGCGATAAGCGTGTATCAGCCACTCCGGGGTCAGCGCTCCGCCGACCGCCAGCAGCCCGTTCGGTTCGGCGAGCGCGCGTGAAGTCGGCGGCAGGACCGTCGGCGGATCAGTCTTCTGCAGCCAGGCAATCCCGGACATCAGGACCGAGCCTAGCCGGGATCTCATCGCGCCGGAAGGGCAGGTGCCTCACGGATTCGCGCATCCATTCGCGCCGCGCCCGCCGTTCCCTGCCGAGCCAGTCGCCGATGGCAGAGCGGAAGCGCTCATCGGCAACCTCGTGCATGGACCAGACCGGCGACGGCACGAACCCGCGAAGTAGCTTGTGCTCACCCTGGGTTCCGGGCTCGAACCGGGCGAGCCGCTCACGAATGCAGTACTCGATGCCGCGGTAGTAGCAGAGCTCGAAATGCAGGCTGTGATAGTCGCCGCTCGCTCCCCAGTAGCGGCCATAGAGCGCATCCCGGCCGCGCAATGAAATGGCGCAAGCGACAGGCTCCCCGCCGCGCAGGGCGAGCTCGACGACCAGCGCATCCGGCATCGCGTATGCGAGGCGCGAGAACAGGTCGCGGTTGAGATAAGGCGCGTGACCGTGACGCAGGAAAGTCATTGCATGGAGCCGGAACACGGTGTCGATCATCGGCTCGTCGAGATCGCGGCCATGGAACGTGCGGCATTCGATGCCGGCCTCCGTGACGCGGCGCCGCTCACGCTTCAGCTTCTTGCGCTTCTCGGCCGTGAAGCGCGCCAGGAATTCCTCGAAACTGCCGTAGCCGTCATTGTGCCAGTGGAACTGGCAATCGAGCCTGGGCAACAATCCGGCGGTGGCGAGCCATTCACGGTCCCGGCCGGCCGGAAACAGGAAATGGAGGGTTGAAGCGCCCTGCGCATGCATCTGCTCGCGCGCCGCGGCGAGCAGGAGATTGCGGGACGGCTCGTCCGCCGCGAGCAGGCGGGGTCCGGTCGCGGGCGTGAATGGCACTGCGCTCACGAGGCGCGGGTAATAAGGAAGCCCGGCGCGGTGATAGGCGTCCGCCCACGCAAAGTCAAAGACGAACTCGCCCCAGGAATGCGATTTCAGGTACAGCGGCAGGGCAGCGCAGAGCCGCCCGTCCGGACCGTGGAGGAGGACGTGGCGAGCCTCCCATCCGGTCGCCGTCGTGGCGCATTCGGATTGCTCGAGCGCGAGCAGGAACTCATGCCGAAGGAACGGCGCGTCGGCTCCCTCGAGCGCGTTCCACTCTGTCGCATCGACGTCGGCGAGCGACCGTGCGATCCGGAATGCCACGGTGCTTCAGTGCGCGGAGGGCCGCTCGAGAAAACGATCGGCGTCGAGCGCTGCCATGCAGCCGGTGCCGGCGGATGTGACGGCCTGCCGGTAGACGTGATCCGCAACATCGCCCGCCGCGAAGACACCCGGCACGCTGGTTGCCGTGGCGTCGCCCGAGACGCCGGATTTCACGATGATGTAGCCGTCCTTCATGTCGAGCTGGCCGCGGAACAGTTCCGTGTTGGGAGTGTGGCCGATCGCGACGAAGAGTCCGGTAACCGCGAGATCCAGGGGGGCCTTGTCCTTTGTCGATTGGATACGTACGCCGGTTACGCCCTGATCCGACCCAAGCACCTCGAGCACCTCGTGGTCCCAGCGGAAGGACACCTTGCCCTGGTCGGCAAGGGCCCTGAGCCGGTCCTGGAGGATGGCCTCGGCGCGCAATTTGTCGCGGCGGTGAATGAGCGTGACGTGCGAAGCAATGTTGGTCAGGTAGATGGCTTCCTCGACCGCCGTGTTTCCGCCGCCCACAACCGCCACCTTTTGGTCGCGATAGAAGAAGCCATCGCAGGTCGCGCAGGCGGAGACGCCACGCCCGCGAAATGTCGTTTCAGACTCGAGTCCGAGATAACGCGCGGATGCGCCGGTCGCGATGATGAGCGCATCGCAGCGGTACTCGCCATCCTCGCCGACGAGATGAAAAGGCCGTTGGCCCAGATCCACGCGCGTGACCTGGTCGGATACGATTTCGACGCCAAAGCGTTCTGCGTGCCGGCGCATGCGATCCATAAGATCGGGACCGAGCAGCCCTTCGACGTCACCCGGCCAATTGTCGACTTCGGTCGTCGTCATCAGTTGTCCGCCCGGCTGCAATCCGGTAAGCAGCAGCGGCTTGCGATTGGCTCGGGCGGCATAAACGGCCGCTGCGTATCCCGCGGGCCCGGAGCCGAGAATGATCAGCCGCGAGTGGCGAGGGGTCGTCATGTATAGTGCTCTCCGCTCCATGGCGCGCCTCGCGCTCACAGGCACACCGAGCATGGGTGCTTGATGGTCGAATTGCAACGCTCTTATAATCAACTGCTTATGAATCTTTCCTTATCAGGATTCTGATCCGTGGCCAGGACTGCAGGCGACGCGGTTTCTGCTGCCGCAAAACTCGATCCGGTCTTTGCGCGCGCTCTGCGCGAAGCGGCTTTCTGGCTGCTCGCCGCGCTCGCGCTCGTCCTCTTGATTGCGCTTTCGAGTTACGACGCCTCCGACCGGAGTTTCAGCTACACCGGCGAGCCCGGACAGGTCGGAAACCTGATCGGCCCGCTCGGGGCCTGGATCGCGGACGTGCTGTTTACGCTCTTCGGCTGGCCGGCATTCCTGTTTCCGGTCGCGATTGCATTCAGTGCCTGGATCGGTCTGAAGCGTGCGCCCAACGATCCGGGCCAGGGACGCTCGACGATTGCGCTGCGCGTCATCGGCCTCGTCATCGCGCTCGCGACCAGTTGCGGGCTGGCAGCGCTGCATTTCTCCGGCGGCAGTTTGCACACGGGCGGAGGCGGCGTCCTCGGCAGTCTCGTCGGCGGTAACCTGGCCGGGATCGCGTCGCTTCTTGGCGCGACCCTCGTGCTGCTTGCGCTCTGGTTCGCGGGCGTGCAGCTTTACACGGGCGTTTCGTGGCTCACCGTCATGGACTTCCTCGGACACTGGGTGCTCGAGGGCGCCTCGTGGGTGCGTGCGCGCATGGCGACATCGCGGGACCAGGCCGTCGGCCGGGAGTCGCGCGAGGCGCGTGAAACCGCCGTGCGTGAAGTACAGAAGAAGGCGGCCACCCGCACGCCGCCGCGCATCGAGCTGCCAGCTCCGCGGGTTCCGGAGCCCAGCCGGCGCGTCGAAAGGGAAAAACAGGTTCAGCTCTTTGCGAAGCCGCCGTCGCGGGACCTGCCGGAACTCAGCCTTCTCGACGGGCCGCCTACGCGCGAAAAGTCCTATTCTCCGGAGGCACTCGATGCGATCTCGCGTCTCGTCGAGATCAAGCTGAAGGACTTCGGTATTGACGTCGAGGTCGTCGCGGTTCAGCCGGGCCCGGTGATCACGCGATTTGAGTTGAAGCCGGCGCCGGGCGTCAAGGTGAGCCAGATCAGCGCGCTTGCGAAGGACCTCGCCCGCGCCCTCTCGGCCATCAGCGTCCGCGTGGTCGAGGTCATTCCCGGCAAGTCGGTCGTCGGGCTCGAGATCCCGAACGAATCGCGCGAGCTCGTGACGCTCGGCGAGATTCTCCGTTCACGCGCCTATGACGAGCTCGCCTCACCGCTCGCGCTCGCGCTCGGCAAGGACATCGGCGGGGCGCCGGTCGTCGCAGATCTCGGAAAGATGCCGCACCTGCTCATCGCGGGCACGACGGGTTCGGGCAAGTCGGTCGCAATCAACGCCATGGTGCTGTCGCTCCTGTACAAGAGCTCGGCGGAGCACGTGCGACTCATCCTGATCGACCCGAAGATGCTGGAGCTCTCGGTCTACGAGGGCATACCGCACCTGCTGGCGCCGGTCGTGACAGACATGAAACACGCGGCCAATGCGCTGCGTTGGTGCGTCGCGGAGATGGAACGGCGCTATCACCTCATGAAGGCGCTCGGCGTCCGAAACCTCGCTGGCCTCAATCGCAAGGTGCTCGACGCGCAGGCCGCCGGCACGCCGATACCCGATCCGCTGGTCGCGCGCCTGCTGGCTGCCGGCAAATACGAAGGCGTGGTCCCGGCGCTGCAGCCCGTGCCCTATATCGTCGTCGTGATCGACGAACTCGCCGACCTGATGCTGATCGTCGGGAGGAAGGTCGAGGAACTCGTTGCGCGCCTGGCACAGAAGGCGCGCGCCTCGGGCATTCACCTCGTGCTCGCGACTCAGCGCCCCTCGGTCGACGTGATCACGGGACTGATCAAGGCGAACATCCCGACGCGAATCGCCTTCCAGGTTTCGGCGAAAGTGGATTCGCGCACGATTCTCGACCAGAACGGCGCGGAATCCCTCCTGAGCCATGGCGACATGCTCTACCTGCCGCTCGGCACATCGACGCCCGATCGCGTCCATGGTGCGTTCGTTTCGGACCGCGAAGTGCATGCGGTCGTCGAATCCCTGAAGGGCGGAACCGCCCCGGCCTACGTAGACGAAGTGCTGACGGGTCCGCAGGGCGGCCTGCCGGGCGAGGAATCGGCGGAGAGTGGAGGCGATGCGGAGGCTGACGGCGAGCAGGACCCGCTCTACGACGAGGCCGTCCGCATCGTGGTGGAGTCACGGCGGGCATCGGTGTCCGGTGTGCAGCGGCGGCTCAAGATCGGCTACAACCGCGCCGCGCGCCTCGTCGAATCGATGGAAGCAGCGGGCCTCGTCGGACCCCTGCAGTCGAATGGCAGCCGCGAGGTGCTGGCGCCGCCGCCGCCCGAATCCTGATGCGCTGCTGGATCGCGTTGCTCGCCTCGTTGCTGCCCCTCGTGGCCGGTGCGGATGCCGTTGCCGATGCGGCGGCGGCGCGGCGCCTCGAGTCTGCGCTCGGCGGTCTCACGGGACTGCGGGCGCAGTTCAGGCAGTCGGTCATTGACGCGCGCGGCCAGGTGATCGAGACAGCCGAGGGAACCGT
>CAYPQX010000113.1:0-6870 GCA_964412975.1 uncultured Steroidobacteraceae bacterium
CTGCTTCTCTAAAGGGGACGCTCACCTTTAAAGGGGACGTTCACCTTTAAAGGTGAACGTCCCCTTTAGAAGCGGCTACTGCTGCCAGTCGGCCTTGCGCTTCATCTCGCCCCATTGGATGCGGCCGCCGCGGAGCCAGCCATAGAGCGCCTGGAGCCGCCAGATGGACATGATTTGGCGGTAACCGAAGTTCTCCAAAATTGAGACTAAGAAAAGAACGAGCAGGTGCCGCGCCTTCGGATACGTATGAAATGACAGCTCCTCGAGCAGGAGCGCCGTCATCGAAAGCATGAGCCCGAGCGCGAAGGCCGCGGCCAGGAACGCGAGGAAGTTCATTCCCGACATCATCCCCATCGAGAACGCGATCGCCATCACGAGGAGCCCGCCGACCTCGATCACGGGACTCAGCAGTTCGAACAGCACGAAAAAAGGATACGCGAGCCAGCCCGCCGCCCCGCTCCCACGCGCGAAGCAGAGCCCGCGGTTCTCCCAAAGGCTCTCGGCGAGCCCGCGCTGCCAGCGCTTGCGCTGCTTCGCGAGCGTCGCGATGTCTTCCGGCGCGTCGGTCCAGCACACGGGATCGGGAATGAAGGCGACGCGATACCGCTGGCCGCGCGCCGCGAGCGTGCGGTGCAGGCGGACCGTCATCTCCATGTCCTCGCCGATCACGTCGGCGCGAAAGCCGCCGGCCTCGACCACCGTCTCGCGGTGGAACACGCCGAAAGCGCCGGAGACGATCAGCATGCCGTTGATCGAGCTCCAGCCAAGTCGCCCGCCCAGGAATGCGCGCAGGTATTCGACCACCTGCACGAGCGCGAGCGGATTCCTCGGTAGCCCGACTTTTTCGAGCACGCCGCCTCGCACGACGCAACCGTTGATGATGCGCACCGTCCCGCCGCAGGCGACCGTGCGCGGATCCTCGAGGAAGGGCCGCACCACGTGCTCCAGGCTGTGCGGGTCGAGGATGGAATCCGCATCGCCGCAATAGAAGATCGGATACCGCGCAGCGTTGATGCCCGCATTCGTCGCATCGGCCTTGCCGCCGCCATTCTCCTTGTCGATCACGCGCAGGTTCGGGTACTTGAGCGAACGATAGATCCCGCGCACGGGCTTGGTCTTGATCTGGACGCGATAGGCCTCCGGAAACGGCGTCAGCTCGAACTCGCGGATCATGGTCGCGAGCGTGTCGTCCTTCGAGCCGTCGTTGACGATGACGACTTCGAAGTGCTGGTAGCGCAGCTGCAAGAGCGCGCGAGTCGAGGTCGCGATGGTCGCAGCCTCGTTGTAGGCCGGCACGACGAGCGACACCGGCATCTGCAGGTGCGAATAGACACGCTCGGCTGCACTCCGGCCACCCATGTAACGGCGGAGCCCGAAGAGCGCGATGAAGGCGAGCCCGAGGTAAATCGTGTTCAGCAGGATGAAGTAGCCGAGGAAACCCCACTGCACGGCCGTGATGGCGTGACGGAAAATCATACGAGCGAGGCCTCTGCGCGCACGTGCTCGAGCATGTCGCGCGCGTAAGGGTCCGTGAGACGCGCGCGGACGGCCTCGAGCCGATCCATCGTCATGCCTTTCAACCGGAGCAGTGCCTGCCCCGCGCGATAGCGAACCCACCAGACGCTATCGCACATGAGGCGCGTCAACGTCTCTGTTTCCGCGAGCCCGCCAAGGCGCCCGTAGGCAATGGCGAGGTTCTTGCGTACGTCCGGATCCGACGAGTCCGCAAAGCGCGCGAGCTCCGGCAGGACGCCCGGATCGAGGACGACGATGAGCGCGGCTGCGACGATGTCGGCGTCATCCGGATGCCGGCGAAGAAGTTCGACCGCCACTTCGCTCCCGAGCACGGCATCCATGTGCGCGAGCCAGGGCAGGAGCGGCGGAACCTTGGATGGAGCGAGCGAGAGCATCAGCGCGCGGATCGGCTCGCGCGCGACGTCGGCGCCGGCGTCGACGAGGAGCCGCGCCATCGCCTCGCCGGGCCAGCTCTCGCGCTCGGCGAGTTGCAGCATGATGCCGGGCATTGCGCGCTGCGCGTCGATCTGCACGAGCGCCGCGGCGGCGTAGAACGACACCAGCGCATTGGGGGATGACAGTTGCTCCTGGAGCGGCTTCCACGAGGACGGATCGCGCAGGTACCCGAGCGTGCGGATCGCAAGGATGCGTTGGCCAATCTGCCGCGAGTGAATGAGGCGGCGGGCCGCCACGTCGAGCCCGAGTTTCAGGCCTGCTGCATTGAGGTTCTCCGACGACTCGCCGCGCACGGCATCGTGGAGCGCATTCCACTCCTCCATCAGGTAAGGCAGGTGCCTGTTCGGCAGCGGCAGCAGCATGGCCGCGCCGTCGCCCTCGATCGCGATGCGTGTCAAGAGCGGCCGCCAGAGGTCGATGACACGCGTGTGCAGGCGTGCCTCGTATTGAAGGTAGCGGCGCACCATGAGCGCGATGAGCAGCATGAGCGCCGCGGCGAGGCCCGCAATCTGGGCGCTTCGCCATGCGATCGCGACAATCAGCTCAGAATCGGTGTTCAAGACCAAACCGCACGCGGATCCGGTCGTAGAGATCGCCCTGCTCGTACCAGCCGGCTTCCCAGGAGAATCCCCAGGCGGCGCTGCGCCAGTGCACGCCGTTGAAGGAAACGACCTTGGTGTCGGTGACCTGCACGACGCCCGGGGCGACGGTCTCGGCTTCCTCACCGAAGCCGAGCGCAATGCTTACGTAACTATCGCGCCCGTAATCATGTGCGACGCGGAGCAGGTGGGCGAAACCCGGGTCGTCGATGCCGCTCGTCTTCGCGACGGTCAGCGTATAGCTCACCCGGAACCAGTTCGCGTACTGCTCGATCGTCCCGGCGAGCGTGTCGACATTCACGTTCAGATAGCTGGCATGGCGGGCGCGGAATCCGATGCTTCGCATCCCTGGCAATCCGCGGCCGGCTTCGAATGCGAGGCTCCATTCCGGCAGCACTTCCGCGTCCGGGGCGACGTCGCCGATGACTGCGTACGACCAGTCCTGGCTCATGCGCCCCGCCAAGCCAAGCGTGACCTGCTCGTCGCGCGTATCGAATCGCTCTTCGAGATGCAGGCCGGCAAACAGGCGCTGACCCGTGCCGAGAGGTCGGTCGATGCCGACGGTCGCGCCGTGCCAGGCGGGCCGTCCGCCGGAGAGGTCCTCATAGCTCGCATCGATCGAGAGCCGCGTACCGCGTTCGAGCAGCCGGCGCTCGGCGAGCGACTCGCGTCGCTCACCGGGCCATGCGGACTGCGGGAACGCGAGCGCGGCTTCCGCCAGCAGCTCATCAGCGCCTGCGTACTGGCCGAGCGACTCGAGTGCGTTTGCGTTCAGGCGCCAGACATCTTCGTAGGCGGGTGCGATCTCCCGTCCACGCTCGAGGAGCGGTAGCGCCTCGCGCGGACGCTGCAGGGCGGCGAGCGCCTGCGCCTTTCCGAGGAGCCAATCCACGTTGTCGGCGTCGTGCGCGAGCAGGATGTCGTAGTGAAGGAGTGCGGCCTGCGGCTCCCCGTCGCGGGCGCAGGAACGCGCCAGCGCGTCGCGGCTGTCGGTGTCGTCGGGTTTCGAGGTGACGACGGCCTCGAGTGCCGCGTCGCAGGCGAGTGCGGACGGTGCCACCAGCAGAAAAGCAGCTGCCAACGTCAAAAGGGGACGCTCACCTTTAAAGGGGACGCTCACCTTTAAAGGTGAGCGTCCCCTTTTGAAGAGGCGCCGCATCATGGTTCGCCCACCCGCGGTCCCGCCCCGATCCGCCGCCGGATGCGAGCGACGAGTTCCGCCGGGCTGAAGGGCTTGGTCAGGTAGTCGTCTGCACCGAGGCTGAGCGCGCGTACCGCATCGTGTTCCCGGGTCCGCGAGGTCAGTATGATGACGGGCACGTCCTTCCATTCGGGGCTCGCGCGAAGCCGCTCGAGCAGCTCGAATCCGTCCGTGTAGGGCAGCATGACGTCGAGCAGGACCAGGTCGACCGCATCGCCCGCGTCGATGCGTTCGCCTGCCTTGCGGCCGTCGGCGATGGTTTCGACGGCAAAGCGTTCCTTCTCGGCCAGGTAGCCGAGCAGGTACGCCATGTGCACGTCGTCCTCGACGATCAGGAGCCGCTGCTGTGGACTTGAATCCAAGGTCTTGACCTGTAACTGAATTTGACAATAGTAGGTCGGCCGGACCCCCGGCTTATGTGAACTGTGTCCCGGATGGGCGGCCCCATGAACGATTCCCGCGACCTGCGTATCGCAGAACTTGAGCGGCAGCTCGCGGAACTGCGCTCGGCGCTCGCCGAGGCGCGCGAGAGGGCCGAGGCTGCCGGCCGTGTTCGAAGCGAATTCCTCTCCAACGTAAGCCACGAAGTCCGCACGCCGATGAACGGCGTCATCGGCATGACGACGCTCCTGCTCGATACCGATCTTGACCGCCGCCAGCGCGAGTACGCCGGCGTCATCAAGTCGAGCGCGGATGCGCTGCTCGTCGTGATCAACGACCTGCTCGATTACTCCAAGATCGAGGCCGGCAAGCTCGAACTCGAGCGCTTCGAGATGGATCTGCGCGCCCACGTCGAGGAAGTCGCGACCACGCTCGCAGTCGCGGCAGCCGCAAAGGACGTCGAGCTCGTCGTGGATGTCGCGGCGGATCTCTCCGAGCGCGTGCTCGGCGACCCGGGCCGCATCCGCCAGGCGCTCGCGAACCTCGTCTCGAACGCGATCAAGTTCACGGCGAACGGCGAGGTCGCCATCCAGGTCACGCGCGATCGCGGCCCGGTCGCAGATCTGGTCCGGTTCTCGGTGCGGGATACCGGCATCGGAATCGCGCCCGAGGTTCTTCCACGGCTGTTTCATCCGTTCATGCAGGCCGATGCTTCGACCGCGCGGCAATACGGCGGAACAGGCCTCGGGCTTTCGATCGTCAAGCGCCTCGCGGAGCTTATGAGCGGTGATGTCGGCGTAGAGAGCAGGCCGGGAAAAGGATCGACCTTCTGGTTCACGGCGCGCCTGCCGCCCTGCGCCCGCGAGCCAATCGAGGAGCCGGCGCCTTCGACGACGGCCGAGAGGCGACGTGTGCTCGTCGTGGATGACAACGACACGAATCGCCGCGTGATCGGCGAACTCCTCGGCGGCGCGGACTACGAGGTGGAAACGGCCGGTAGCGCAATCGAGGGCCTGAGCCTTCTCCAGCGCGCCGCGGACAGCAGCTCAGCCTTCCAGGCCGTGCTGACCGATCACCGCATGCCCGGCATTGACGGACTCGAGTTCGCGCGCCGCATTCGCGCAATCCCGGCGATTGCGGAGGTCCGGCTCGTGCTCTACAGCTCGATCGACGACCGTTCGAGCCGGCAGGAACTGCGCGAACTCGGGTTTGCCGGCCACTTGTCGAAGCCGATGCGACGGGCGGAGCTGCTCGCGACGATGGAACGCGTGCTGTCGCACGCGGCCCTCGAGTTCACGCAGCGCCTGCGCGCCATCGTGACGCGCGACGTGATCGTCGAAGACCACCACCGGCGCGGGCGGACCGTGCTGCTCGTCGAGGACAACCCGACGAACCAGCGCGTGGCGCAGCTTTTTCTGGAGCGCGCGGGATGCGATGTCGTGCTCGCTGCCGACGGAGGCGAGGCCCTCGATGTGCTCCGCGAGCGCCGGATGGACCTCGTGCTGATAGACGTGCAGATGCCGGTGATGGACGGACTCGAAGCCACCCGCCGCATCCGCGCGGAAGTCACGGGCGGCGCCCGCATCCCGATCGTCGGGCTGACGGCGAGCGCGATGAAGGAACAGGTCGAGGAGTGCCGTGCCGCCGGCATGGACGATGTATTGGCAAAACCGCTCGACCGCGACCGTCTCGAGGCGGTACTCGAACGCTATGCCCCGGCGATCGGCACACGCACCGGACGGCATGTCGTGAAGGCGCCCTTGGTCCGCGCGGTGGCCGGCGGTGAGATCTCAGTCGCGCGGTTTCGCGAGGTCACCTGCGGCGATACGACGCTCGCACGCGGACTGATCGAAAGCTTTGAGCACAGCGCGGAGCAGGCCTGCAGCGATATTGAAGCCGGGTTCGGTCACGACGATTTCGGGCTCGCGCGGCGTGCGGCGCATACGCTCGTTGGCGCGAGCGCCAACATGGGTGCGACGAAACTCGAGGCGGTGGCGGCGGCGATTGAAGAAGCCGCGATCCGGGGAGACGGCGTGGCGCTCCGGCCGCTCATTGGCGCGGCGCGGCGCCGGTTCGAAGCGGCCCTGGTGGAGTTGAAGACGCTCTAGGCGGCGCCGGGCTGCTTCTGGAGGGGACGTTCACCTTTAAAGGGGACGTTCACCTTTAAGAATGCAGCACATCCTCCCAACGGTGAACGTCCCCTTTAAAGGTGAACGTCCCCTTTAGGATCCGCGCCATTCAGCAGGCATCAGACGAAGGCACGGATGGCGTAGAACTGGACGAACGCACTCGTTGCCAGCAGAACCGACGTCGGAAGGCCCCGGTACAGAAAATTCACCAACATGACAGTCTCCTTGAGTTTTACGTTGCTACCAATCAAATCAAGCGGCGTTTCGCCGCAGTTGCGCGCTGCGACGAAGCACGGCGTGCTCGCGCGCGCCATTCGCCGCGGCCGCATCGCCCGTGGCGTCCAGCGCTCGCGCCGTTAATTCCCAGTTGAAGGGGCTCGTCGGCTTCTGCTCAGTGCGTTCGCTCGCAAGCGCCCGCGCGACTCGGCCGTTACCACATCGTAACGCCGCCTCGATGCAGGTGAGCTGAACCAGGTCACGTTGTGCGTGACTGCCGCCGATCCGGTTCATCCGGCTGCGCACCGGCAGAAGCAGTTCGACCGCTTCCGCGTCACGCCCGGCGAAAATCGCGACGATGGCGCGCGCGAGC
>CAYPQX010000114.1:0-12787 GCA_964412975.1 uncultured Steroidobacteraceae bacterium
TTCTCCGAGGACGGGCTGGTCGAGATCGTCGAATTGCCGTCGCACCCCTGGTTCATCGGCGTGCAGTTCCACCCGGAGTTCACGTCGAATCCGCGCGACGGTCATCCGCTGTTCGCGAGCTTCGTGCGCGCCGCGCGCGAGCACGCCGTCGGAAAGCTCCCCAGGGCGGCGAGCGCGTGAAGCTTGCAGGCAGCGAAATCGGGCCCGATCGACCGCTGTTCCTGATCGCCGGACCCTGCGTCGTCGAGGACCCGGGACTGACGAAGGACATTGCGGGCGAGCTGAAAGAGATTACCGGCAAGCTCGGAATCCCTTTCGTTTTCAAGGCCTCCTACGACAAGGCCAATCGCTCCTCGCGCGCCTCGTTCCGCGGTCCCGGCATCGAAAAGGGCCTTCGGGTGCTTGCTGACGTGCGCCGCGAGTTCAACGTGCCCGTCCTGACCGACGTGCACGAGGACACGCCGCTGGCCGAGGTCGCATCGGTCGTGGACGTGCTCCAGACGCCCGCATTCCTGTGCCGCCAGACGAATTTCATCGTCAACGTCTGCTCGCAGGGAAAGCCCGTGAACATCAAGAAGGGACAGTTCCTCAGTCCCTGGGAAATGTCGAACGTGGTCGAGAAGGCACGCTCGACGGGCAATGAATCGATCATGGTCTGCGAGCGCGGCTTCAGCTTCGGCTACAACAACCTGGTCTCCGACATGCGCGCGCTGTCGGTGATGCGGGAGTTCGGGGCGCCGGTCGTCTTCGACGCGACGCATTCCGTGCAGCTGCCGGGCGGGAAGGGCACGGCCTCGGGAGGGCAGCGGGAGTTCGTGCCGGTGCTCGCGCGTGCCGCCGTCGCGGCCGGGGTCGCCGGCCTCTTCATGGAGACCCATCCGCGCCCGGAACAGGCGCTTTCGGATGGACCAAATGCCTGGCCCTTGCCGCGGATGCGCGAATTGCTCGAGATCCTGGTCGAGCTCGATCGCGCGGTCAAGTCGCGGCCATTCGCCGAGTCCAGCCTCTAGGGGACCACGGATTCAGTCTCGCATGGGCGCGACGCCGCCAGGGACGAAAATCGCCCGGTCCCTACGGGTTGCGCGCGGGCCTTGGCGCGACTTTGTTGCTCGCCTCGCCCATAGTCATCACTATGAGGCTTCGGCTCGCGCCCTGTCGCGCCAAGGCGCGCGCGTAACGCGCTCCTTGCGAGACTGAATCCGAGGTCCCCATGCGCATCGTCGACATTCGCGGCCGCGAGATCATGGACTCACGGGGCAACCCGACCGTGGAGGGGGAAGTCGAGCTCGAGGATGGATCGGTTGGCCGGGCCGCCGTGCCTTCGGGCGCCTCGACCGGCACGCGCGAGGCCGTCGAGCTTCGCGATGGCGACTTGAAGCGCTACCTCGGCAGGGGCGTCCTGAACGCGGTCCAGCACGTGAACGGGGCGCTGCGCGACCTGCTGGTCGGGCGGGATTCCGCGGACCAGGCCGTGATAGACCGCCTCATGTGCGAACAGGACGGTACCGAGAACAAGTCGCGGCTCGGTGCGAATGCGATTCTCGCGGTGTCGCTCGCGAATGCCCACGCCGCCGCGCGCGCGCAGAGGCTGCCGCTCTTCCGGTACCTGGGCGGCGATGATGCGGTCGTCATGCCGGTGCCCATGATGAACATCATCAATGGCGGCGCCCACGCCGACAACAGCCTCGACATCCAGGAATTCATGATCGTCCCGGCCGGGCTCCCGAGCTTCCGCGAGGCGCTTCGCTGCGGCGCGGAAGTGTTTCATCGGCTCAAGAAGATCCTGCAGGACCGCGGCCTGTCGACAGCGGTCGGCGACGAGGGCGGCTTTGCCCCGAACCTGCCGTCGAACGAGGCCGCGCTCGCTGTGATCCTCGAGGCGATCGAACAGTCCGGTTACCATTCGGGGCAGGACGTCTGGCTCGGTCTCGACGTCGCGAGCAGCGAGTTTCATCGCAATGGCAGCTACCAGCTCGAGTCGGAAGGCCGGAAATTCAATGCGGCCCAGTTCACGGACTACCTCGCGGCACTCGCGGAACGCTATCCCATCCTGGTGATCGAGGACGGCATGGCAGAGGCCGACTGGGAGGGCTGGGCGGTCCTGACGCGCCGGCTCGGCCCGAAGCTGCAGCTCGTCGGGGATGACCTGTTCGTGACGAACACCGAAATCCTGGCGCGCGGCATTGCCGAGAACGTCGCGAACGCGATCCTGATCAAGCCGAACCAGATCGGCACGCTCACCGAGACGCTCGCCGCGATCGAGATGGCGACCCGCGCGGGTTACGCCTCCGTCATCTCGCACCGTTCCGGGGAGACCGAAGACGCCACCATCGCCGACATTGCGGTCGGTACGTCGGCGACGCAGATCAAGACGGGGTCGCTCTCGCGCTCCGATCGCATGGCGAAGTACAACCAGCTGCTTCGCATCGAGGAGCTGCTCGGTGCGCGGGCTCGTTTTGCCGGGCGCGATGCGTTTCCGGTGAAGTGCCGATGAGTCCCGTCCCGCCGGAACGTGCTACGCTCCCGACCCCATGAAGTTTTTCGTCGCAGGCTCCTGGCCACGCTCGCCTTGCTGCAGTATCGCCTGTGGGTCTCGGACGAGGGCATGCGCGAGGTCTGGCATCTTGCGGCGGCGGTCGAGAGCCAGCGCGCCGAGAATGCCGTGCTTGCCGAGCGCAATGCCCAGCTCAAGGCGGAAGTCTCGGACCTCAAGCAGGGCCTGACGGCGCTCGAAGAGCGCGCCCGGCACGACCTCGGAATGATCGCAGTCAACGAGACTTTCTACCAGGTGGTGGAGACGCCGCACCGGTCCACGGACGAGGACGCGGTCGAGCCCGCGTCAATGCAGGCCGCGGCGCAGCCGTGAATCGTCGGTGGCCGAGCGAATCTGGTTTCTGATCGCCGCCGCCGGCGCCGCACGGCGCTTCGGCGGCACGGTTCCAAAACCCTATCTCAAGATCGCAGGCAAGACCCTGCTCGAGCATTCGCTGCGTGTGCTGCTGGGCGTGCACTACGTCGCGGGCGGCGTCGTCGTCCTGGCAGCGGGCGATCGCCGGTTTCAGCGCCTGCCCGGAACGCTGCGCCGGCGCGTGGTCGCGGCTGCCGGCGGGCCGACGCGTGCGCTATCCGTCCTGAACGGGCTTCGTGCGCTCATCACAGCCTCCGAGGACGACTGGGTCCTCGTCCATGACGCGGCGCGCCCCTGCCTCTCGCGCAGGGAGGTCGACACGCTCGTCGCCGAATGCCGTCGCGATCCCGTGGGAGGATTGCTCGCGGTTCCGGTCGCGGATACGGTGAAACAATCCGACAAGGACGGACGCAGCGCCCGCACCCTGCCGCGCGAAAACCTGTGGCTCGCGCAGACACCGCAGATGTTCCGTCACGGGCGCCTCACGCGCGCGCTGACGCAGGCGCTCGAAGAAGGCTTCGATGCGACGGACGAAGCGGCCGCGATCGAGGGACTTGGCCTCAAGCCGCGCCTGGTCGAGGGTTCTCCGCTCAATATCAAGGTCACGCGGCCGGCCGATCTCCTGCTCGCGCAGGCGGCGATGCGCTCGCTGAGGGTACGGAAATGAGGATCGGCAGCGGCTATGACGTGCATCGCTTCGGACCCGGCGACCACCTGCGCCTCGGCGGGGTCGAGATCCCGCATTCCCATGGCCTGATCGCGCACTCGGATGGCGACGTACTGCTGCATGCGCTCATGGATGCCTTGCTCGGCGCTGCGGCGGCCGGGGATATCGGCCGCCATTTCCCCCCGGGCGACGAGCGATTTGCGGGTGCCGACAGCCGCGGACTCCTTCGCGACGTTGCGAAGCAGGTCGCCGCGCTCGGATTTTCGGTCGTCAACTGCGACCTGACGTTGATTGCCGAAACGCCCCGGATCGGGGCCTACCGCGAAGCGATGTGCGCGAACATCGCCTCCGACCTCGGGATCGCGAGAAATTGCGTCAATGTGAAGGCGACGACGGCCGAAGGCCTGGGCGCCATCGGCCGCGCCGAGGGAATCGCGGCGCAGGCAGTCGTCCTGCTTCAGGAAGTGCATGGAGGCTGAGGCGCGCGCAAGCGAAGCCTGGCACCGAATCGCGCTCGGAGCCCCGCGCGCATTCGGCGACCCGCCGGCATCCGGGGCGCTGCGCGTCGAAGCTGCCGATTTCCTGGTCGAGGAACACCTCGGCTTCGAGCCCGACGGAGGCGAGGCGCATCGGCTGCTGTTTGTCGAGAAGCGGGACGCGAATACGCTCTACGTCGCGCGTCAGCTCGCGGCGCGCGTCGGTTGCCCGCCTGCAGACGTTGGATTCGGGGGGATGAAAGACCGCCGCGCCGTCGCGCGGCAGTGGTTCTCGGTGCCGGCAGTCAAGGGTCTGCTTTCCCTGGACGGTTTCGCCGGAGACGGATTCCGGGTGCTTTCGGAGTCGGGACATTCGCGGAAACTGCGTCGCGGGGCGCTCGCCGGCAACCGCTTCCGGATTCGCATCCGCGAACTGCAGGGCGATCCCCTGGCCGTCGATGCGCGCATCGCGCAAGTCGCCGCGACCGGCGTTCCGAACTATTTCGGCGCGCAGCGATTCGGCCAGGATGGCGCCAATCTCGGACGCGTCGCCGAGTGGACTGCGACCGGGCGACTGCCGCGCGGACGGGAGCCGCGTGGCTTCGTTCTGTCCTCGGCGCGTGCGCTCGCCTTCAATGCGGTCCTCGGTGCGCGCGTGACTCTCGGCAACTGGAACCGGCTGCTGCCGGGCGAAATCGTGAACCTGAGCGGGAGCCGGTCCGTATTCACCGCGGAGGGGCTGGATGAAACCCTGCTTGGCCGCTGTGCCGAAGGCGATGTCGGGCCGACGGGCCCGCTCTGCGGATCGGGCGGCATGCTGCCGCGGGGCGATGCGGAGCGGATGGAGAAATGGGCGCTCGCGGCGATCGCGCCCCTGCCGGAGCGGCTCGCGGCGATCGAGATGCGCGCCGAGCGGCGCGCACTCGTGCTTCGGCCGAAGGACTTCACGCACCGCGCTGCCGCCGGCGAGCTCGAGCTCGCCTTCGAGCTGCCGCGAGGCGCATTTGCGACGAGCGTGCTCCGGGAAATCGTGAACGCCGGGGTGCCGGAGCCGGACCCGGACTGAGACTCAGCCGTCCAGGAGCACGTAAAGGGCGCCTGTTCCGCCGTCATTGTGGCGCGCCGAGCAGAACGCGCGCACCGCGGCATGGCGGCGCAGCCAGCGATTGACCGCGGACTTGAGGACCGGGCCGCGATGGCCGGAACCGCGGCCCTTGCCGTGGATGATCCGCAGGCATCGCCGCTCCTGCGTCCGGGCCTCGGCGAGGAATGCCGTGAGCGCGAGGCGCGCCTCGTCCTGGGTCAGGCCGTGCAGGTCGATTTCGTCGCGCACGGCGAAGTGGCCGCGACGAAGGCGCCGCAGCGTCGATTCGGGAACATCTTCCCGGCGCCATGCGAGTTCCTCGCCGGATTCAACGTCGAGCTCGCTGGCATCGAGCGCGAGCGATTCGGCGAGCACCGTGGCTTCGTCGGCGCGCCGCGACGCGGCGTGCGGCCGGCGGCGCACGCGCTCCAGGGCCGGCTTCGACTGGCGGAGCGGCCTCACGTCGCGCATCGCGGCGCGGAACAATTCGCGTTCCTCGTCCTTGATGGCGGCTGCCTCCGTCGATGCGCCCGGAAGACGGGGCTTACAGTATAGTGCGGCCCGGTCGCGTGACGCGCGGCGGGGAAGTGCCGGCCTTGAAGATCCTGCTCGCCAATGACGACGGTTATCGCGCGGAAGGCCTGCGCTTCCTCAGGGAAGCGTTGACGGGCGTCGCACCGATCACGGTCGTCGCCCCGGACCGGAACTGCAGCGGTGCAAGCCACTCGCTGACGCTCGAAGTGCCGCTGCGTGTCCAGCGGGTGGACGAGGACACCTGGTACGTCATCAACGGCACGCCGACCGACTGCGTGCATCTCGCCATCACGGGACTCTTCGATTTCGAATTCGACATGGTCGTCTCGGGCGTCAACGACGGCGCGAATCTCGGCGACGACGTGCTGTATTCCGGCACCGTCGCCGCGGCCATCGAAGGGCGGTTTCTCGGCCTGCCCACGGTCGCGGTGTCGCTTGTGGCGGCGGCAGGCGGAGGGCCGCACTTCGCGACCGCGGCACGGGTTGCGCGCGAACTGGTGTTGCGCCTTCTCGCCAGGCCCCTGCATCGCTCGATGATCCTGAATGTCAATGTGCCGGATCTGCCGTACGAAGCCTTGCAGGGCTTCGAGGTCACTCGGCTCGGGCATCGCCATCGCGCCAAGGCCGCGGTGCGGGGGCTCGATCCGCGGGGGCGTGAGATCTACTGGGTGGGTGCCGCGGGCGCCGGGCAGGACGCAGGTCCGGGCACGGATTTCCACGCGGTCGCGAACGGCTTCGTGTCCGTCACGCCCCTGCAGGTGGACCTGACGCGCCATACCGCGCTCGAGAGCCTGCGCGACTGGCTGCGGGAACCCGCAGGCGAATGAACGAGCACAGCGGCATCGGAATGACCTCTGCGCGCACGCGCGAGCGCCTGATCCAGCGGCTTGCGGAGCAGGGTATCCGCGACCCACGCGTGCTCGACCGGATCCGCAACGTCCCGCGCCACCTCTTCGTCGACGAAGCCCTTGCGAGCCGGGCCTATGAGGACACGGCGCTGCCGATCGGGCATGGCCAGACGATCTCGCAACCCTATGTCGTCGCGCGAATGACGGAAGCCATCACGATCGGCGGCACGCCGGAGAAGGTGCTCGAGGTCGGGACGGGCTGCGGATACCAGACCGCGGTGCTCGCGCCGCTCGTCGGGAAGATCTACAGCATCGAGCGCATCGAGGCCCTGCTCGAGCGGGCCCGCGAGCGCCTGCGCGAACTCGGCATCAAAAACGTCCGCTTCAAGCACGGAGACGGTGCCGAAGGCTGGCCGTCCCAGGCGCCCTTTGACGGGATTCTCCTCGCCGCGGCGCCGCATGCGTTGCCGCAGAAACTGCTCGACCAGCTTGGCGAGGGCGGAAGGCTCATCGCGCCGGTCGGCCCCGAAGGGCGCCAGGAACTCCTGCGCATCACGCGACGCGGCGACCAGTTCCTGCGGGAGAGGCTGGGCTTCGTGAGTTTCGTTCCGCTGCTCGGCGGTGTTTCCTGAAGCAGTGGGTCGCATGTGTCGCGGCAGTCGCGATCGCCGCCTGTGCCGGCAATGACCGTCGATCCGCGATTCCCGACTACCACGTCGTCAAGTCCGGCGAGACTCTGTATTCGATCGCGAGGCGTTACGGCGTCGATTACCGCGACATCGCCCGCTGGAATGGCATCGGCCGCGACTTCCTGATCCGTCCGGGTGAGCGGCTCCGGCTCAATGCGCCTCCGGGCGGCCGCGCCGCCGCGCCGGCGGCGAAACCTGCTGCGCCGCGCCCGCCCGCGACGCGTGCTTCGCCCGACGATCCCGCGCACCGGCCGCCCGAATGGAGATGGCCGGTCCAGGTCGGGCGCGTCGTCGGGACCGTTCGCCAGCCGTCCGGCGGCCTCGGGCTTCGCGTCGACGGCGGGTTGAACCAGCCGATCTTCGCGGCCGCGGATGGCAAGGTCGTCTATACGGGCAGCGGATTGCGCGGCTACGGGCAACTGGTCATCATCAATCACGTTCGCGGCTGGCTCACGGCCTACGGCCACAACGCGTTCGTCCATGTGAAGGAGGGCGACGACGTGCGCGCGGGGCAAGCAATCGCGGCCATGGGCCTGGGTCCTGAGCAGCAGCCCATGCTGTACTTCGAAATACGACTCGAGGGCGAGCCGCTCGATCCGCTGTCGCAATTGCCGCCGCGACGGTAAAAGGGACGACGGTAAAGGGGACGCTCCCCATTTTCCCGAAGGACCGAAGGAAAAAGGGGAACGTCCCCTTTACCGTCCCCGTTGTCGTCGTTCTGTCAGAGCAGAAGCGCGAGCGCGACGTCGCGATATTCCGACAGCAGCAGGTTATAGGTGCGGCAGGCGGCCCGGTTATCCATGACTTCGAGCCCGATGCGTCGCGCAGCGAAGTCGGCATAGAGGGACGGCGGCGGAATGCGCTGCCGGGCGCCCGTGCCGAGCAGCACGACTTCAGGACCGAGCTCGAGAAGCTCGCTGAAATCGCCGATGGTGAGCATATCGGCGGCGGCAGGCCGCCAGTGGTCGATGATCGTGCTGCGCGTCACGATGAGGCTCGAGCGGTAGGCCTGGTCGCGCAATCGCACCTCGCCTTCCGCGCAGGCGACGATCGCATGGGCTTCGTTCGCGTCTTCCCGGATGAACTGCATCGTGGCTCCGTCCGAAATATAGCCAATTGCGCGACCCTCGCGCCGCTATGATTGCCGTCGATGAAATCCCGCGACATGCCGCGCGCGCAGCCGGTAAAGCTCAGGCGAAGGCCCGCGGGCCCGGTCGATGCATTGCCGGAGGCCCTGCACCCGGTCCTCCGTCGAGTCTACGCGTCCCGCGGCATCCGGGACGCGGAGCAGCTTTCGCTCGAACTCCGGTCCCTCCTGCCGGTGTCGACGCTCGACGGCATTGGACCGGCCACGGCGCTCCTCCTGGAACATCTCGAGCGCGGATCGCGCATCCTCGTCGTCGGCGATTTCGACGCCGACGGCGCGACCAGCACGGCGCTCGTGATGCGCCAGCTCATGCGGCTCGGCCACCGCAATGTCGGGATGCGAGTGCCGGATCGCTTGCGCCATGGCTATGGCCTGACGCCCGCGCTGGTCGCGGAACTTGCGCCTGAAAACGCGGACCTCCTGATCACCGTCGACAACGGCGTGTCCGCCTTTGCGGGCATCGAAGCCGCGCGCGCGCTCGGCATCGAGGTGCTGGTGACCGATCACCACCTCCCGGGCCCGACGCTGCCGGACTGTGCCGCCCATGTGAATCCCAATCTGCACCAGGCGACATTCGGCAGCCGCGCGCTTGCGGGCGTCGGCGTCGCGTTCTACCTGATGGCCTCGCTCACGCGTGAGCTCGAAAACCGGCGCGGGGTGCGGCTTCCGGCGATCGCGGACCTGCTCGACCTCGTGGCGCTCGGGACGGTGGCCGATCTCGTGCCGCTGGATCACAACAACCGGATCCTCGTACAGGAGGGCCTGAGGCGCATCCGCGCACGCGCCGCGACGGCCGGATTCATGGCGCTCGCGCGTGTCGCCGGCTGTCGCCTCGACGAAGTCTCTGCGCGGCAGCTCGGACACCAGATTGCACCCCGGCTGAATGCGGCGGGCCGCATTGACGACATGTCGGTCGGGATCCGCTGCCTCCTGACCGACGATGCGTCGGAGGCGCTCGCGCTCGCGGGCGAGCTCGACCGGCTCAATCGCGAGCGCCGTGAAATGGAATCGCGCATGCGGGACGAGGCGGCGACGGCAGTGCGAAACCTCCGCATTGCCGACGGCGACCTGCCGCCGGGCCTCACGCTGTTCGATCCCGGATGGCATGCCGGCGTCGTCGGTCTCGTTGCATCGCGAATGAAGGACCGGCTGCACCGGCCGGTGGTCGCCTTCGCGCCCGTTGGCGCCGACGAGCTCCGCGGCTCGGTGCGTTCGGTCGCCGGCGTGCATGTACGCGACGCGCTCGAGTCGATTGCGACGCGGCATCCGGATCTCATCGACCGCTATGGCGGACATGCGATGGCTGCCGGCCTTACGCTGAGACGCTCCGCACTCGCGCGTTTCGCGGACGCGTTTTCCGAGGAGATCGGCCGCCAGCTGACGCCGGCGCAGATGCAGAACATCCTCGAAACCGACGGTGAACTTGCAGGGTCGGAGATTTCGCTCGAGACGGCGCGGGCAATCGAAACGGGAGGTCCCTGGGGCCAGGGATTCCCGGAACCCGTGTTCGAAGGGGAATTCGCGGTCGCGGAGACGCGCGTGGTCGGTGACCGGCACCTGAAACTGTGGCTGCGTCCGCAACCGGCGATGCGCCCGCTGGAGGCCATTTCCTTCGGATACTTCGACGAGTCGGACGCCAGGCGGCCGGCTGACGGCGCGCGCGTGAACCTTGCGTATCGGCTGCAATCCACGAGCTTCGGCGGCGTCGCGCGGGCGGAATTGCTGGTGGAATACCTGCATTGGAACGAATGAGCGTCTGCTAAGATGCGGCCCGCATGGAAGCCGCACCAACCCGCCGCCTGATCGAAGACCTCACCGAGCGCCTGAAAGCGCTGAGGGGGTACCTTTGAGTACGAATCAAAGCGCGAGCGCCTCGAAGAGCTGAATCACGAGCTCGCGGATCCCGCGATCTGGAATCTGCCTGCCAAGGCGCAGTCGCTCGGCCGCGAACGATCACGACTCGAATCGACGGTCACCGAACTCGATCAGCTTGCGAGCGGCCTTTCGGACGCGGCGGAACTCCTGGCACTCGTCGAGGCGGAAGCTGACGAATCCGGTTTCGCGGAAATCGTCAAGGATGCAGCTGGACTCGAGGAGCGCGTGCGCCGGCTGGAACTCTCGCGCATGTTTCCGGGCGAGATGGATCCGCGCGGCGCCTTTCTCGACATCCAGGCGGGCGCGGGCGGCACGGAAGCCCAGGACTGGGCACAGATGCTGCTTCGGATGTACTTGCGCTGGGCCGACTCCCGCGGCTTCACGGCGACCGTGATCGACCAGGGTCCGGGTGAAGTCGCGGGCATCAAGAGCGCTTCGATCGAGATTGACGGCGACCACGCCTACGGGTGGCTGCGCACCGAGACCGGCGTTCACCGGCTCGTGCGGAAGTCACCATTTGACTCCGGCAATCGCAGGCACACCTCGTTCGCATCGGTTTTCGTGTCGCCGGTGATCGACGACGAGATCCAGGTGGAGATGAACCCGGCCGACATCGAGATGGACACTTATCGTGCGAGCGGGGCGGGCGGCCAGCACGTCAACAAGACCGATTCGGCCGTGCGCCTGCGCCACCTGCCGTCCGGCATCGTCGTCGCCTGCCAGGGCGAGCGCAGCCAGCACAAGAACCGCGCGACCGCGATGAAGATGCTGAAGGCGAAGCTGTACGAACTCGAGGTGAACAAGCGCAATGCCGCGGCACGCGTGCTCGAGGACCAGAAGACCGACGTTGGCTGGGGGCACCAGATCCGTTCGTACGTGCTCGACCAGTCCCGCATCAAGGACCTGCGGACGGGATACGAAACGGGCAATCCGGCGGCCGTGCTCGATGGCGCGCTCGATCCGTTCATGGAAGCGAGCCTGAAGCAGGGGCTGTAAGCTCTCGGACATGACCACACGCGAAACGTCCGACCCAGGAGACGAGAACGCGCTGATCGCCGAGCGACGCGCGAAGCTTGCGCGGCTGCGCGATGCCGGCGTCGCGTACCCGAACGACTTCCGGCGCGACGCGCTCGCGGCCGACCTGCACGCAACCTGGGGCGAACGGAGCGACGAATGGCTGGCCGCGAACCCCGTGCGTGTGCGGGTGGCGGGCCGGATGATGTTCAAGCGCGTCATGGGCAAGGCCTCGTTCGCGAAGTTGCAGGACTCGAGCGGGCAGATCCAGGCCTATCTACAGTCGCAAACGCTCGGCGGCGCGTACGAGGAATTCAAGGGTTGGGACGTGGGCGACATCGTCGCGGTTTCCGGCGTCCTGATGCGCACGCGCGCAGGCGAACTGTCGGTGCGGGCCGACAGCGCGCGCCTGCTCGTCAAGGCGCTCCGGCCCTTGCCGGACAAGTGGCACGGCCTCGCGGACACCGAGACACGCTATCGCCGGCGTTACGTCGACCTGATCGTCAACGAACCCGCGCGCGAAGTCTTCCGGACGCGCACGCGCATCATTCGCTACCTGCGCGATTTCCTGGACGCGCTCGGCTTCCTCGAGGTCGAGACTCCGATGATGCAACCGATCCCCGGCGGCGCCGTGGCGCGGCCGTTCGTGACGCACCACAACGCGCTCGGCCAGGACATGTACCTGCGCGTGGCGCCGGAGCTCTACCTGAAGCGGCTCGTCGTCGGCGGATTCGAGCGTGTGTACGAGATCAACCGCAACTTCCGTAACGAGGGCCTGTCGACCCAGCACAATCCCGAGTTCACGATGCTCGAGCTCTACCAGGCTTACGCCGGCTTCGACGATTTCATGCACCTCGTCGAACGCATGATCCAGGGCCTCGTGGATGCCATCGCGGGCACGCGCGAACTCGACTACCAGGGGCGCCGGATCGGATTCAATACGCCGTTCGCACGGCTTTCGATCGAGGAGGCGATCATCGCGCACAATCCGGCACTTGACCGGGAGCGGCTGCGCGACTGTGCCTACCTCGGCAATGTCTGCGGTTCGCTTGCCATCGAATGCGGGCCGGCCGACGGGGCGGGCAAGCGGCAGATCGAGCTTTTCGAGAAGACCTGCGAACAGCACCTGCTGCAGCCGACATTCGTGCATTCGTATCCGACCGAGGTATCGCCACTCTCGCGCAGGAACGACAAGGATCCCTTCGTCACCGACCGCTTCGAGTTCTTCGTCGACGGACGCGAACTCGCCAACGGCTTCTCGGAGCTGAACGACCCGGAAGACCAGGCGTCGCGGTTTCGGGAACAGGTCGCGCGCAAGCAATCGGGCGACCTCGAGGCAATGTACTTTGATGCGGACTACATTCGCGCGCTCGAGTACGGCATGCCGCCGGCGGCGGGCCTTGGCGTGGGCGTCGACCGGCTCGTGATGCTGCTGACGAACTCGCCGAGTATCCGAGACGTGCTGCTCTTCCCACAACTGAAAAACCTGACCGAGCAGGAGTGAAGCGCAAAGGGGAAATTTAAAGGGGACGATTTAAAGGGGAC
>CAYPQX010000115.1:0-9575 GCA_964412975.1 uncultured Steroidobacteraceae bacterium
CGTGAAGCGGGTCTGGTCGATGACGATCTCGCCCTCGATGACGCGCAGTCCTGTCTGGCGCAGGTCGTTCACGAATCGCCACCAGCGCTCGATGGTCAGCAGGGGATCGCCGCCGCCCTGGAGGTAGAGGTTTCCCTTGAGCACACCCTTGACGACCGGCACGTCCGACAAGGCGCGGGTCTTCCAGGCGTAGGCCGGGCCGAGTAGATCGAGCGCCGCCCAGGTTGGGAGTACCTTCATCGTCGACGCCGGCGGGCGCGCCATCCCGGGGAAGTGCTCAATGAGGCTGTTGCCGCTTGCGACGTCCCTGACGACGACGCTGACATCCGACTCGGGCACTCCCTCGCGCGAAATCAGGGAGCGGGTGCCGCTCGGCAGCTCGATGGCGAGACTGGACGCCGCCAGCGTCGCTCCGAGCAGGATGGCCGGGATCTGGAACCTCATTTGATGCAATACTAATGTGCATGGATGCAACTTGCAGTGACCGGCACAGTCATAGCGCTTCGGCGAATTCCAATGCCGGAGCATTCATGGATTCCCGTTTGCGCCGGATAGGTCCGGCTGCATTGCTCGTATTGCTGGTTTCCTGCACCGAGCGGCCGCAGACGGCCGCTGAAGGCGAGGATGCGCCTCCGTCGGTGCCTGAAGCCGCTGCACCTGCAGTCATGCCTTCCGGCGAGCGCTCGTTTGCCGCCGCGCTGCCCAGTTTTTCTTCGCTCGTCGACGCCTATGGCCCCGCGGTCGTCAATGTGACCACCGTCGTGAGGCGTCAGGCGGTCCGCGGACGGCAGCCGGAAATTTCTCCCGACGACCCGTTCTATGAATTCTTCCGGCGCTTCGGCGACCCGCATTCCCAGTCGCGGCCCGCCCGCGGCGAAGGTTCCGGTTTCGTGATCAGCGCCGATGGTTACATCCTGACCAATGCGCACGTCGTGGCGGATGCGGGAGAAGTGACCGTGCGCACGACGGATCGGCGCGAATATCGCGCCAAGGTGGTCGGCGTGGACGCCCGCACGGATGTCGCCGTACTCAAGATCGATGCGTCGAAGCTGCCGGTCGTGCGCATCGGCAACCCGCAGGGCCTGAAAGCCGGCGAATGGGTCATCGCGATCGGATCGCCGTTCGGATTCGAGAATTCGGTGACCGCCGGCATCGTGAGTGCAACTTCGCGCTCGCTCGCGGGAGATGCCTATACGCCGTTCATCCAGACTGACGTCGCGGTCAATCCGGGGAATTCCGGCGGGCCACTGTTCAACCTGCAGGGCGAGGTGATCGGCATCAACTCGCAGATCTACAGCCGCACGGGCGGATACCAGGGCGTCTCGTTCGCGATCCCGATCGATGTCGCCATGAACGTCAAGAACCAGCTCGTCGCGAGCGGCCGCGTCCAGCGCGGGCGCATCGGTGTCACGATCCAGGAAGTCAACCAGGCGCTCGCCGATTCATTCCGGCTGTCGCGCCCCCGCGGCGCGCTCGTCAGCCAGGTCGAGAAGGGCGGCCCGGCCAGCGATGCCGGTCTGAAGCCCGGGGACGTGATACTCGCCGTCGACGGGCGGGAGATCGAGCGATCGAGTGAGCTGCCCGCGATCATTGCCGGCATCAAGCCCGGCAAGCAGGCGAACCTCACGATCTGGCGCGACAAGTCCGAGCGCAGCGTGCGCGTCAAGGTCGGCGAGCTCGAGGACGAGCCGGCGATCGCCCTGCGCTCGCCACCGGACGATTCGGAAGCGGGCAAGCTCGGACTCGCAGTGCGCCCGCTGTCCGGAAGCGAGCGGCGGGAATTGCAGACCAGCGGCCGGATCATCGTCGAGCACGCAGACGGCCCGGCGGCGATTGCAGGGGTCGAGCCCGGCGACGTCGTAATCGCGGTCAACGGAGCGCAGGTCGCGACGGTGGGCGAATTCCGTACCGCCGTGAACGCATCGGGCGGAACCGTCGCACTCCTGATCCAGCGTGGCAATGCCCACATCTTCGTCCCGGTGCGGATCGATTCCTGATGCCAGCCGCGCGGGTCGCAGTGCTGACAGCGATTCTCGTCGCCACGTTGTCGCAGGCCCGGGCGGCGGAGACGCCGCGCAAGGCGGGCGAGACATTCCGCGATTGCGATGATTGCCCGGAGATGGTGGTCATCCCCGCGGGGACGTTCGTGATGGGCACGCCAACCGCCGCAACGGCGCCCGGGATTGCGGCCGCGGAGCGCGACGCCGTCGTGATCGAGCTGCCAGTGGCGTTTGCGCTCGGCCGGCACGAGGTGACGCGCGGGCAGTACGCGCGATTCGTGGCAGCCAGCGGTCATGAACCGCTGCCGGGCTGCCGCGTCTGGGATCCCGCGCTCTCCCGCTTCAGCGAGGACGGGCGCCGCAATTGGCAGGATCCGGCGACACCGACGGCGGCCGCCGACGACCTGCCGGTCAGCTGCGTGTCGTTTGCTGATGCGCAGGCCTATGTGACCTGGCTTTCGGCGAAGACCGGCGCGCGCTATCGGCTGCCGTCGGAAGCAGAATGGGAGTACGCGGCCCGTGCAGGCAGCCGCACGCTCCGGCCCTGGGGCGACGAGCCTGAAAGCGGCTGCGATCATGCGAACACTTACGACCTCGTCGCGGCTGCGAGTTACCGGCTCGGGTGGCCCGATGCCGGTTGCCGCGACGGCCAGGCGAGTCTCGCGCCGGTCGGATCGTACGGCGCCAATGCATTCGGATTGCACGACATGATCGGAAACCTGCGCGAGTGGGTCCAGGACTGCGCGACCGGCAGCTATGTCGGCCGTCCACGAGACGGGCGCGCATGGGAATGGCTTGGCGGATGCGGCGAGCGTGTTCAGCGCGGCGGCAGCTGGCTCACGCCGCCTTCCGAGAGCCGCAGCGCATCGCGCGCTGCCGCGCCGGTCAACGAGCACTCAGGCGACACGGGATTCCGGGTTGCCGTCGATCTCGGCGGGCGAAAACGGGAGGAGCGTTGAGAGTTCCATTGACACTTGCAATGCTGCTGCTCTCCGTTCCGCAGGCGCTCGCACAAACCGCGCCGGCGGCTGCCGCGCGGGACTGTCCGATCTGCCCCGAGCTTGCGGTCGTGCCGCCCGGGCAGTTTGCAATGGGTTCGCCGCCCGACGCGGCGGAGCTCGACGCGGGTCGTGGTGAGACGCCGGCTGTGATGCTGTCGTTTGCGAGGCCCTTCCTGATCTCGCGACGGGAGATCACGGTGGGCGAGTTCCGGCGCTTTGTCGAGGCGACCAGCGCGAAAGCGGTGCCGGGATGTCGCGTGTGGAGTGGCGGTCAGTGGCTGCAGGACCATGACCGGAGCTGGCGCGATCCCGGCTTTGCCACGCCGCCGCGCGACGATGAACCCGTGGTCTGCGTCAACTGGGACGATGCGCGGGCTTATGCCGAATGGCTTTCGAAGGAAAGCGGCAAGCGCTACCGCCTGCCGTCCGAGGCCGAATGGGAGTATGTCGCGCGCGGAGGCACGTCCTACCCGCGCTATTGGGGTGAGCGCGATTCCCGGGAAGACCTCGCGCTGTCGCTCGCCTGCGATCATGCGAATGTCTACGATTCGTCCGCAGTGGATGCGCATCGCTTTCCCTGGCCGAATGCGAGATGCAGCGATCGCGCGCCGGGTCTGGCGCCGGTCGCGCAGTACAAGCCGAATGCCTTCGGCGCCTTCGACGTGATCGGCAATGCCCGCGAATGGGTCATGGATTGCTTCACCGCGAGTTACGCGGGAAGGCCGCAGGACGCCCGTGCCTGGACCTGGCAGGGTGGTTGCGAGCTGAAAGGGGTGCGGGGCGGTTCCTGGGCGAGCCGTCCGCGCGATGCCCGCGCACCCGCACGCGGCGCAGAACTGACCTCGCACCGCCAGTCGGACCTCGGATTCCGCGTCGCCCGCGATTACGAATGAATGACTTTTGAAGGGGACGTTCACCTTTAAGGAAATGCTGCAGATCTTCAGGGTGAACGACTCCCTTAAAGGTGAACGTCCCCTTTAATTCGTCAAAGGCGGATGCTCCGCCAGGCGCCATTCTTCCAGCGCAGCCACAGCGCCGAGCCGATTGCGAGCACGTAGACGAGAATGGCGCTCCAGCCGCCGACCGCGCCGAACCCATAACCGGGTGCCGATTCGAACCAGCCTTCCCCCGGCGCGAACGTCAGCAGGTGGGTGAGCGGCAGGAAGAGCAGCACGCCGCAGGCGAGCACGATGAGCGCCGGCACGCGCGCATCGCCCGCGCCGCGGAGACAGAACGCACTGGCGAAGTTGACGCCGTCGAAGAACTGGTAGGCGGCGGCAAGCCAGAGCAGCGAGGAGCAGAGCGCGATGACTTCCGCGGCGCGCGGATCGGCTGCGTTGACAAACAGCGGCACGACCCAGTCGCCAACGAGCGCGATCACGAGACCGATGCCGCCCATGTAGCAGGCGACGACCGCGATGATGCGGTTGCCGAGACGCTCCGCCCAGTCGCGGTCGCCGGCCCCGATCGCCTGGCCGACGAGCGTCGTGCCGGCGAGCGCAAGGCCGATGCCCGGCATGTAGGCGATGGCAGTGAAGATCGTGACGATCTGCGTCGCCGCGCCGTCGACGACACCGACCTGCACCTGCATCAGCTGGAACAACGCGGCCGCACCGAGGTCGGCGCAGGCGGGCATCGCCATCGGCAGGCCGAGCGCGATGAGCGTGACGATTCGGCGCGTATTCGGCCGCCAGGTGAGATGCGCCTGGAAGCGCCCCGGCTCAAGGCGAAGAATGGCCTGAATCGCGATCAGGACGCCGAGCAGCTCGGCGAACGTCGTCGCCCACGCAGCGCCTGCGATGCCCCAGCCAAGCCGGAAAATGAAGATCTCGTTCAGAGCAGCGTTGGAGACCAGGACGACGAGCCCGATCACGAGCGGAATGCGGGTGCGACCGATGCCGTTGAAGTAGGCGACGGCAGTCCATAGTGCGGCCGCGAGCGGCCCGCCGATCATTCGCGGAACCCAGTACTCCACCGCGAGCGCTTCGATGTCCGCGATCAGGCCGAAGCTGCGGATCATCGCAGGTCCGAATGCGATGGTCAGGCCGAATGCGGGGATCGTCAGCACGGACGCCCACAGGCCCATCCACGCGATCTGGCTCGTGCGGCGATAGCGGCCGGCGCCGTACGCCTGCGCGACGAGTGTCTGCACGCCCATCGCGACACCGCCAATGAGGAACAGCGCAAGCAATGCAAGCCAGTGGATCGCC
Organism: uncultured Steroidobacteraceae bacterium; assembly: GCA_964412975.1. Taxonomy (GTDB): domain Bacteria; phylum Pseudomonadota; class Gammaproteobacteria; order Steroidobacterales; family Steroidobacteraceae; genus SCUD01. The sequence goes on from CAYPQX010000115.1 coordinate 5,212, forward strand.
GCGATCGCCGCGGTCGCCGCGGTCGAGAGACGCCCGATGAACCAGGTATCCGTCAGGTTCAGCACGGCCTGGACCGTGCTGTTGAGGACTAGCGGCAAGGCGAGCACTGCGACCGCGCGCATGTCGATGCGGCGCCGGCCGTCGGCGTCGAGGCGAAGCGCAGGCAGGGCGCTCACGCGCGGCGTTTCGTGAGTTTCGAGGACCTGGGCCATGGGGCTCAAGCCTATCATCGGATAGAATGCCGGCCGCATGAGCCCAGCCGCTATCAGTACGGAATGCGTGATCATCGGCGCGGGCCCTGTAGGCCTGTTCGCCGTCTTCGAACTCGGTCTGCTCGGAATGAAATGCGAAATCCTGGATTCGCTCGCGCATCCGGGCGGCCAGTGCACCGAGCTCTATCCGGACAAGCCGATCTACGACATACCGGCGTTGCCCGTGTGCGGCGCGAAGGAGCTCGTCGACCGTCTGCTCGAGCAGATCAAGCCGTTCCACGCAGGGTTTCACCTGGGCCAGGAGGTCACGGGCCTGGCCAAACTCCCATCAGGTCGCTTCGAGATCGAGACGTCGGCCGACACGCGCTTCGACGCAGGCAGCGTCATCATTGCGGCGGGACTCGGTTCCTTCCAGCCGCGACGGCTCATGGTGCCGGATGCGGAGCGATTTGAAGGCACCCAGATCCACTACCGCGTGCGCCGCGCCGAGGATTACCACGGCAAGGATTTGCTCATCGCCGGCGGAGGCGACAGCGCCCTCGACTGGACGCTCGCGTTCTGCGGCAAGGCGCGATCCGTCGCGCTCGTGCACCGGCGCGCGGAATTCCGGGCCCAGCCGGCCTCGGTCATTCGGATGAAGGAACTGGCGTCGACCGGCAAGCTGCGTCACCTCGAGGGCACGATCCAGTCGCTGTCAGTCGACGGCGACCGGATGACCGGCGCCTCGATACTGGGCCGCGACAAGGCGACGACGGATGTGCGCTGCGACCTGCTGCTCGCCTGTTTCGGCCTGCACCCCAAGCTCGGCCCCGTCGCGAACTGGGGCCTCGCGCTCGAGAAGAAGGCTCTCAGGGTCGACACGGAGAAATTCGAGACCAGCATTCCGGGAATCTTCGCGATCGGCGACATCAACAGCTATGCCGGCAAGAAGAAACTGATCCTCTCGGGATTCCACGAAGCGGCGCTTGCGGCATTCGGCGTACAGCATTACCTCTATCCGGAGAAGCGCCAGTTCCTGCAGTACACGACGACGAGCCCGATCATGCGTGAGCGGCTCGGCGTGGCGCCTCCGGACTGAAGTCGCCGGACCCATGGACCCGCGTCTCTCGGACATGCTGAAGCTCCTCGATCTCGAGCGGATCGAGGACAACCTGTTCCGCGGCGAGAGCCGCGACGTCGGCGCGCCGCAGGTCTTCGGCGGCCAGGTGCTGGGGCAGGCGCTCGTCGCCGCATCGCGCACGGTGGAAGGCCGCCAGGTGCATTCGCTGCACGCCTATTTCCTGCGGCGCGGCGATCTCAGCGTGCCCATCGTCTTCGAGGTGGATCGCAGCCGGGACGGCGGCAGCTTCACGAGCCGGCGCGTCGTCGCGATCCAGCACGGCCAGCCGATCCTCACGATGTCGGCGTCATTCCAGATCGCCGAGCCGGGACTCGATCACCAGTCGACGATGCCGGAGGCGCCGCCGCCCGAAACGCTGCAGGACCTCGGCGAGATCGAGGCGCAATTGCTCGAGCGTATGCCCCACAAGGCCAGCGGTTTCTTCCGCAACCAGCGGCCCTTCGAGTTTCGCGCCGTGAGTCCGCTCGACTACTTGAGCCCCGCTAAGCGGCCCGCGGCCAAGCAGGTCTGGTTCCGCGTCGTCGGCAGTCTGCCGGACGACCAGGCGTTGCATCGCTGCCTGCTGGCCTACGTATCCGACTATCACCTGCTCGCGACGGCGACACTTCCGCACGGCGTGCCGTTCATCCAGTTGCAGCTCGCGAGCATCGACCACGCAATCTGGTTTCATCGCGACCTGCGCGTGGACGAGTGGCTGCTGTACGCGATCGAGAGCCCGAGCGCATCGGGAGCGCGCGGATTCAGCCGCGGTTCGATCTACTCGCAGGACGGCCGCCTCGTCGCGAGCGTCGCCCAGGAAGGGCTGATCCGCCAGGACAGTCGCTGGACGAAGCCCGCGGGAAACCAGACATGATCCGGCCGCGTCAACGGTAGAACCTTCTCCAGGCGAAGTAGACCGGAATGCCCGCAAGGGAGATGCCGACGTTGATGAGTGCGATCCCCGGCGTCTGGATCAGCGCATTGCCGAGCACGAGGATGACTGCGGCGACGTACAGGACGAGTACCCACGGGTAGCCGAAGCTGCGGTAGGGGCGTTCTGCATCGGGACGCTTGCGTCGAAGTCGCCAGACCCCGATCACGGCAAGCGCGTAAAAGGGCATCAGGCCGAGCACGAAGGTCGCGGCGAGCTGCCCGAATGTCCGGACCGACGCATAGGCGCAGGCCACGGCCGTGGCGACCAGGATCGCGACGTACGGTGTCGCGTATTGCGGATGGATACGGCCGGTCGACTCGAAGAAGTTGCGGTCGCGACCCATCGCGAAATAGAGGCGCGGCTCGGTCATGCAGACCCCCGCCAGGGCGCCGAACGTCGAGACCATGACCAGGCCCGAGATGAGTGCGGAGGCGCCGGCGCCCAGCACCGCGCCGGCGGCATCGGCGGCAACTAGCGGCGCGCGCTGGATCACTTCGAGCGGCAGGATGTAGAGATACGCAACGTTGACGGCGAGGTAGAGAATCATGACGCCACCGACGCCGAGTATCAGCGCGCGCGGCACGTTCCGGTGCGCGTCGCGAACCTCACCCGCAAGGTTGCAGAAGGATGACGCGCCTTCATACGCCCATAACACGGCGACCAGCGCCAGCAGGAACCCGGGCCAGCTTGCGGGCGTCCAGACGAACTCGGCCGCGAACGACCCGCCGGCCGGATTGCCGAGCGCGACGATGAACAGCACGAGCGAAACGAGCGCAACCACCTTGAGGAAGGTCACGGTGTTCTGGATGGCGGCGCCCAGCATCACCGAACGGTAGTTTGCGGAGGCCATCAGGACGATCAGGCTGACCGCAACCGCGCGCTGCGTGACGTCGGTGAGCGGCACGAACTTGCCCAGGTACTCGGCAAAAACCGTTGCGATCGCGGCCCAGCCCGCGGGGTTGACCAGCAGGAAAGTCCATCCGTAAACGAATGCCGCGAGTTCGCCGTAGGCCTCCCGGATGTAGACGTAGAGCCCGCCGGAGCGCGGATACATCGCGCCGAGCTCGGAGAGCAGCAGGGCGAAGCCGAGCGTGAGAAGGCCGCCCGCGACCCAGACCAGCATCATGGCGCCGGCGCTCCCGGACTGCGTGGCGACCTCTGCGGGAACGCGGAAGATTCCGCTGCCGATCGTGACGCCGACGACGGTTGCGACGGCCGTCGCGAGGCTCAGGCGCCGCGGCAGTTGCGCGGCTGTCGGTTGATTCAATGCGTCATTCCCGGTCGGCAAGGACCTTGCCGGGATTCATGATGCCTTGCGGATCGATGGCCTGCTTGATTCGCCGCATGAGATCGAGCGCTGCAGGGTCTTCGTAACGCTCGAGTTCGCTGACCTTGAGCTGCCCGATGCCGTGTTCCGCGCTGATGCTCCCGCCATGGGCGGCGACGAGGTCGTGCACCGCGCGCCGGATCGCATCGCCCGATGACTCCAGGGCCTGGCTGTCGTCTCCCGCTGGCGCGCTCAGGTTGAAATGCAGATTGCCATCGCCAAGGTGTCCGTAGGCCACGAGCCGCGCGCCCGGCGCGAGCCGCGCAAGCAGCGCGCGGCCCTCGTCGATGAAGTGCGGAAGCCTGGCCGGTTCGACGGAAATGTCGTGTTTCAGGCTGACGCCCTCATGACGCTGCGCTTCCGGAATCGTTTCGCGCAGGCGCCACAGGGACTCCCGCTGGCTCTCGGAGGTCGCGGTGACGGCGTCGCCAACGACGCCGCGCTCGATCGCAGACGCGAGCGCAGCTTCGAACCGGCCGGAGAGATCCACGTCGGCCTGTGCGAGGCTGACCTCGACGAGGGCGTACCAGGCGTGCGGACGCTCGAATGGATCGCGCGTGCCGGCGACGTGGCGGCAGACGAACTCGAGGCCGATGCGGGGGATCAGTTCGAATGTCGTCACCGCGTCGCCCTGGCTCTCGCGGAGCAGGGCGAGCAGGGCGAGCGCCTCCGCATGCGACTCGATAGCGACTATATCGGCCGCTGTTTCGCAGGGGCGCTGAAAGATCCGCAGGAATGCGGCAGTCACCACGCCGAGCGTGCCTTAGCCGCCGATGAATAGCTGCTTGACGT
>CAYPQX010000116.1:0-10634 GCA_964412975.1 uncultured Steroidobacteraceae bacterium
GGAGAACGCGGAAATCGCAAGCCCCGCCCTCTGCATGCGCTCGAGGTAATTGTTGTTGAACTCGTAGCGATGCCGGTGCCGCTCGTGGATGGTGTCGCGCCCGTAAACCTTGCGGGCGAGCGTGCCGGTCAGGATCCGCGATTCCTGTGCGCCGAGGCGCATCGTGCCGCCCAGTTCCGAGCGATCGTCGCGGCGGAGCGTTTCTCCGGTCCGGTCGCGCCACTCGGTGATGAGTGCGATGACGGGGTCGACCGCGCCGCGCGCGAATTCCGTTGAGTTCGCGCCCGGAAGCCCGAGGACGCCGCGGGCAAACTCGATCACCGCAACCTGCATGCCGAGGCAGATGCCGAGGTAGGGCACGCCGTGCTCGCGGGCGTACTTCACGGCGGAGATCTTTCCCTCGATGCCGCGTTCGCCAAAGCCGCCGGGCACCAGGATCGCGTCCATGCCCGAAAGGACGGCCGTGCCGGCACTCTCGAGATCGGTCGACTCGACGTAGTGCAGCTGCACGCGCGTGCGCGTCTTGAGGCCGGCGTGACGCAGCGCCTCGTTCAGCGAGATGTAGGAGTCGCGGATCTGGACGTACTTGCCGACCATCGCGACGTTGACCGTCGCATCGTGCTGCTGGCGGGCCGTGACGACCTGCTGCCACTCGCGAAGGTCCGCGGGCGGTGCGGCTATCCCCAGCTTGTCGCAGACGATCTCGTCGAGGTGCTGCTCGTGCAGCAGGATGGGGATCCGGTAAATGTCTTCGGCGTCGACCGCCGAGATCACCGCCCGTTCCTCGACATTGGTGAAGAGCGCGATCTTCCGGCGCTGCTCTTCCGGCAACGGATCGCGGCAGCGGCACAGGAGCACGTCGGGCTGGATGCCGATACCGCGCAGCTCCTTGACGGAATGCTGCGTCGGCTTGGTCTTGATCTCGCCGGAGCCGCCGACGATCGGTACCAGCGTCAAGTGGATGTAAACGCAATGGCCACGGCCGAGTTCGACAGCCATCTGCCGGATGGCTTCGAGAAAAGGCAGCGACTCGATGTCGCCGACCGTACCGCCTATCTCGACCATGCAGACGTCGGCATCCCCCGCCCCAAGCATGATGCTCCGGCGGATCTCGTCCGTAATATGCGGGATGACCTGCACCGTCGCACCGAGGTAGTCGCCGCGCCGCTCGCGCGCGATCACGCGCTCGTAGATGCGCCCGGTCGTGAAATTGCTGTTGCGACCGGTCGTGGTCCGCACGAAGCGCTCGTAGTGCCCGAGGTCCAGATCGGTTTCCGTCCCGTCCTCGGTGACGAAGACCTCCCCGTGCTGGAACGGGCTCATCGTGCCCGGGTCCACATTGATATAGGGGTCGAGCTTGACCATGCGGACCTTGAGCCCGCGGGCCTCGAGAATCGCGCCGAGGCTGGCCGACGCGAGGCCTTTCCCCAGGGAGGAAACCACGCCACCGGTCACGAACACGAATCGCGTCATCTGGGACCCCGCCGTCGGTGCAAAACGACGGGAGTTCAGTCTAGTTGAGCGGGACCTCCGGTGCCAGCAGAAATGTGAAGCAGTTCACGCGATGCCAGACATAAGTGGACGGCATGACCGCGGTTTCTGCCGTTCGTCGCCACGCCGAAAGCGCCTGTCGGAGCGCCCGCTTGGGCCGCACCCGCCCTCCTTATAGTGCAACCCATGAAACGAGCCCAACCCGGTTTTACGCTGCTCGAACTGATGCTGGTGGTCGCGATCTCGAGCGTGCTGCTCGCCATTGCCGTCCCGGCGATGGGCAACTTCATCCGGAATTCACGCATTACGAGCGCTGCCAACGACGTGATGGCCGGCCTGCACTTCACCCGTTCGGAGGCCATCAAGCGGCGCCTGCCGGTGACGCTCTGCACGAGCGCGAGCGCGGTGACGGATCTCAACCCCACCTGCGCCGCTTCGCCCCTGCTGACGGGCTGGATCGCCTTCGTGGACACGAACCAGAGCGGCCAGCGCGATGCGGGCGAAGTGGTGCTGATGCAGCACGAACCGATCAATGACCTGATCACGGCACGGTCGTCCGTAGACCCGTTCGCCGTCACCTACCTGCTGAACGGCTTCGCGCAGAACCCGATCGCGTCCCAGCTCGTGCTCTGAGATGAGCGCGGCAACACGCCGACCGGAGGCGAGCTCTCGTAGGCGCGCGGCATCCTGGTCGCGGTCACGGGACGCGCCGGCGTGACGCGAAACATGGACGAGATCCAGGATCTCCTGGACACGATCGGCGCTGACGTCGGCGGTTGCGAGGCGAACTGAGTCATGGAAACGCGCATGGACCGCATTCAGGCATTCGGCCGCCCGGACCAGTCGGGCTTCACGATGGTCGAGGTGCTCGTCGCCCTCGTCGTGCTCGCGATCGGCCTGCTCGGAATCGCGGCGCTTTATCTCAACAGCCTGCAGGCCGGCCGCACCGCGATCTATCGTACACAGGCCATCACGCTTGCGGCCGATCTCGCCGACCGGATCCGCATGAATCGTACGGCGCAGGCTGCCTACGGCACGCTGTTCGCCGATGCCGAGGTTGCAGTTCCCGCCTGTGATACCACCGGCGGCTGCTCGGACGCCGACCTGGCGGCCACCGACCTCTCGCGCTGGAAGGCGACGGTCGCGCAGCTCCTGCCGAACGGCCAGGGACAGGTGGCCGTCACCCTGCCTGTCGCCGCCGGCGAGCCCACCAATTATGTGGTCACGGTGCAGTGGGCCGAGGTCGGAGAAGTGGCACCCATTACCTTCCAGATCGCGTTCGCCACATGAAGAAGTCACGCATGCAGACTCGCCGATCACAGCAGGGCCTGAGCCTCGTCGAGTTGATGGTCGCGATGGCCATCGGCACCTTCCTGCTCGCCGGCGCGATCACGGTATTCGGCAAGACCCGTGACCTTTATCGGACCAATGACGCGGCCGCGCGCCTCCAGGAGACGGCGCGCTATGCCATGGGCACGATCGAGGCCGATCTGCGCATGGCGAATTACTGGGGCATGATGAGCCGCGCCGACCTGATCGAAAACGGCCCGGCGCTCAATCTTGCGAGCTGGCCGGACGTCGACCCGACTTATTCCCTGCCCGCGGAACTTTCGGGTTTCGCCGGCACGATCAACCAGTGCGGCGCGATGTGGGCGGTCAAGCTGCCTGCCTACGTCGAGGCCAACAATGACGCCTACGGCTATACCTGCGCGGCCTTCGGCACGGCCGTGCCCGGTTCGGACCAGCTGACGATTCGCCGTGCGTCGACGCAGCTCATCGCAGTCGGCGCCCTCGGCGCGAGCGCTGGCCAGATCAAGCTGCAGACCAGCCGTGTCCAGGGCTCGCTCTTCTCGAGCGCAACGGTGCCGGCCGGCTACCTGCCGCCGCTGTCCGAGACGCGCGCGCTGGTCGTGAACGGTTATTACGTGGACCAGGATTCAAACGAGCGGGCGGGTACCCCGTCGCTGCGCCGCAAGCAGCTCGACGTCGCCGGTGGCGCGCCGGCAATTACGGACCTGCAGATCGTGCCGGGCGTCGAGGACCTCCAGGTCGAGTACGGCGCGGACTTCAACAACGATCAGAACGCGGACTACTTCGTGCAGCCGAATACGGCGATTCCCGCCGGGGATCAGATCGTCGCGGTTCGCGTGTGGCTGCTCGTACGCGCTGAACAGCAGGAATCCGGATTCACCGATGGCCGAACCTACACCTATGCCAGCCGGGTCGGCGGCGCGGCTTATACGCCCGCGGATTCGTTCCGCCGGGTCCTCGTCAGCAAGACGATTGCGCTCAGGAATACACGGCGATGAACGGCATGACATCCCTCCCCGGCCGGCAGCAAGGTGCAGCCCTCGTCATCGGTCTCATCCTGCTGCTCGTGCTGACGATCCTCGCGGTGTCGGGCGTCTTCACGTCGACCATGGAATTGCGCATGGTCCGCAACACACAGAGCCAGGAACGCGCCTTCCAGGCCGCGGAAGTCGCGATCGAGGATGCGCTCGCGAATCCGGTCCTGAGCACGAGCGCCGTTTTCAATCAGGCGACCATCGCCGTTCCGAACGCGCCCGGAGACACCTATTCCTACCAGATGGCCTTCGTCGGCGCCGCACCGCTGGGCACGGGCATGACGGGCTACAGCATCGGTACTGCGTTCCAGACTTACCACTTCCAGGTCGATGCGGCAGGCACCGGACCCGACAATGCGGCCGCCCAGCACACGCAAAGCTTTTACGTCGTCGGTCCTGGCAGCTGACGCACCGCGGAGAGAGTCACATGAAGAATTCCGACATCGAACTGCAGAATCGGCCAACGGCGCCCGGCGAGGGCCGTCACGGCCGCTGGCTTGCCGCGACCCTCGTGGCGCTGGCGTTCGCCACCGCCGCGGGTGCTGCGCCGTCACTCCAGGCCATCGAGGAATGCCTCGAATCGGGCACGCGCGAGGTCAGCTTGCCCGGGGTCGCGGGAGGCACCCTGTCGGCCAGCCCCTGCACCGGCTGCCCGGCACTCCGCCTGCGATTCGACGCCAAGACCCGCTATTTCATCGGTAAGGAGCAGGTCTCCTATACGAAGCTGCGCGAAGCCGCCGCCGAGGGCGACCTGCGCCTCGATCTCTTCTACGAACCCAAGAGCCGGACGTTGAGCCGCCTGCGCCTTGCCGCAGCCGGCGGCGTCCAGTGAGTGTACTGACATGAACAAGACAGCCACGCGTCTTCTCAACCTGGCCGGCGCCGTCGCATTGACCGCGCTTGGTTGTGCCGCCACGGCCGACGAGGCCGAAATCTTCGTCGGCACCGGCAACACCGTCTCGAACGAGCGGCCGAACATCCTGTTCATCATCGACACCTCAGGCAGCATGAGCACCAACACGACGACCCAGGTGCCGTTCAACCCGGCCGTGGACTTTTCGGGTTCCTGCGCCGACGACCGCGTCTATTTCGGGGTTGGCTCGAACACGAGCGCCCCGCCTGCCTGCACCAACAGCAACTCGGTTCCACTCGCCGCGTTCAAGTGCAATGCGGCGCTCACCAACATGGCGCTCGCCGGCTACTACGTGGCCGACCGAGCAGCCCAGTGGCGCAACAGCCGCTGGCGCGGCATCAACGGCGGCACCGGCAACTCGGTGTGGGTCGAATGCCGTGCCGATGCCGGCATCCATGGCAATGGCGTGAACCTGACGCGGCTATGGGCCCGTGACGGCAGTAACGGCCCCTGGACCGCAACTTCGACCGCACAGATTACCTGGACCCAGAACGGCGCCAACCAGGGTTACGTGTTCTACTCCGGCAACTACATCAACTGGCTCAACAGCGGCGGAACGATCACGCAGACACGCCTCGAGATCGTCCAGCAGGTCGCGACCCAGACCATCAATTCGCTGGCCGTCGACGATGCGGTCAACGTCGGGTTGATGCAGTTCAGCAACAACACGAACAACGGTTGCAGCAACACGCTGACTTCGGAAGGCGGCATGGTGCTGCGCGCCGTGGGCCCGGTTGCAGCAAACCGCGCCGGACTCGTATCCGACATCGCTGCGCTCAATGCCGATGGCTGCACGCCGCTGTCCGAGGCGATGTACGAGGCCTATCTGTACCTGAGCGGCAGTGCCGTCGATTACGGCTTGAACTCGCGCAAGCACCCGGGCAGCGGCGGCTCGTACCCGAGTGTCGCGGCCTCGCGCCAGTCCTCGCCCAACACCGGCGTCTACAACAGCCCCCTCACGATCTCCTGCCAGCGCAACTTCATCGTGCTGCTGACTGACGGTATCCCAACCGCCGACACCTCGGCTGACCCCGAGATCCAGGGCTTGATCGGCGGTAACTGCGCCGGCACGGGCAGCGGCCGCTGCCTGGAAGAAATCGCGGCGTACATGTACGAGAACGACCTCCGGCCCTCGCTGTTGGCCACCCAGAACGCCACGACCTACACGATCGGCTTCGGCCCCGAGGTCAGCGGCTCGGCGGCGCTCCGGAATACCGCGGCGGGCGCGGGCGGCGTGTTCTACGAAGCGAAGGACACCGCGACGCTCACCACCGTTCTGACGAACATCACGCGCGACATCCTCGCGTTCAACACGTCGTTCACGGCCCCGGCGGTGTCGGTCAACGCTTTCAACCGCACGCAGAACCTGAACGACCTCTACGTGACCGTGTTCCGCCCCAGCGAGACGTATTCCTGGGAAGGCAACATCAAGAAGTACAACCTGGATCCGACCGGCGTGATCGAGGACGTCACCGGCACCCCGGCGGTCGATGTGACGACCGGCTTCTTCAAGAACACGGCGCGGAGCTTCTGGAGCGCCGGCGTCGACGGCGACAACGTGAGTGTCGGCGGTGCGGCCAACGAATTGCCGGATCCCGGCTTGCGCAATGTCTACAGCGACATCAACACGCTCCTGCCTCTGACTGCGGCGGGCAATGCGGTTGATACCGCGAATGGCGCGATCACGACCGCAACCCTCGGCCTCGGCGCAGCCGAGGCGCCGGGCCGCGACGCCCTCATCGGCTGGATGCGCGGCACCGACATCTCGGACGCCGACGGCGACGGCCTGACGACCGATGCACGCAACGCGATGGGCGACCCGATGAATGGCCGGCCCGCGACCGTAATCTACGGCGGCACGCTCGCGAGTCCCGACCCGGCGGACGGCGTCGTGTACGCGGTGACGAACGAGGGCTACCTGCACGCCATCGACGCCGTGGACGGCGACGAACTCTGGGCCTTCATGCCGCAGCAGCTGCTCGCCCGCGCCCGCGACCTGTACGTCAACGAGGCGGTCACGGATCGCGAGTACGGCCTCGACGGCAACATCCGCATCATCCGGAATGAAATCAACGACAACGGCGTGATTGAGCCCTCGCTCGGCGAACGCGTGCTGATCTACTTCGGCATGCGCCGCGGCGGCGGCGACTATTTCGGCCTGGACGTGACCAACCGCAATGCGCCGACGCTCCTGTTCAAGATCGGGCCCAACGAGGCGGGCAGCAAGCGCCTGACCGGCGGCGGGCAGAGCTGGTCGACCCCGGCAGTTGCGAAGGTCAACATCAGCGGCGCCACGCAGAACACCCTGCAGCAGGTGCTCGTGTTCGGCGGCGGCTACGACACGGTCGAGGACAACGGCGGCTTCGTCGCCTCGAACGCCTCGGGCAACCAGATCTTCATGGTGGACGCCCTTTCCGGCGACGTGTTGTGGTACGCGGGCCCGGCCGCGGACACCGGCGCCGACCTGGGCCATGCGTCGATGACACATAGCATCCCGGCCGACATCCGCGTCTTCGACCTCTCGGGCGACGGCTTTGCGGACCGCATGTATGCGGCGGACATGGCCGGGCGCGTGTGGCGCTTCGACATCCACAACGGCCAGACACGCCCGAACCTCGTGACGGGCGGCGTCATGGCGTCACTCGGCAACGCCCATCTGGCGTCACACCCGGTGGAGACGACGCGCCGCTTCTACAGCGCGCCGGACGTGGCCTTCCTCGCCCAGGGCGGCAAGACCTGGCTCAATGTCGCCCTTGGATCCGGATACCGGGGACATCCGCTCAACATCGAGACCCAGGACCGCTTCTACAGCCTGCGCGATCACCTGCCGTTCGCGCGCCTGACCCAGGCCCAGTACGACGCGGCCACGGTCATCACCGAGGCGGACGTGAACCTGATCGACATCACGACCGACATCGCACCGACGATTCCGCCGGGTGCGTCCGGCTGGCGGCTGGATCTGCGCCGCCCGAGTGCGGGCTTCACCGGCGAGAAGTCGCTCGCGGAGGCGCGCACGATCGAGAGCATGATCCAGTTCACGACCTACGAGCCGAACTCGGACTCGACAATCATAAGTGCGAGCTGCGCGCCGGGCGTCGGCACGAACCGGCTGTACACGATCAGCGCCTATACCGGTGCGCCGGTCTTCGACCGCGAGAACCCGACGGACCCGCCGGATTCCGTGGACGATCGCGATACGGAACTCGCCCAGGGCGGCATCGCGCCGGAAGTGGTCTGGCTCTTCCCGAGCCCGGACAACCCGACGACCTGCGTCGGCGAGGAATGCCGGCCCGACCCGGTGTGCCTGGTCGGTCTCGAGAACTGCGGCGTCGGCGTCAACCTCGCCCCGGTCCGGACCTTCTGGCGCCAGACCGGCGTGAACTGATGGCAAAGCTGCCCGGCCGCACGAGCGGCCGGGCACTGGCCGGAGCAAGCACATGACAGTAATTCAGAAACAGCGCGGCGTGACCCTGATCGAACTGGTCATCGTCATGATCATCGTCGGAATCCTGGCCGCGGTTGCCATTCCGTCCTACCGGAATTACGTGCTCCGCAGCCAGCGTTCGGATGCAAAGGACGCGCTGCTCGCGCTCGCAACGGCCCAGGAAAAACACTACCTGCAGTGCAATACCTACGGGACCGCGATCGCCGGCGCGACCAACTGCGCAGCCGGCCAGGTGCAGACCGCGGCCGCGAGCCAGAACGGCTGGTACACGCTCGCGATCGTCGCCGCCGACGCAATCGGCTTCACGGTGTCGGCGACGGCTACCGCGGGCCAGAACCAGTTCCAGGACACGGAATGCCGCAGCTTCCGTGTGACCGACCGCGGCGTCCGCACTGCGACCGACGCAGGCGGCGCCGACAACACGGCGGAATGCTGGCGCTGAATCCCTAGAAGATCCGGGGCCGCCCGGCCCAGACGGGTTTCAGGGCAGGCAGCCCCGGCGGCACGGCGAACTCCGCGTCGATCCACAAGTCGCCGACGGCTGCGAGCCGGTCTTCCACGTAGACGAGCGGCAGGCGATCGCGCATCCAGGGCACGATTCCCGATTCCTGGCAGAGATCCTTGAGGCGCTTGCGCGGGCGGTCCGGATGCGGCCGCAGGCTCTCGCCGCCGGCACGAAACCGGAATGCAGCGCTCGCCGCACGCCGCGCGCAGAGCCCACCCTCCTCGCTCGCGACCAGGCCGAAGCGGCCGAGACCCGGCCCGAGTTCGAGCAGCGCTTCCGCGCTTGCGGCCGGCGCAGGCATCGGCGGGTGAACGAGCGGTGGCAGGGCGTAGAGCCGGCCGCGGTAACGACGTAGTTCGCCGTCGCCCCAGCACAGGCAGGGAGCGCCATCGCGCCGTGCCTCGAGAAATGCCTGCAGTGCCGCCCTGAGTCGGCCGGCCGGCGGCGGCCGCAGCCCCGAGGAGCGCAGCCACCAGCGCAGCAGGTTGACCTGGCGGTCCGGTGACAAACGGGCGAGGCCGTCGATCGAAAGCCGCCCGTCGTCGACGATGCCGGCCGCATCGGTCGCCGCCATCTCCGCGAGCAGGCGCGAAGCCTGCGCGAGGTGCGCCGCGCTTCGCGCCACGGTCGCCCCGGCGGCGGGCCAGCGCTGGCGCAAGGCGGGCAGGATGCGGCTCCGCAGCCATGCGCGATCGAAACGGCTCTCATCGTTCATCGGATCCTCGATCCATGCCAGACCGCGACGCCGGGCGTAATCCGCGAGGTCGGCCCGATCGAATCCGAGCAGCGGCCGGGCGTGAAAGCCCGCGCCGAAACACGCGCGCGCCGGCATGGCCGCAAGCCCGGGCACTCCGGCACCGCGCAGCAACTGGATCAGAACCGTTTCGAGCTGGTCGTCGCGATGGTGTGCCGTGAGGAGCCATTCGCCCGGTTTCAGCTGACGGGCGAGCGCGGCGTAACGCGCATCGCGCGCCGCGGCCTCGACGCTCTCGCCCGCAGGCAGCTTGCACCGCAGCGCGAGCACCTCGACCGGCACGCCGGCCGACCGGCCTGTCGCCCGGCAGGCATCCGCCCAGTGGCGGGATTCCGGCTGCAGGCCATGGTCGACGTGGACGGCGCGAAGCGTCAGCGCCCGGACTGCGGCAAGTTCTGCCATCGCGTACAGAAGCACGGTCGAATCGAGTCCGCCGGAGAACGCGAGGCAGAATTCCGCTGCCGGCCACTCGGGATCGATCGCCGTCAGTGCGCGCCCGAGGCGTTCCGCGCCGAACTGCACGTCAGGCTCCGCCGTAGACCCCGAAACCGCGCAGGCGCCGCTGTCGATCGGCCAGGAGCTGTTTGGCCGGCAGCGCCACGAGCGACTCGAGGTGGCGCGTCAGAGAATCGCGCAGGCGCTCCGCCATCGTTTGCGGCTCGCGATGCGCGCCGCCGAGCGGCTCCGGAATCACTTCGTCGATCAGGTCGAGTTGCGACAGGCGCGTCGCCGTGATGCCCATGGCCTCGGCGGCAAGCTCGCGGCGGTCCGCGCTCTTCCAGAGGATGGACGCGCAGCCTTCCGGCGAGATGACCGAGTAGATGCTGTACTGAAGCATCAGCAGGCGGTCGCAGACGCCGATTGCGAGCGCACCGCCCGAGCCGCCTTCGCCGATAACGCAGCTGACGATCGGAACCGAGAGCTGCGACATGTCGAAAAGGTTGCGGGCGATTGCTTCACTCTGGTTGCGCTCCTCCGAACCGACGCCCGGATACGCGCCGGGGGTGTCGATCAAGGTGACGAGCGGCAGGCTGAAGCGTTCCGCGGTCAGCATCAGCCGGCGCGCTTTCCGGTAGCCTTCGGGCTTCGGCATGCCGTAGTTGCGGCGCACGCGTTCCTTGGTGTCCCGCCCCTTCTGCTGCCCGAGCACCATGACAGGCAGGCCGGAAAGGCGCGCCACG
>CAYPQX010000117.1:0-6117 GCA_964412975.1 uncultured Steroidobacteraceae bacterium
GGCCAGAAGCCGCTGATGCCAAAGCCCGGAAGGAAGGCGGCCACGAGGCCCAGCATCGCGGCATTGATCACGAGCAGAAACAGGCCGAGCGTCACGAGCGTGAATGGAAGCGTCAGGATGACGACGATCGGCTTGACGATGGCGTTCACCACGCCGAGCAGGAGCGCCGCGAGGATCAGCGTGCTGGCGCTCGTCACATTGATTCCTTCGACCCATTCGGTCGCGAGCCAGAGGCCAAGCGCGGCGATCAGCACTCGAATGATGAAGTAGGCCATGTGGTCAGCGTACGCGACGTCCGCGCTTGATGACAATATCGACGGATTCCAGCAGCGCCGGGTTTCGGAGCACGTCGCCCCGGACGGCAATGATGTCGGCGATCTTGCCCGGCGAAATTGCGCCGGATTCGTGCCCCACGCCCATCGCAGTCGCCGCATCGTGGGTCGCCGCACGAATGGCACGGAGTGCCGGGATTCCGCACTGCCGCACCCAGAAATCGATTTCCTGCCAGGTTGCACGCGAGTGCAGGTGGGCCGGGCTGCCTGCATCCGAACCGAGGAGCAGCAGGACCTTCGCCTCGTCGAGCTGGTGGATCTTGTCGCAGAGCGACGTGGCCTTCGCCGCCGACAACTCCGCCGCCGCAATGCGATCGAGGCTCACGAGCGATCCCCGGATGTCGGTGGCGACGAGCTCGGGAAGCCCTGCGGTCGCCGCCGGATCGTCGAGCGCTTCGTCGTTGGCGCGGAGCAACTCGAAATTGAGCAGCGCCGAGATCGCGGGCGTCCATGCGATAGGACGCGCGCCGGCCTGGGAGAGGCGTCCCGAGAGCGCCTGCACAACCTCCGCCGGAAAGGGCCCTGCACCCATATCGGTGCCGAGGAAGCCATCGAACTGGGCGGCCGCGCCGCGCACGACGTCGGCCGGCCGTTCCGCGAAGGCATGAATCGGAAGCCCGCGGATCCGCGACTCCGAGACCGCGGCCTCGAGCTCTTCCGCGGTCCACATCTCGACATCCCCGAGCAGCACGTAGTCGATGCCGGCGTTCGCGAGCCTTTGTACTTTGGTGCGCACGTCGTCGGCACCGCTCACTTCCCACTGCCACTCGCCGGTGCCGGCCGTTGCGAGCTTGCGGAGCACCGGGCCCGAGATGAAGAGATTCGGGCCGTCGACCAGCCGTTCGCGAACGCGACCGCGGACCCGCACCGCGGCTTCGAGCGGCGCTGCAACGTCGCGCGCACTCGTGACGCCCGCCTTCAGCAACTGCCGCGCCGCGATCGGCATCACGACGCGCTCGGCGAGCGGGCCGTAGGTTTCGTTCCATCGCCCGGTGTCGCCGTGGCCGAGCCGCATCAGGTGGACCTGCATGTCCCAGAGGCCCGGCAGCACCGTCATGCCCTCGGTCGAGATGACTTCCGCGCCTTCCGGCACGACGACCTGGCCGACCCCGCCGACCGCCAGGATGCGGTCGTTCTCGATGACGACGATGCCGTCCTGAATCGGCGCATTGCCGTAGCCGTCGATGACCGTTCCGCCCGCGAGGACGAGGGCCGCGGCATTCGCCGCGACCGCCGGCAGAAACGAAAACGCCCATGCGAGCGCGCGCCTCATGCCGGCGGCTCGCCGATGGAGCCTTCGCGCAACCTTATCTGCAACTGCGCTAAGGCGAGCGCCCAACCGGTGCGCAGCCGCACCAGCGTCTTCGCCCACTCCTCGTCCGGCGGAACCCCGGAGCCCATCACGCGCACCATTCTCTGCCCCTTCTTCTCATCGATGATGAAATCCTCCACCAGCGCGCTGTCCGGCAGCGGCGGCCAGTCGGCGGTCGGCTCGTACATGAGCTGGAGCCGGGCGCCGGGATCGAAGCGTTCGATCCGGGCTTCGCGCCGCCCGAAGAGGCGCGAAACCGTCGCATAGCGGCCGCCATTCTGCGGCTCCACGATTGCCTCTGACGCGTACCAGAGCAGGAGCGACGCAGGTTCCGTCAGGGCGCGCCAGATCGTGGCTGCGCTTGCCGCCGTCTCGAATCCCTGCATGTAGCCGCGAGCCTGGCGCCTCATGTCGCCGCGTCACCGGACTGCCGCAGCTCGCGATCGCGCTGCATGCGCACATCCGCCGCAGAAACAACGTCGTCGTGCTGCGCGCCGTCCCGCGGATAAGTCGCGGTTCCCACGCTCACCGTCGTGCGTTGCAGCCGCTCGCCGACCGGAAACAGGCTGCGGTAGACGTGGTTGCGAACGCGCTGTGCGACCGTCTCCGCGACTTCGGGCGTCGCCTCCGGCAGGAACACGACGAACTCGTCGCCGCCGTAGCGGGCAGCCATATCGGTCGTGCGTATCGCGCGCTGGATTGCGCCCGCAACTGCCGTGATGGCGCGGTTGCCCGTCTGGTGGCCATGCTCGTCATTGATCGCCTTCAGGTCGTCCATGTCCACGATGACGATCGCATAACCGCCGCGCCCGCTGCGCGCGCGGAGCCCGTGCTCGCGAGTCAGGATCGCCTTGAACGTGCGCAGGTTCAGCATGCCCGTCAGGCTGTCGCGCTCGGCCATCTCCTCGATGCGCCGGCGCGCGGTCATGATCGTGCCTGCCAGCGCCTGCGTCAGGTAGGCGACGAGGGCATAGGGACCCAGTTCGCCGAAAAGCCGCGCCAGGAGCTCGGCCGTCGGGGGCGGCGGGCTCTCGCCCGCGACGAGCGAGAGCCAGGCGAGCGCGACGCCCATGAAGATCACGAAGGCCCCACGCCGCGCGAGCGTCATCGCGACCACGATGATCGGCAGAAGGTACAGGTTGACCATCGGGCTCGCGGACCCGCCCGTCGGAATCGCGACCACCGTGATGAACGCAACCATCGCGGCCGCGCCGAGGGCGATGCGGGCGCCTGTGTCCTTCACCGGGAATCCGCGCCAGCGGAACGCGACGACGAAGAGGGTATAGGCGGCCATCGCCGCGTACAGGAGCCGCGGCGACGCCTGCGGTGCGCGCAGCACCAGCGTGTAGAGTGCGACGACCAGGAGCACGAGCCAGTCGATGCGCGTGAGGCTCTTCACGATGCTCGCGTGTTCGTCCTGTTGCACGATTTCGCGGCGGGTATGCGGCGCCGGCTCGGCCTCTTCCGGTGTTTCGGCCGCCTCGGTCATGCCGGCACCGCCTTCTCGCGCTCGAGGCGCGATTCGATCGCCTCCCGCGCAGCAGGACCCTCGAGTTCCTCAACGAGGGTCAGTGCGAAATCGAGCGCCGTGCCGGGACCGCGCGAGGTGATGACACCGCGATCGACGACCACCGCGTCGCCGACGACGGTCGTATCGCCCGCACCCTTCAGGAAGCCCGGATAGCTGGTCGCGCGCCGACCGTCGAGCACGCCTGCTGCGGCGAGCACCATCGGCGCCGCGCAGATCGCGGCGACCGGCCGGCCCTTTTCGTGCAGGCGCCGGATGATTTCCGCGACACGCGCGTCTTTCTTCAGGTGTTCCGCGCCCGGCATGCCGCCCGGCAGGGCGATCATGTCGAATTCCTGTTCTGCGAGCGCACCGAGCGGCGTGTCGGCCGAAAGCCGGATGCCGTGAGCGCCGGTGACAGGGCTCGAGGCGAGCGATGCGACAACGACATCAATGCCGGCGCGGCGCAGCACGTCGATGATGGTGACCGCCTCGAGCTCCTCGAAGCCCTCGGCCAGCGGCACGAGCACGCGCTTCATGCCGACCCTAGCCGCCTTCCGGCACGGCCTGCGCCGCCACGAGGGCGCTGTTGCCCGTCTTGAGCCAGGCGATCGCGTCGCGGACGTCGAGGTCGCGCTCGACGAGCGGTTTTTCGCCTTCGAGCGCGGCCGCCGGCCGCTCGGGCAGCGGAAGGTCCGGCTCGAGTCCGCGTTCGTGGATCGAGACACCGGACGGCGTGAAGTAGCGCGATGTCGTGAGCTTGAGTGCCTGGCCGTCCTCGAGCGGCATGACGGTCTGAACCGAGCCCTTGCCGAAGGTGCGCCGCCCGAGGAGTTTTGCGCGTCCATTGTCGCGCAGCGCCCCGGCGACGATCTCGGCGGCGGAAGCGGAGCCTTCATTGATGAGCACCGCGATCGGCGTGCCGCGCGACAAATCGCCGGCCATCGCCTCCATGCGGAAACGCGATTCCTCGGAGCGGCCTTCGGCCGAGACGATCACACCCTCTTCCAGGAACGCGTCCGAGACCTCGACCGCCGCGTCCAGTACGCCGCCAGGGTTGTTTCGAAGGTCGAGCACGATGCCTCGCAGCCTGCCGCCCGCCTTCTGCTCCATCGAGCGGATCGCGGCGCTGGTATCCGGCCCGGTGGTTTCGCTGAACTGCGAGATGCGCAGGTAACCGTAGCCCGGTTCCAGCATTTCGTGGCGCACGGATTGAACGGAAACGAGCGCGCGCTCGATCGCGAACTCGAGCGGCTGCGGCGCCGATTGCCGGCCGATGCTCAGATTGACGACGGTGCCAGGCTCGCCGCGTATGCTCGCGATCGCGTCAGCGAGTCGCCCGTTCCCGATCGCGCGGCCGTTGATCCCCAGGATCACGTCGCCGGGGCGGATTCCCGCGCGGGCGGCCGGAGAGCCGTCGATCGGCGCGATGACGGAGAGGACGCCGGATTCCAGAGCGACCTCGACGCCGATGCCGGAGTAGTTGCCCTCGGTCGCGATCCTGAGGTCCTCGAGCTCCTCCGCATCCATGAAGGCCGAATGCGGGTCGAGCTCGCCCACCATCCCGCGGATCGCATTGGACATCAACTGGTGGTTGTCGGTCCGGTCGACATAATCCTCGTGGATCAGGCCGAGGACCTCGGCGAAGAGGCGCTCGTCCTTCGGCGCGATGTCCGGGACGTCGCGGCCGTAGCGCGCGAACCAGAGGGTCCCGACGGTGAGCGCGACGCCCGCCAAGCAACCCAGCAGGGCGACCAGTACCGTCGGTTTCGGCTGCCTCATGTGGTTATGGTACTCGCGCCCGCCGGGGCCCGGCATCTACCCACCTACTCAGGCGGTTGCGGGTTCCTGCTGGGCCATCGCTTCGTAAAGGGCGAGATCGCCAAGGATCTCATCGATCGGCACCGGGCGCCCGATGGCGAATCCCTGGCCGTAGTCCACGCCGAGGGCCGTCATGCGCGTGCGCAGCTCGTCCGTCTCCACGTACTCGGCGACCGTTTCCATGCCCATCGTGTGCGCAAGCTGGGCGATTGCGCGGACCATGGCCTCGGTGCGCTGATTCGTTCCGGCGTCCCGCACGAAAGCCCCGTCGATCTTGAGCACGGAGACCGGCAGCGACTTGAGATAGACGAGCGAGGAGAGTCCCGTCCCAAAGTCGTCGAGCGCGAAGATGCAGCCGAGTGTGCGCAGCCTCTGCATCAGGCGGTCCGCGCGGGCCAGGTTCGATACCGCGGAAGTCTCTGTCAACTCGAAGCAGAGCGACTCGGGCGGCACGCCGGATTCCATGATCGCGCTCTCCAGGTATTCGTGGAACTCCTCGGACGCGATCGAGGCGCCGGAGATGTTGATGGAAAAGCGCATCCCGCGGCCGGCGAGCGTGCTCGAATGTTCCGCGAGGGCCGCGAGCGCGTTCTTGACCACCCAGCGATCGATGGCCGGCAGGAGCTGGTACCGTTCCGCCGCCGACAGGAACTTCTCCGGTGGCAGCAGTTCGCTGTTCTCACTGACCATGCGCAGCAGGAACTCGAAGTGCGGCTCGGAACGGTCCGCGCAAAGCGGCAGGATCGGCTGCGCGAAGAGCGCGAAGCGGTCGGCGGCAAGCGCTTCGTGCAATGCCTGGACGACGATGATGTCGGTGCTCCGGCGAATGATGCTCAAATCCGCGTCCTGAAAGATCTCGACGCGGTCGCGCCCGCGGTCCTTCGCCGCCTTGCAGGCAATCTCGGCGTTCGCGAGCCCGTGCGCCAGCCGGTGTTGCGATTCTTCTGGAAGCTCCGCCGCACCGACGCTGACTGAAACCTGGACGGTGCCGTCGCCGCGCGCATACGTGAGTTCGGCGCACTGGCGGCGCAGCAGCTCGCCGATCTGCTGCGCGAACTCCAGTGTGCAGTCCGGGAGAAACACCGCGAAACGATCGCCGGCGATCCGTGCCGCGAGCGCGCCGGGGCGCACCTTCTTGCGGAGCA
>CAYPQX010000118.1:0-8120 GCA_964412975.1 uncultured Steroidobacteraceae bacterium
TCTGCTGCGGCGGAATCCTCGGCATGGGCGAGCAGGCGGACGACCGCATGGCCATCCTGCACACGCTCGCGACGCTCGATCCGCATCCCGAGAGCGTCCCGATCAACAACCTCGTGCAGGACGAGGGCACGCCGCTCGCCGGCACGCCCGCGCTCGACCCGATCGACTTTGTCCGCATCGTCGCACTCGCGCGCATCCTGATGCCGCGCTCGCATGTCCGGCTCTCCGCCGGCCGCACGCAGATGAGCGACGAGATGCAGGCGCTGTGTTTCCTCGCGGGCGCGAACTCGATTTTCTACGGCGAGAAGCTCCTGACCACCGGCAATCCCGACACGGCAAGCGACCACGCCCTGTTCGGCCGGCTCGGCATTCGGCCGGAGCCCGCCGCCGCGGAGGTCTGAACTCGGTGTCCGTCGCGCCGATTGCCTTTGAGCCAGTGCTCGCGGATCTGGATGCCCGTGGCCTCCGCAGGCGGCGGCGCACGGTGCGGCGCCTCTCGCACGACACGGCCGACATCGAGCTCGATGGCCACCCATGTGTGGACTTCTGCAGCAACGACTACCTCGGCCTGTCCGCGCATCCGCGCGTGCCCGCGGCCTTCATCGAGGCCGCGCGCGTCCACGGCGTCGGCGCCCGCGCCTCGCATCTCATCACGGGGCACCAGACCGAGCACGCAGCCCTCGAGGAGGAACTCGCGGCCTTCACCAGACGCGCGCGCGCCATCCTGTTCTCGACCGGCTACATGGCGAACCTCGGTCTCGCGTCCGCACTCGTGAGGAAGGGCGGCACCGTCTTCGGCGATCGCCTCAATCATGCGTCGCTGATCGACGCCGGCCGCATGTCGCGCGCCCTCGTTCATCATTACCCGCACGGCGATGCCGCGGCGCTCGAGCGCCAGCTCGCCGCGCTCGATTCGGGCCCGGCGCTCGTATTGACGGACGGCGTCTTCAGCATGGATGGCGATCTCGCGCCTTTGCCTGCGCTTGCCGCCGCCTGCGCGCGCCACGGCGCCTTCCTGGCCGTCGACGACGCGCACGGACTCGGCGTGATCGGACGGAACGGTGGCGGCTCGCTCGAGCATTTCGGCCTCACGGTCAGGGATGTGCCGGCGCTCGTCGGCACGCTCGGCAAGGGTTTTGGCAGCTTCGGCGCCTTCGTCGCGGGCGACGAGGACCTGATCGATACCCTCATCCAGCGCGCGCGAACCTACATTTATACGACCGCGCTGCCGGCTGCGGTCGCCGCGGCGACGCGCGCGGCACTCGCGGTATCGATCTCGGAAAGCTGGCGCCGCGAGCGCGTGCTCGCACTCACGCAAGGATTCCGCACGCTGGCGAGCGCCGCGGGATTGCCGCTTGCGGACTCGATGACGCCGATCCAGCCCATCCTGCTCGGTGGTGCCGATGCAGCCGTCGCGGCGAGCCGCGAGTTGCTCGAACGCGGCTTCTTCGTCGCCGCGATCCGCCCGCCGACGGTTCCCGACGGAACTTCGCGCCTGCGGGTGGCGCTTTCGGCTGCGCATCGCGACAAGGACGTCGAGGCGCTTGTTGCCTCGCTTGCACAGATCGTCTCGCCCGAATGAGCGGCGGGAAGCGTCCGCTCCATTCGGGGCCGCCCCTTCTCGATCGCGCTGCCATCCGCCGCCAATTCGAAGCAGCGAGCGAAACCTACGATGGATCCGCCGTGCTCCAGGAGCGCGTGCGCCGGCAGCTGATCGACCGGCTCGACTGGATCGCCTTCACGCCCGAGGCGATCCTCGACCTCGGCTGCGGCACGGGCCACGGGGCGGCAGCGCTCGCCGCGCGCTGGACGCAGGCCCGCGTGTTCGCACTCGACTGCTCGCCTGGAATGCTTCGCGAAGCCGGCCGCCGCGACAGAGCGTCGCGAATCGAATGGATCTGCGCGGAGGCGGAGGCGATTCCGTTGCCCGATGCAAGCGTCGATCTCCTCTTCTGCAACCTGATGCTCTCCTGGTGCGAGGATCTCGATGCGGTCTTCACGGAGATCGCGCGCGTGCTCAGGCCGCGAGGCCTCCTGACGTTCACGACCTTCGGCCCCGACACGCTCGCCGAATTGCGCGCGGCATGGCGTGAAGCCGACGACGCGGTGCATGTCCACCCGTTCACCGACATGCACGACATCGGCGACGGACTCATTCGCGCCGGCCTGTCGGAGCCCGTACTCGACGTCTGCCGCTTCACGCTGACGTATCCGGATCTCACCGCGTTGATGCGCGACCTCAAGGCAATCGGCTCGCAAAATGCAGCCACCGGCCGGCCCCGTGGCCTCACCGGCCGCGGTCGCCTGCGCACGGTGACGGAAGCCTATGAGGGATTTCGCAGGCAGGGCGTGCTGCCGGCGAATTACGAAGTCGTATTCGGACAGGCCTGGGGTGCCATCGAGCGAAGCGGGCGCGACGGCGAGTTTGCCTTTCCGCTGTCGGCGCTTCGCCGCCGGACGGCTCCGCAATGACGAGATCATTCTTCGTGACCGGAACGGACACGGGCGTCGGCAAGACGCTCGTGACCGCGGCACTTCTCCGGCGTCTCAGGGAAGCGGGCGTCGCGGTCGCCGGCATGAAGCCGCTTGCTGCGGGCGCCATCGCGGGCCCGGAAGGCCCGGCAAATGAAGATGCCTTGTTGCTGCAGGCGGAATCGAGCATCCGCCATCCCTATGCGACCGTGAATCCCTGGCTGTTCACGCCCGCCATCGCACCGCACATCGCGGCCGCGGAAGCGGGCGTCGCCATCGACACCAGCCGCATCATCGCGGCACATGCGCGCCTTGCAGCTTCCGCCGATGTCGTGCTCGCCGAGGGCGCCGGCGGTTTCCTGGTACCGCTCGACGCAAGGCGTTCCTGCGCCGAGCTGCCGGGCCTGCTTGGCATGGAAGTGCTGCTGGTTGTCGGGCTGCGGCTCGGTTGCCTCAACCACGCCCTGCTGACGGCGGAAGCGATTGCGACGCGCGGCCTCCTGCTCGCCGGCTGGGTCGGCAACGGCATCGATCCGGCATTCGCGCGGCACGAAGAGAACGTGGCGACGCTCGCTTTCAGGCTCGCCGCGCCATGCCTCGGCATAGTCCCGTGGATGCCTTTGCCTGCAGTCGCAGAGGCAGCGGTGACGCTTTCAGGCGCGCTCGCGCTGCGGCCTTGCTGAAACCACGCTCGGCAGTCGCATCTCTCTGGAATAAAAGGAAAAAATCGGGTTGCGGCATGCAGAGCCGTCCCTTACGATGCGCGGGCCGTGAGCCCGCGTACCAAGGGCCGCCCCGGGAGTTCCGTTGCCAATCGTCATGCGCAATCTGAAGCGGCCCGTTGTTGCCGGCGTCCTGGCAGCGCTCGCCCTTCCCGCGCGTGCGGACTGGAGCCTCCTGAACATGCCGGAGGGCGTCAGCGAGCTGTCGCACGAGATCTATGGCATGCACATGATCATGGTGTGGATCTGCATCGCCATCGCGCTCGTCACGTTCGGCGCGATGATCGTCGCGATGGTCCGGTTCCGGAAGTCGCGCGGTGCGGTCGCCGACCAGAAGATGCTCCACAACGCGTGCCTCGAGGCGGCCTGGACCATCATTCCGGTTCTGATCCTGATCGGCATGGCGATCCCGTCGGTCGAGAAGCTCGTGCTGATAGAGGACACTTCCGGCTCGGGGCTTACGGTGAAGGTCACCGGCCACCAGTGGTACTGGCAGTACGAGTATCTCGGAACGGGCGTGAAGTTCTACAGCCGACTCGCGCGTGAGAGCGACGTGGCGCGCCAGAAAGGATCCGGCATCGATCCGGCGACCGTCGAAAACTACCTGCTCGACGTCGACAAGCCGCTCGTCATCCCGACCGGCGTCAAGGTCCGCATGCTCCTGACCGCCAACGACGTGATCCACTCCTGGTGGGTGCCGGACTTCGGCATGAAGCGGGATGCGATCCCGGGATTCATGAACGAAATGTGGATTTCGGTCGATGAAGACAAGCCAGGCACCTATCGCGGCCAGTGCGCGGAGCTCTGCGGCGCCGATCATGGCTTCATGCCGATCGTAGTCGTCGCAATGCCTAAGGCGAAGTTCGACGCCTGGCTCGAACAGCAGAAAGCACCGGCAGCGGACGCGACGCTCGCCGCCACGGAGTGACACAGATGGCACACGGTATCGCGGCCGCGGGCCACGACGATCACGGACACGGACCACCCAGGAGTCTCGCGCGCTGGTTCACGACGACGAATCACAAGGACATCGGCACGATGTACCTCGTGTTCTCGCTGCTGATGTTCCTGATCGGCGGCGCATTCGCACTCGTGATCCGCAGCGAGTTGTTCCAGCCCGGCCTGCAGTTCGTCGATCCCGTTTTCTTCAACCAGATGACGACCATGCACGCGCTCGTGATGGTCTTCGGCGCGGTGATGCCGGCGACGGTCGGCCTCGCGAACTGGATGATCCCGATGCAGATCGGCGCCGCCGATATGGCGCTGCCACGCATGAACCTGTTCAGCTTCTGGCTACTCGCCTTCGCGTTCCTGCTGCTCCTGTCGACCTTCCTGATGCCGGGCGGCGCACCCGCGGCCGGGTGGACGCTCTATCCGCCGCTCGTGCTGCAGTCGGGCGAGGCATTCCCGCTCGCGATCTTCTCGATCCACCTGATGGGTGCCTCGTCGATCATGGGCGCGATCAACGTGATCGTGACGATCGTGAACATGCGGGCGCCGGGCATGACGCTCCTCAAGATGCCGCTCTTTTCCTGGTCCTGGCTGATCACGGCCTACCTGCTGATCGCGGTGATGCCGGTGTTCGCGGGCGCCGTGACGATGCTCCTGACCGATTATTATTTCGCAACCAGCTTCTTCAATGCGGCGGGCGGCGGTGACCCGGTGCTGTACCAGCACCTGTTCTGGTTCTTCGGGCATCCCGAAGTTTACATCATGATCCTGCCGGCGTTCGGGATCGTATCGGAGATCATCCCGACATTCTCCCGGAAGCCGATCTTCGGCTACGAGGCGATGGTGTACGCGATCGCGTCGATCGCGTTCCTGTCGTTCATCGTCTGGGCGCACCACATGTTCACGGTCGGCATGCCGCTCGCCGGCCAGCTTTTCTTCACGCTGTCCACGATGCTGATCGCGGTGCCGACCGGCGTGAAGATCTTCAACTGGACCGCGACGATGTGGCGCGGCTCGCTCTCCTTCGAGCCGCCGATGCTGTTCGCGCTCGCGTTCCTGTTCCTGTTCACGATCGGCGGCTTCTCGGGCCTGATGCTCGCGATCGTGCCGGCGGACCTCCAGTACCACGACACCTATTTCGTCGTCGCGCACTTTCACTACGTGCTGGTGCCGGGGTCGGTGTTTGCCTTGATGGCCGCCGTCTACTACTGGCTACCGAAGTGGACCGGCCACATGTACGACATGGCACTCGCGAAGTGGCATTTCTGGCTGTCTGCGATCTTCGTCAATGTGCTGTTCTTCCCGCAGCATTTCCTCGGTCTCGCCGGAATGCCGCGGCGCATACCCGACTACGCTTCGCAGTTCGCCGACTGGAACATGGTCTCCTCGATCGGCGCCTTCGGCTTCGGGCTGTCGCAGCTCCTGTTCGTCTGGCTGATCCTGAAATGCGTCAGGGGCGGCGAACGGGCCACGGCGGGTGTGTGGGACTGGCCGCACGGCCTCGAGTGGACCGTACCGTCCCCGGCACCGTACCACACCTTCGAGAAGGCGCCGGAGATCCATTGAAGACGCCTTCGCGCAACCTGCGCCTCGCGCTCGCGCTCGGCGCCGTGGCGGTCGCCGTGTATCTCACCTACGTGCTGCTCAGGCTCGCGGAGCGCGGCGCATGAGCGGCCCCGGACGCCGGCTGAACCGGAGCCTCACGGTGAGGCTCGTGCTGATGGCGGCAGGCAGCTTTGCCTTCGGCTTCGCGCTCGTGCCGCTCTATGACGTGTTCTGTGAGATCACGGGCATCGGCACGCGCGAGCAGCTGAGCCAGGCGGGCACGGCCGACGGGCAGGCGCCGGTCGCCGGCCGTACGGTCGTCGTCGAGTTCACCTCATCCGTGCCTTCCGGCGGCTGGGAGTTCGAGCCCGTCGCGGCGACCATGGAAGTGCAGCCGGGCCGGCTGTACGAGACCCACTATCGCGCCAGGAATCTCTCGGCGCAGGCGACCACCGGCCAGGCCGTACCGAGCGTCGCACCGGCGCGGGCCGCGCGCTATTTCGTGAAGACCGAGTGCTTCTGCTTCACGCCGCAGCATTTCAAGGGCGACGAGGAACGTGAAATGGCGGTCCGCTTCGTCATCGACCGCGAGCTGCCGCCGGGCATCGACCGCCTGACCCTTTCCTATGCGTTCTTCGACGTCGGGAGATCGTGATGGCACACGCCGAGCAGCCTGAAGGCACCCGGGAATATTATTTCCCGCACGGCAGCCGCCTGCCGTTCTTCGGTTCGGCCGCGCTCTTCGTATTGATGGCAGGCGCCGCCGCGACGCTGAACGGCACCGTGGTCGGGCCGTGGGTTCTCGGGACGGGCCTCGCGCTCCTCTTCACGCTTTTCTTCCTCTGGTTCGGCGAAGTCATCCGCGAGAACCAGGCGGGGCTGTACAACGACCAGGTGAGCCGCTCGTTCCGCATGGGGATGATGTGGTTCATCTTCTCCGAAGTCATGTTCTTCGCGGCCTTCTTCGGCGCGCTGTTCTATGCGCGGCAGCTGTCGGTGCCATGGCTCGGCGGCGAGGGCGCCAAGGCGGTCACGAGCCTCCTGTGGCCGGACTTCGAGGCGGGCTGGCCGAGCAACGGGCCTGGCGTCCTCGGTCCGCGCGACGACGGCAGCTACGAGATCATTCCGGCTTTCGGCCTCCCCGCGCTCAACACGGCGCTGCTCCTGACCTCGGGCCTGACGCTGACGATCGCCCACCACGCGATGAAGAACGGCCGGCGCGGAATCCTGAAGCTGTTCCTCGCGCTGACCTTCGTGCTCGGCTTCATCTTCCTCGGCGTGCAGGTCCTGGAATACGGGCACGCGTATCAGGAGCTCGGGCTCCAGCTCGGCACCGGTATTTACGGCTCGACGTTCTTCATGCTCACCGGCTTCCACGGCCTGCACGTGTTCGTGGGCGCGATCATGTTGGTCGTGATCTGGCTGCGATGCATGAAGGGACACTTCACGCCGCGGCAGCATTTCGCCTTCGAGGCGGTGGCCTGGTACTGGCATTTCGTCGACGTCGTCTGGCTCGGGCTGTTCATCTTCGTCTACTGGCTCTGACGCGGCGTGGGGGCCGCGCCCGCCGCCGGTAAGCGCTTCATCGCCATCGCCGGCAACATCGGCGCCGGCAAGACCGAGCTGACACGCTTCCTGTGCAGGCGCTACGGCATCAAGCCGTTCTTCGAGCCGAACGAGCAGAATCCCTACCTCACCGATTTCTATCGCGACATGAAGGTCTGGGCCTACAAGTCCCAGCTCTATTTCCTCACGCACAAGTTCCGCCTCCAGCTCGAGCTGCAGGACGAGGCCGGCACGGTCGTGCAGGACCGCACGATCTACGAGGACGCCGAGATCTTCGCGAAGAACCTCCACCGGCAGCGCTTCATCGACACGCGGGACTTCAAGACCTACTGGCAGCTCTACCGCTCGATCAGCCAGGCACTCCGTCCGCCGGACCTCATGATCCAGTTGTCCTGCCCGGTCCGGACGCTCCGCAGCCGGATCAAACTCCGCGGCCGCGCGATGGAACGGGAAATCCCGGTCGCCTACCTGAGCCGGCTGAACCGACTCTACGAGGACTGGTTCAAGCGCTATGACCTGTCGCCGGTGCTGAAGCTCGAGACCGACCGCCTCGACTGGCTGACGGACCTCGTCGACCGGGTCGACCTGTTTCGCAGGATTGAGCGTTACCTCGACTGACGACCCGGACAGGCGGCCACGTCGCCGTTCGGCGACGTGGCGCCGCTGGCCGATTTTTAAGCGGATGACAGCATGAATTTTCGGGACAGCCCGGGTGTCCAATGGCATATTGCCCGTCACGAAAATGATTGACCCGACCCAGACCCAACCCCTGTCTTGGCGCATGCATCAGGGGCAAGCCAAGCCGTGGGAGGATGTCCCCATGGAACCGCCGAATCGGCAAGCGCCGACCTTCGATTCGTCGCC
>CAYPQX010000119.1:0-13123 GCA_964412975.1 uncultured Steroidobacteraceae bacterium
CGTCGGTCAGGAACGTCGCCGCGGAGTACCGCCTGAATCCGCTGACGGTGCTGAAGGGTTACCAGCAGCTCGTGGATGAGCAGCTCGTCGAGAAGCGCCGCGGACGCGGCATGTTCGTGACCGAAGGCGCGCGCCGCGCGCTTCTCAAGGACGAACGCCAGCTTTTCCTCGAGGAAGAGTGGCCCAAGATCGCGGGGCGAATCCAGCGCCTGGGATTCGAGCCCAAGGAACTGTTGAACGCCCTTGACAAGATTCCGCCTGCGCCGGCCTCCTCGCTGACGGCCGTCCGGGACGACGACGCGGACGAGGAGGGCAAGCGTGACTGACCTGATCATGGCGCGCGGACTCGGCAAGAGCTTCGGCACAACCCGCGCCCTGGACGACGTGAATTTCACCGTCAATGCCGGCCGCATCGTCGGGCTGATCGGCCCGAACGGTGCCGGCAAGACGACCGCGCTCAAGGCGCTCCTCGGCCTGACGCGCTTCGACGGCGAGCTTTCCGTGCTTGGCCTCGACCCCTATCGCCAGCGCCACAAGCTCATGCAGGACGTCTGCTTCATCGCCGACGTCGCGGTGCTGCCGCGCTGGATCCGCGTCCGCCAGCTGATCGATTTCGTCGCGGCGACGCATCCCAAGTTCCGGCGCGATGTCTGCGCGCATTTCCTGTCGCGCAGCGACGTCAAGCCCGTGAGCCGCGTGAAGGAACTGTCGAAGGGCATGGTGACGCAGCTGCACCTCGCGCTCGTCATGGCGATCGACGCCAAGCTCCTCGTGCTCGACGAGCCGACGCTCGGCCTCGACATCCTGATGCGCAAGCAGTTCTACGAGACGCTGATCAACGAATATTTCGACGAGCAGCGGACGATCCTCGTGACCACCCACCAGGTGGAAGAGGTCGAGCACATCCTGACTGATCTCATGTTCATCGATCGGGGCCGCATCGTGCTGAACGCGACGATGGACGAAGTGCAGGAGAGCTACACCCAGGTCGCGGTCCGTCCGGAACACGTGGCAGCGGCGCGGACGCACAAGCCGCTCGCAGAGCGCCAGGGCCTCGGCCGCACGCACATGCTGTTCCGCGGTATCGATCGCGCGGACCTCGAGCGCCTGGGCGAGGTCGGCGTGGCCTCGGTTGCGGACCTCTTTGTCGCGGTCATCCAGGGAGCGCGCGCATGAATCGTTTCCTGTGGCTGATCCGTCGCGAGATCTGGGAGCACAAGGCGATCTGGATCGCTCCGGCGATCGTGATCGCCTGCCTGCTGCTGCTGGTCGTAACCGGCAATGTCCACCTGGGCCCGATCGGCACGATTGAGGGGCCATTTGGCGAGTTCCCGCGCGAAACGCAGGTCAAGCTCTTGCTGATCGTCTATGCGGGTCTCGCGCTGGTCGTCGACATGGTCATGGGCATCATCGCATTCTTCTATGCGCTTGATTCGCTCTATGCCGACCGCCGGGACCGCAGCGTGCTGTTCTGGAAATCGCTGCCGCTGTCGGATGCGGAGACCGTGCTGTCGAAGTTCACGGTCGCCGCTGTCGTGATACCGCTGGTATCGCTTGCAGGGGCGGTGCTCGCCCAGATCGTCGTGGCCGCCGGCGGCTCGGCCAAGCTTGCGATGGCCGGCATGGCCGCGGGCGTCATGTGGCAGCCCGAGGCGATTTTCGGCGGAATCGTGATTGCGTTCCTGTGGTGCGTCACGGCGATACTCTGGTACTCGCCGATCATCGCCTACCTGATGCTCGCTTCCGCATGGGCGCCCAAGGGACCATTTCTGTGGGCGGTGCTGCCGCCGGTCGCGATCTGGGTCCTGGAACGCGTCGTGCTGTACTCGGAGCACGTCGGCGATTTCATCACCGACCGGCTTTTCGGCCTTTACCGACTGCTGGGCTCGCAGGGCGCTTCCGGCGCAGAGGCAGGCGATCCGGAGACCGGCCGCGAGGTCGCTGACAAGCTCAGCCAGATCGACCTGATCGGCAGTCTCAGGGATTTCTACGCCTCGCCAGATCTTTGGCTCGGTGTCGTCGCCGCCGGACTGCTGCTCGCCGCCGCAATGTGGGTGCGCCGCTACCGCGACGAGACGAGCTGATCGAAACGGAACACGGAGTTTCACGATGAACATGATTTTCCGCGCCACCGCCGCGCTCGCGTTGCTCGCGGCGAGCCTCCCCGCCGGGGCCGCGAGCGCGACGGCGACGCGAGCCTGGCAGTACAAGCCCGAGTCGGTCGAAGGCCTGACCGTGCGAAACCTCATCGGCGACATCCGGGTGGAGCGCGGAACCACGCCCGGGGTGCACATTACGGCGAACACTACGGTGGAAGCCGGCACACAGGCCGATGCGGACCGACTGGCGGGCCTG
Source organism: uncultured Steroidobacteraceae bacterium (assembly GCA_964412975.1). Taxonomy (GTDB): domain Bacteria; phylum Pseudomonadota; class Gammaproteobacteria; order Steroidobacterales; family Steroidobacteraceae; genus SCUD01. Next base: position 2,356 of record CAYPQX010000119.1, read on the forward strand.
ATCGACTTCCGGACGACGGACGTCGGCGCGGGTTCGCGTTTCGACGTGCGCCTCTCCCGGAAGGACTTTCCCAAGATCTACTGGGAGAAGGGCGCTTCGTCCTGGTGGAGCCTGAGTTTCGTCGAGCACCTCGGCGAGCGCATCCGCCTGAGCGGCGACCGGAATGATGCGCCCGTCGTGCGCGTCGACCTCTTGATCCGCGCGCCCGCTGGCGCGAAGCTCGACGTCAGCAACGTCTTCGGCGAGATCGCGGCGCAGGGCTATTCGGGAAACCTGAAACTCGACGGCGGCAGCGGCCTGCTGCGTTCGGCAGGCGGCGAAGGCGAAGTCGTGCTCGACAACGGCAGCGGCGAGGTCCTGGTGATCGGCCATCGAGGCCGTGTCAATGCGGACACCGGCAGCGGCTCCGTGAAGATCACCGATTGCGAATGCGAAATCATTGTCGATACGGGCTCGGGCTCGGTCGACATCCGGAACGGAAAGGGCAGAGTCTCTGCCGACACCGGCTCCGGACGCGTCGAGGTCGATGGGTTCAGCGGGCCGTTTGCCGCGGACACGGGATCCGGCTCCGTGCGCGCCCGCAACCTGTCGAATGTCACGAGCCTCGAGGCGGACACGGGCTCGGGCAGCGTCACGATCGAGGGCGACCTGTCGGCACTCGAACGGCTTCGGATCGACACGGGCTCGGGCAGCGTGACGCTCCGTTCGTCGGCCCAGCCGTCGATGGAGATCCGGATCGACACCGGCAGCGGCGGCGTGGACGTCGACGCGCCGGGTGCGACCGTCCACGAAAGGGAAGACGTCTGGACGGTGCGCATGAGGGACGGCACCGCCCGCGGCGACATCGACACCGGTTCCGGCAGCGTCGAGATCGACTTCCGCTAGCCGGGACGAGCTAAAGGGGACGTTCACCTTTTTCCTTCGGTCCCTCGGGAAAAAGGTGAACGTCCCCTTTAGTTCAACCCGCCATTAGAACCGCTTCGGCGTGTTCCTGGGCCTCGGGCGTTCCGAACAGCACGACCACGTCGCCCTCGCGGAGCGTCATCTCCGGATCCGGATCGCGGCCCACGATGCCGTCGCGCCGCACCGCGGTGAATGAAACTTCCGCGCCCCGGCCTCTGATTTCCTGAATGGTTCGCCCGATCGACCAGGCACCCGGCGGCAGCACGACCGTATGCAACTCCTCCCTGAACGTGCCCGATTCGTCGATCCGGCCCGCGCCATCGCGGACGAAGACCGAGCGCAGCGTCTTGTAGCGCTGGCGCCGGATCTCGCCCACCGTCCGGATCACGCGTGATGGCGGGACATTCAGCCGGTGCAGGGTGTTCGAGACGAGCGTGAGCGCGGCTTCGAGCGTCTCCGGAACCACCTCCGTCGCACCCGCCTTGAGCAGGGTTTCGAGATGCGTATCGTCGATCGCCCGCACGAGGACTGGCAGGTCTGCATGCAGGCGGCGAACGGCCTTGACGATCGGAATCGAACGGGTGGGGTCGGCGAATGTGACGACCACCGCGCTCGCACGATCGAGCCCCACCGATTGCAGCAGGCCCTCATCGGCGGCGTCGCCATAAATCACGGCATCGCCCGCGGCGCGTGCAGTGCGTACGCGCGCCGGGTCGAGGTCCATTGCGAGGAACTCGAATCCCTCGCTCTCGAGCACGCGTGCGATGTTCTGCCCGACGCGCCCGTAACCGCAGAGGATCACGTGCTCGCGCCGCGCGAGCGCCTGATTCGCCGCATCGAGCCGCTCGAGGCCGGTCTGCTGAGGACCGCTCTCGCGAAGCATGAACCGTGCGATGACCTTGTTGTGCCGGATCAGGAGCGGCGAGATCAGCATGCTGAGCGTGATTGCGGCGAGGAGCGGCTGGGTGAACTCGATGCCGACCAGGTGGTTGTACAGCAGTAGGGTAAGGAGCGCGAAACCGAATTCGCCGCCCTGGGACAGCACGATGCCGGTCCGTAGCGCCTTGAACCACTGGCCCGCGAATGGCCGCGCGGCGAACATGATGATTACGGTCTTGAGCACGAGAAGCCCAACGAGGAGCGCGACAACCGCAGGCAGCTGGCGGAGGAGGCCGGGCACGTCGAGCTGCATACCGATCGTGACGAAGAAGAGTCCGAGCAGCGTGTCGCGGAACGGCCGGATGCCGGCTTCGATCTGGTAACGATATTCTGTTTCGGCCAGCATCATGCCGGCGAGAAACGCGCCGAGCGCAAAGGTGAGGCCCGCAGCGTGCGTCGCCCATGCGGAGCCGATCGCGACGAAAAGCACGGCGAAGGTAAAGAGCTCCGGAGCACCGCTCGAGGCGATCTCGTGGAACATCGGCCGCAGCAGCCATCGCCCCGCGGCCAGCACGATGATGAGCGCGACCGCCGCTTTCGCGAGGGCGAGGGCGATCTCCGGCGTTGCGTACTGTTCCTGGGGCGCGGCGAGCACGCCCGCGAGCGCCAGGAATGGAACGACAGCCAGGTCCTGGAAGAGCAGCGTGCCGAATGCCAGTCGGCCGTGCGTTCGGTTCAGCTCGTCCTGCTCTGTGAGCTGGCGGAGCACGATGGCGGTCGAAGACATGGCGACGGCGCCGCCGAGCAGGATCGCGACGGCGAGCGGCAGCCCTAAGGCCCAGCCGATCGCGGCAACCGCGGTGGTCGTCGCGGCGACCTGGATGCCGCCGAGCCCGAACACCTCGCCACGCGACGCGAGCATCCTCGGCAGCGAAAATTCGAGGCCGAGCGTGAACAGCAGGAACACGACGCCGAACTCGGCGAGCGTCCGGGTTGTCTCGGTCGCTGCGACCCAGCCGAGCGCATGGGGCCCGACGCTCATGCCGACCAGCAGGAAGGCCAGGATCAGCGGGAGGCGCAGGCGGCGCAGGCCCACCACGACCACGAGCGTGGCCGAGAGCAGCAGCAGGACGTCTTCCAGTACGCTGTTTTCCAGGCGCGCCTCCTGGCACCCATGTTGTCGCCGCCGCCGCCGCGACGCAAACTCCATCCGGGATCACCGGGAGGCGACCTTGCAGTTCGAGAGGCATGACGAGGGTGGCCGCAGCCGCCTCCGGTTGAGCGGCCGATGGACCGTCGAAGAAGCGGCGGCGCTCGAACAGCGCCTGCTGAAGGAAGCACGCGGGACGGGCGGCGACGTCGTGCTCGAGGCCACCGCAATCGAGTCGATGGACCTGACCGGCGCGTGGCTCCTGCGCTCGCTCGAACGGAGCATTCGGGAATCGGGCCGCCGCGTCGAATGGGCGGGCCGCCGGCCCGTCCAACTCGACTTCATCGACCGCACCGAAGCGGGCACGACCGGCGGGCCGCCGGCGGCACCGGGCGCGCTGGACGGCTTCCACCGCGTCCTGCACGAGCTTGGGCTTCGCGCCGTGATCGCGAAGGAAGGCGCGCTGGACGTCCTGGGATTCGTCGGCGCGGTCAACGCAGGCTATGGCCGTGTCTTTGGGAGCCTCCGGCGCCTGCGGCTTCCGTCCGTCGTACGTCACGTCTATGAGACCGGCCTGACCGCCGTGCCGATCGTCGCGCTGATCGCCTTCCTGATCAGCGTGATCGTCGCCTACATCGGGGCGCAGCAGCTGCGGAAATTCGGCGGCGAAATCTTCGTCGTCGACCTCGTGACGGTCGCGGTCCTGCGCGAGCTCGGCGTACTCCTGACCGCGATCATCGTCGCGGGGCGCTCGGGCAGCGCCTTCGCCGCCGAACTCGGCGCGATGAAGCTGAACGACGAAGTCGATGCGCTCCGCGCCATTGGCATGGATCCCGTCGAGGTGCTCGTGCTGCCGCGGATCTTCGGCCTCGTCATTGCGTTGCCGGCGCTCACCGTGATCGCGGACGCGATGGGGCTCGCCGGCGGCGCGCTCCTGTCCTGGTATCTCGTGGACATTCCTTTCGGCCAGTACGTCGAGCGCGTGCAGGGTTCGATCGCCAGTACGACATTCTGGGTCGGAATCATCAAGGCGCCCGTGTTCGCGGTCCTGATCGCGATGGTCGGGACGCTGCGTGGGATGCAGGTGCGGACTTCCTCGCGCGAACTCGGCCGGCTGACCACGATGGCGGTCGTGCAGTCGATCTTCCTCGTGATCCTGGCCGACGCGGTGTTTGCCGTGATCTTCATGGAGCTCGACATCTGATGGAGCCGGTCATCTCGGTGCGCGGGATCGTCAATCGCTTCGGGGCGCAGGTCGTGCACGACGGCCTCGACGCCGATATCCGCGCGGGGGAGGTGTTCGGCATCGTCGGCGGCTCGGGCAGCGGCAAGTCGGTGCTGCTCAGGACCCTGCTCGGCCTCCAGAAGCCGGCGAGCGGTTCGGTGCGCATCGAAGGACACGAAGTCACCCGCCAGTCGGAGCGAGAGCTCCTGGCGGTGAAGCGGCGCTACGGCGTCATGTTTCAGCGCGGCGCGCTCTTCTCGTCGCTGTCCGTCGCGCAGAACGTGGAGTTGCCGATCACCGAGCACTACCGGATCGGGCCGGGCCTGCTCCGCGAGCTCGCGCTGCTCCGGATCCGCATGGTCGGGCTTCCGGAAGAAGCCGCCGGGAAGTATCCGGCGGAGCTTTCCGGCGGCATGACGAAGCGCGCGGCACTCGCCCGGGCGCTCGCGCTCGACCCGGCAATCCTTTTCCTCGACGAGCCGACCTCGGGCCTCGACCCGATCTCCGCGGCGGCCTTCGACCGGCTGGTCCTCGAGCTGCAGAGGGGCCTTTCGCTGACAGTCGTGATGATTACCCACGATCTCGATACCATCTTCAGGGTCTGCAACCGGGTCGGCGTCATCGTCGACGGCCGGATGATCAGCGGGACGCTCGACGAGATCGTCCTTAACGATCATCCCTGGATCCGGGATTACTTCCATGGCGAGCGCAGCCGCGCTTCGCGTGGACTGGCGGGAAGCGATGGATAGGGAAGCCAATTACGTCGCGGTCGGGGCCTTCGTGCTCCTCGTCATCGTGCTGGGCGCGGGTTTCGTGCTTTGGTACACGGACACCGCGGACGGCAAGGCACAGCAGCGATACGAAATCTATTTCAACGGCACCGTGTCCGGACTCCCGGAGGGCGGGTCCGTGCGCTATCTCGGCGTCGCCGTCGGCCGCGTGGTGCGCATCAGCGTCGATCCGCGGGACCCGGCACGGGTGCGCGTCGTCGCCGACATCACGGAGGATGCGCCGATCAAGGAAGACACGGTTGCGCGCCTCGCGCTGCAGGGCGTCACGGGACTTCTCTACATCGACCTCGAGCCGCGCAGTTCCGGCTCGCTGCCGCCGCCGCCCGTCGCGAGCATCAAGTACCCGGTCATCCCCTCGGAGCAGTCCCAGTTCGACGAACTGGTGAGCAGCCTGCCCGAAGTGATCGCCAAGGCCGGCGAGACACTCAATCGACTCAACGCCATGCTGTCGGACAAGAATATCGCCGCGATTACGGCGACCCTCGGCAATGCCGAGAAGGCGAGCGAAGAGTTGCCGCTCACGCTTGGAGAGGCACGCGCGATGTTCGTGGAGTTGCGATCCGCCGCAGCCGAGATGCGGGGCACGGCGGAGGCGCTGCATGACCTTGCGGGCACCAGCGGCGAGCAGATCAAGGTCGCTGCGGCGCGGCTTCGCGAGGTCGCCGACAATGTCGCGAACACGACCGCGCGTCTTGACCGCCTGGTCGCCGAGAACGAGGTCAACTTCGACCGCTTCGCCGACCACGGCCTTGCAGAGTTCCAGGAACTCGTGCGCGAGACGCGCCGGTCGGTGCGCGCGATCGAATCGCTGACCGAAAGCCTCGAGCGCGATCCGTCGCAACTGATCTACCGGCCGGCGCCCGCGGGTGTGGAGATACCGCAATGAAACGACTGTTCGCATCGGCCGCGTCACTCGCCGCCTGTCTCCTGATCGGCGCCTGTTTTGGGGGCCTGAAGAACGAAGTCCCGGCTCCGCTCAATTACCGGATCAGCGCACCGAAGCTCGCCGCGGGCGAGACGCTTGCCGCGGACTTGCTCGTCGAAATCGCAGCGACTGCGCCGGGGCTCGAGGGAACTGGCATCGCCGGACGCTGGGCGGGATCGCGCATCGATTACCTGGCGGGTGCGCGCTGGCCGGTACGGACCCCGCATCTGATCAAATCGGCGTTGATCGAGGCCTTGCAGGACTCAGGCCGGTTGCGTTCCGTGCAGGGCGATTTCGGCCGCTTCCGCACGACCCATTCGCTGACACTCGAAGTCCGTCGCTTCGAGGCCGATTACACCGGCGGCGAGCCGCCGGTCGCGCAGGTCGCGCTGGCCGTGACCGTCGGGCGTCAGTCGGACCGCAGCGTGCTCGCCGCGTTCACGGTCTCGGCGGAGGAAAGGGCGTCGGAGAATCGCGTCAGCGCGGTCGTGGCGGCGCTTGATGCAGCCTTCGGGCGGGCGTCAACCGAGATTGCCGGGAGAAGTTTCGAAGCAATCGCCACGGACCTGGCGGCCACTCAGGCCTCTGCAGCGAACAGCGGCCCGTAGTCGTATTCGCCGCGGCTCTGCGCAAGCAGCAGCTTCAGGAAATCCTCGGCTGTCATCGGCTCGCCGAAGAGCCGGCCCTGGCCGTAGTGGCAGTCGCGGCTTCGCAGGAAATCGAGTTGCTGCTGCGACTCGATGCCTTCCGCGACGACCTTGAGGTCGAGGTTCTTTCCCATCTCGATGATGGTGCGAACAAGGGTCGCGTCTTCGCGCGACACGGTCGCGTGGCGCACGAAGGACTGGTCGATCTTGAGCGTGCCGACCGGGAACTGCTGCAGCGCCGAGAGCGACGAGTAGCCCGTTCCGAAATCGTCGATCGAGAGGTGCAGGCCCATCGCGTGCAGCTCGTCGAGGAGCCGCACCATGCGCCCGGCTTCGGTCATGAGGGTCGTCTCGGTGATCTCGAGCTCAAAGTTCGAGGGCGCCACACCCGCGTCATCGAACACCGAGCGGTAGCGGGTCAGGAACTCGGCCTGGCGCAGCTGCTTCAATGAGAGGTTGATCGAGATGCGTCCGGGCTTTGGCACCTGGTCCTGCCAGCTGCGGTAATCGCGGCAGACGCGCTTCAGCACCCACTCGCCGATTTCCTGGATCAGGTTCGATTCCTCGGCGAGCGGAATGAACTGGGCCGGGGGAATGTCGCCATGACCCGGGAGCCGCCAGCGGATGAGCGCCTCGCCACCGACCACGCGCCCGTCGCGCAGGTCCACCTTCGGCTGGTAGAGGATCACGAGCTCGTCGCGCTCGACGGCGCGGCGGAGCTTGCTCTTCAGCATCAGCCGCTCGACCGCGATCGCGCTCATCTCCGGCGTGAAGAAGCTGTGGCTGTTGCCGCCGTTCTGCTTCGAGTAGTACATCGCGGCGTCCGCGTCGCGGATGAGGTCAACGACGTTGTCCGCGTCCCGCGGGCAGAGCGCGATGCCGATGCTGCCGGTCACGTAGAGCTCGTGCTGGCCGAGCTGGAATGGCCTGCCGAGCTCGTCGAGGAGTTCCCGGGCGAGCGCTCCGATGACCGCCCGGTTGTCGGTCGCCGTGGGGAGATTCTCGACAAAGAGGGCAAATTCGTCGCCGGCCAGCCTGCCGAGCATGGTGTCACGGGGCAGTTTCCGGCCCATGCGTTCGGAGAGGATCTCAAGCGCGCGGTCACCGGCGCCATGGCCGAAGGTGTCGTTCACTTCCTTAAACCGGTCGAGGTCGAGGTAAATGAGCGCGAGCTCCCGGCCCGCGCGGCGCGTGCGCGCGATCGCTTGCTGGAGCGAATGCTGGAACTGGAGCCGGTTCGGGATCTTGGTCAGCGTGTCGTAGCGCGCGAGGTAGCGGATGCGCCGCTCGGCGCGCTTGCGGTCGGTGATGTTGCGGGCGACGAAGATGCAGCCCTGGAACCGCGGGTCCTCGGCCGACATCACGGAACCCGAAAGGGAGACCGGGATGGTCTGCCCGGCCTGGGTGCGCATCGTGAGCTCGAGCATCTCGTTCGTCGCCTGCTCGATGTTGAACGTCGTGCGGTCCTGGTCGGAAACGACGTAGGCGAGTTCGCGGCCGAGAAGTTCCATCTGCGACCAGCCGAGCAGCTGCGTTGCGGCAAGATTCACACGCTTGATCAGCCCGTCCGGGGAGGTCACGAAGACCGCGTCGTTCATGCTGTCCAGCATGATGTCTAGCGCACGGCCGGTCGCCGCGTGATCGGAGAGGTTGATCCGAAGCCGCTCGAGCGCGCTGCCGAGCGCGCGTCCGATGCGTCCCTGCGGCAGCTCGACGTGCGTCGCCCAGTCGCCGCCCGACATCCGCTCGACGGAGCGGAGCAGGTCCGCAAGCGGGGCGATGATGCGCTTCTGGTGACGCCAGGCGATGGCGAGCGCGCCGACCCCGAGGCCGGCGAGCAGCCAGAGCAGCAATGACGGGTCCTTCATGGGGCCGTGGCGGTGTTCACGCGAAGCGATCATCATACCGCGCTTGAACGGAATGCAATTGACAGGCCGGGATCGCGGCCATCTCATCGTGCTCGAGGAGCCTCGCTGCGTGCTGCATGCGGCGGTCGTGCGGCCTTTTCTTGCGATGCGGGAAGCGGCGGCCCGCGCGGGGTTCGATCTCGTCCCCGTATCGTCATTTCGAGATTTCGACCGCCAGCGCGCGATCTGGAACGCCAAGTATCGCGGCGAACGGCCGGTCCTTGACCGCAAGGGCCGTGCCTTGAAGATACGTGCGCTCGAGCCTGGTCAACGCGTGGAGACGATCCTGCTCTGGTCGGCGCTTCCGGGCGCGAGCCGCCATCACTGGGGCAGCGATATCGACGTGGCGGACGGGCGCGTGATCGCGTCGGGCTACGACCTGCGGCTCGAGGCTGACGAATACCGCCGCGGCGGGCCGTTTGCCGCGCTTTCCGCCTGGCTCGGGGAGAACATGCGCCGTTTCGGCTTCTACCGGCCGTACACGCAGCGCGGGCGCGGCGTGCAGCCGGAACCGTGGCACCTGAGCTATGCGCCGGTCGCGACGCGTGCGCTCAAGTGCATGACGACGCGCCTTCTTGCAGACGCGATCGCGGACGCCGGCGTCGACGGAGAAGCGGAGATACTTCTGCGGTTGCCCGCAATCCGGCATCGCTACGTGCTCGATGTCGATGCGCCGCCGCGCATGCGTTCGCGCTGGGCGCGGTTCAGCCCGCGTTGAACGGCGACGGCGCGCCGAAGACTTCCGTGAGGTGCTTGACGAGGAGCGTGCGCACGCCGTCCATGGCGTCCGGGTGCACGGTGAAGACCGGCGGATTGCGCCGCAGCATCGGCCAGCGGCTGCCGCGTGTCAGCGTCTTCAGGAACTGGACATTCTGCCGGATCGCATTCATGTACGGATTGTCGCCGCCGAAGAGCGGTTCGACGTAGCGATAACTGTGGCCGAAGGCCGTGCCGAGGCGGTTTTCGATCGTCGAGGCGATGAACTGCGGCGTCTGGCGCAGCAGGTCGAGCCCCGAGCCGTAGAGTACCTTTACGCCTCCGGTAGAGGCGTGCACCGCGATGTCGCCCAGCACGAATTCCGCATACAGCCGGTCGCGGCATTTCTCCAGGTAACAGCGGTCCGCCATCTGCGCGAGCATGTCGGCCGTCCCGAGCAGGTGGCCGACGAGACGGTCGCGTGGATCGGCGACGCGCAGCAGGTCGAGCGGCATCTCGTAGCCCGTGTAATGCACGATGCGCGTGGCGATCGGGACCCAGTCGCCGAGCCCGGCGTTCGGGAGGTATTTCGCGAGGAAGCGCGCGCTCCTCGTCACGTGATTGCGCGTGAAGACGGCGCCGTTCGAGATCGCGGTTTCGTTCGTCTCCCGGATGTAGCCCGAGTCGTGAAAGAGTGCGGTGACCAACGCGACCAGCGCGCGCTCGGCGCCGATATGCGGCCCTTCCGGATGGCCCTTCTCGTAACCCGCCAGGAGCCGCGCCATTGCGAGCACGACGTCCTGCGAATGCTGGAGATCGTGGTAAACGGTATCGACGCCGAGATAACCGGGCGTCTGGCCGGTGAAGAGCCGCTCGAAGTCCTTGAGCGCGGCGACGAGCGCGTCGCGCGGCGCGCCGGGCCACGTATCCTCATAAAGCTCGAGCACGGCCCCGGAAACGGCCGCCGGCGAACTGACCTGTACCGTGTCCGTCACGTCAAAATCGCTGCGGCGACAAGGCCTTGGCACGGCGCTACGCGCCCCCTTGGGAGGCTGTTCAGGGGCCGATTTTACGCCCCGGGGACCGGCCTCGCCCCGCCGTAATGCCACGGACATGCCGCCGATCACATCCTGCGGCTCAAGCTATGTCAAATGTGGCGGTCACCGGCGCGTGGTCGGACGGGCGCTCCCAGCTGCGGGGAGCACGGTCGATCGTGCAGGCGGTGCAGCGTTTCGCGAGCGCACTCGAGGCGAGCATCAGGTCGATCCGCAGGCCATGGTCCCGGCGGAATGCGTTCATGCGGTAGTCCCACCAGCTCCACGAACGCGCCGGCTGCTCGAATTGCCGGAACAGGTCGGTGAACCCGAGTGCCGCGATCTTCGCGAGCGCCTCGCGCTCGGGCGCGCTCACGTGTACCGAGCCTTCCCAGGCCGCCGGATCGTGCACGTCGCGGTCCTCCGGCGCGATGTTGAAATCGCCGGCCACGAGAAGATACGGGTGGTCGCGCAGGAGCGAGACGAGATAGCCGCGGAGACGCTCGAGCCAGGCAAGCTTGTAGGTGTACTTCTCGGAATCGACTGCCTGGCCGTTCGGCACGTAGACATTCACGAGCCGCAGCTTTCCGATGGTCGCCGCGATCACGCGC
>CAYPQX010000120.1:0-25898 GCA_964412975.1 uncultured Steroidobacteraceae bacterium
CGATGCTGGCCGCACCAGGTGAATTCATGTCGAACTCCACGCAAGGTCAACCGCGCGCGAACGCGAAGTGTAACGGCTATTCCACGTCCGGAGGAATGGTGGCCAGGGGCGGAATCGAACCACCGACACGCGGATTTTCAGTCCGCTGCTCTACCAACTGAGCTACCTGGCCGTATTCGGGGCTGCGTATTAGACAGGGCCGTACTCGGGGGCGTCAAGAAAGCGCCCCGTCTCGAGATCGACGCGCATGGATTCGAGCGTCTCGACCAACGGCATGAGATGGGCCGCATAGGCTTTTGCCCTTGCGGAGGCCTTCCCGAGCGGCCGCTTCACCTGCATTGTGCTGATCGTGCTCACCGGGCGTTTGCTCTCCCAGAACCTGCCGCAAGCTTCTTCCCATTCGAGACCGCAGGCGGCGAGCAACGCGGGACCGGCGACGTCGAACTCGCGCGCGAAGTCCTCGTACTGGATCGTCGTGAAGCGATCCCCCGCGATCCGCTCCCAGTGCGCCATCACGCGCGCATATTCGCCGTAGTAGTGCCCGATGTCCTCGAGCCGGTGCGTGAAGCGAACGAGCTTCGAAAACTCGTTCCGGAAGATCGAAAATCCGGTTTCGACCGGATTTCGCCTGACATGGATGATTCGTGCATTGGGAAACAAGCGCAGGATCAGGCCGAACGCGTCGAAGTTCCACGGATTCTTGTCCGTCACTGCGTCGACGCCTTCATGCTTTGGCATCTGCTGCCAATAGTATGTGCGCCATTGCGCCCAGGTGTTCTCGGCAATGGCCGATACCGATCCATTGCGAGCGTGCACGAGGAAATCCGGCTGGATCCAGCGGATGCCACCGCTTTCGCCGCCAGCGGCTACGCGCGAATGTGCGCCGATCACGCTTTCGATCAGCGTCGTGCCGGATCTCGGCATGCCCACTATGAAGATCGGGCGCGGACCCGGAACTACTTCGGACGGCGCAGCAAGACAGTCGAAGATCGAGATCAGCTCGTCGGTCTGCCGTTTTCTCTCCGCGGGGTCGTAGACGAAGCCTTCGGCCGCGGCCCGTTCACAGGCGAGTTGGTTGGCACGCTGGTACGCGGCAAACGCCTCATCGATGCGATCGCCAGCATCGAGGCAGTCCGCCAATGCGTACAGGATCGTGATGCGGTCGTGAGTCCGCATGCCAGTGCTGTCGGCCAGGGCGCCCAACGCCGCAACGTCCTCGGCTGGCAAGCGGCCGCTGACCAGTTGCGTCAGCGTCTTGTAGGCCGTCGGGTCACCGGGATTGATGCGTAGAGACCGCCGGCAATAGTCCTCGGCATCGTCGTAGCGCCCGTTCCACATCAGCAGCACGCTCTTTGCCGACAACACGGCGCTGTTGTCCGCGTCCAGCGCCTCTGCTTCATCCAGTGCTTTGGCCGCAGCGTCGAGTTCGAGCGCATACAGGCACAACCTGCCGTACGCCGCGAGGCTTGCTGCATCGCGACCGCCGAGATCCAGTGACTTCTGGAAATTCGGCATCGCCCGGCGCGGATAGCCGGATTCCCACTGTGCCCTGGCGAGAAAACGCCAGGCTGCGGCTTCGTACGGCTGCATCGCCAACCAGTCGTTCGCAGTCTTTTCGAGCGCCACCCAATCGGATCGTGCTTCATGCAGGTCGGCATAGAGCCGCAGGATTGCAGGATTGGCGGGAGTGAGCCGCGTCACTTTGTCGAGCACCTGCTCCGCATCGCTGGCACGACCATCATCGAAGGTCGCCCGTGCCAGTTTGTAGAGCAGCGATGGGTCCTGTGGTCTGAGTTCGACCGCGTGATGAAAATGCTCCGACGCTTCGCGGAACTTCTGCAGTCGGGCCGACAGCTCGCCGAGCCGCTCCCAGGCCCACCAGTGCTGAGGTTCGTCCTCGACGATGCCCGTGACCACGCGTACGGCCTCATCCAGTTCGCCCTGGTGCGCGAGCCATTGGGCGAGATTCATCCTGAGCGCCGCATGGCCCGGCGCGATGTCCACCGCCTTGCGAAGCGGGGCTTCGGCCTCGCCGGCACGGCCGAGTTGCAGAAGCATCAGTCCGTAAACGCTGTTCGCCTCGGCGCTACCGGGTTCCTGCTCGAGCGCGGAACGATAGTGATCGAGCGCCTCAGCCGTACGGCCGGCACGGCGCGCGGCGTGACCGAGCTGCATCTGCTCCTGGGAGGCGTTCGCGCTCATGCGTTCACTGTCCGGCGCCTGGATCGACGTAGCCCTCGGGCGCCTTCGATCCGCTGCCGAAGAAAAACTTCTCCATCTCGCCGACGAGGAACTGACGGGCCTTCGGTTCGAACGCCACCAGCCGGTACTCGTTGATCAGCATGGTCTGGTGGCCGAGCCATTTCTGCCAGGCCTCTTTCGAGACATTGTCGAAGATGCGCTTGCCGAGCTCACCCGGATACGGCTGGCGTTCGAGACCTTCCGCCTCGCGACCGAGCATGACGCACTGAACCATCCTGGCCATTCATGCACTCCTTCAGCAATCTTGCCACGGGCGCCGGCATTCCGACCTCATGCATTGCGGCGAGTTCGTGCCAGCGCGCGCCGCCCTCCGCCACCTCGCAATCCGCCCCGCCGATTTCAAGCACCCACGGCTCGATATCGAGGTCGAAATGGGTGAACGCATGCCGTAGCACCGGCAGGCGTCTCAAATGGGGCGTCGACACCGTGAAGTTTGCGATGGCCCAGGCCTCCGCCGTGCCTGCATCGGGAAACTCTGGCGGCGCCCAGAGTCCGCCCCAGATGCCGCGCGTCGGACGCCGTTGCAGCAGCACGCGCCCGTTTCGCAGCACAAAAAGTATATGCGACCGGCGCAGGCCCCGTGGCGCGCGTCGGCGGGGCGCCGGCAGTCTCGCCACGCTTCCCGTCGAACGGGCACCGCAACGTGCTTCCAGCGGACAACGCTCGCAAGCCGGAGTCGCGCGCGTACAGACCGTCGCCCCGAGATCCATGATCGCCTGGGTGTACTCGGCGACGCGGGTTCCCGGCGTGCACGCACTCGCGTGCTCCCAGAGTTTTCGTGCGCCGCCCGCCGTGTCCGGCGCGTCTTCGACCTGAAACACGCGCGCGATCACGCGCTTGGCGTTGCCGTCGCGAATCGGATGGCGCTGCCCGAGCGCGAGGGCAAGGACTGCGCCCGCGGTCGAGCGGCCGATGCCGGGCAGCGTTATCAGCTCGTCGAGCGAATCCGGAAGCTGGCCTTGGTGGTGCGCGACGATGTCCTGTGCCGCGCGATGAAGATTACGAGCCCGGGCGTAGTAGCCGAGACCCGACCAGAGCCGCAGCACCTCGTCGAGCGATGCCGCAGCAAGCGTCGTCGCATCAGGGAAGCGCCCCATGAAGCGTTCGAAGTACGGCCTGACCGTTTCGACCTGCGTTTGCTGCAGCATCACCTCGGAAATCCAGACCCGATACGGCGTCGGATCCCGCTGCCAGGGCAGGTTCCGGCGGCCATGGACCTCGAACCATGGCAACAGGCGGTCGGCGAGTTCGGGAGGCTTCAGGCTCATGGCGCCTTCTCATCGCTGCGTTCGACGCGAATGACGGCATTGCGGAGCTTCGCGCCGGCAACGTATGCCTCGGCAACGCGAATCTCGGCATCGATGTCGAACTCTGCGAGTTGCGCGACGACCTCTTCAAGCGTCGCTTTCTTCCGTGCGGACTTCACTTGCGGTGCCAGATAGCGGTTCAAGTCCATGCGATCGAGGTTTGCGCGGATCAGTCGCCGTCCCGGCAGGACGCGGGCATCGAAAATCGTTTCGTCGAGCCGACCGGTGATCGGGTCGAGCTCGAGCTCGCCTTCGCGCAGGCGGCCCTCAAGCGCGAATTGCAGGCTCCCGAATGCCTGCGGGTCCGTGGTCGCCGGCAGCGCATGACCGAAGGCAATCGCCGGGGCCCGCGGCGCAAACGGTTCGGTACTCAACCGGAAATCCCCCTGCAACGCAGGCTCGTCCAAATCCAAAGTCCCGCCGATCTCGCCGGGAATTCCCGCGAGACGGTATGTGCCTTCGTCGAGCGCCACGATCCCGGTCGCACTTTCGAAGGCGGCACGCTTCAGGGTGCCCGCAAGTTCGACGCCCGCGAGCGGCATCGGATCGCCGCCGGCCCAGCCGCGAAAATCCAGGCCGCTCGCCTCGTAGCGGCCCGCATCCAGATCGAGCCGCCCTTCGCCTTTCATCGCAAAGTGAATGGTGTTGGCACCGAAAACACCGCCGAGCCGAAGCTCGAGTGGAAACGGCGCGCCTGGCGCGAGATCTGTCGCCGCAATGTTGATTGCCACCAGTTGCCAACGCGAATCGGCGGTCTTGTCCAGGTATTCAATCGTGCCGCGCTCGAACTCGAGCTTGCCGAGCGACCAGGCCGGCCTCGCCGCTGCGGGGCCTGCAGTAGCGGGCTCCTTGAACAGCGCCGACCAGTTCGCCTCGCCGTTTTCGGCGACCTCGAGCCGCGCCGTGGCGTCGGAAATCGAGAGTGCCTTGATGGTGGTCCCACTAAAGACGCCGCCCCAGGGAATCGAAGCGCGGACGCGGCCAATATCGAGGAGTGGCTCGGGGCCAAATCCGGGGGGCTGTGCAATCGCGATACCCCCGATGTCGAGTGCAGGCCGCGGCAGGAATCCGATCCGGAGCGATACGACCGTCGCCGGAAGGCCCACCATCTCGGTGATCGAGCTGGCAACCATGCGGCGCCCCATCGCCGTGCGCGCGCCGGCCCACAGGACGACGAAAGCCGTCACCGCGACGAGCGCGATGACGGCCGGAATGAGAATGAGTGGTCGCTTGATTGGCATGAATCCGGTGGCCCGGGCGGACCACCGGATTCTATATCAGCGGTCGCAGAGGCTGATCTTGCCAGAAAGCGTCTGGATCTCGACCCTCGCCCCGCCGCTGCCCTGCGTAAACTTGAGTTCGCTACCCGGCGTGTACCTGCTCGTATCGCGCGGCTTCAGGCCGAAGCAATTCCGGATGTTGCCGCTGAAGGATTCGACGTCAAAGTCGGCGTTGACCGGCGGCTTCACCGTCATCGTGACCGTACCGCTGATCGATTCCATGTTGACGCGCGCTGTCGGCGTTAAATCCGCCTGCACTTCGATGTTGCCGGAAACCGAGCTCACGTCGAGGCGCTCCGCGACCGCGACTGTGGCGTTGATGTCGCCGCTCACCACTTCGCCCCGGTAGTTTCCGCGCAGGCCCGTCGCCGTCGTCGTTCCGCTCACGTTTTCGGTCGAGACGGCGGCCTTGCCGTCGTTGCCTCTCACGGTGATTTCGCCCGAGACCGAGGAGAGCGAGACCGGCGCGTCGAAGGCCTGGGTTTCGACCGCACCGCTCACCGACTCGAGACGCTGCTCGCCGCGCAGGTCGTTGACCGTGATGTCCGCGCTGACCGTATCGGCGATGAGGCGCGCGCCTTTCGGTACGCGAAGCGTCAGTAGCGCTTCCTCATTCTTCGTGTTGCCGTACTTGCCACGCGGGCGATCCACCTCGATGCGCACATGACGGTCAGTCGCCTCGAATTCGAGTTCGTCCTTGTCGCTCTCGAGCACCGCGACGAGCTCGACTTCGTTGCGGTCCCAGGCGGTTACGTTGACGCTGCCCTGGACGTTCGATACTTCGATCGTCGCGCCAGGCGCGACCGTCGCGCGCTTGGTCAGGTTCTGCGCCGCCAGTGCGGGCTGTGCGATCGCCGCCAGAATCGCGGCCGACAGCAATGTGTTCCGAATGCTCATCTCAGGTTCTCCTCGTGAGGCCGCCACCCGCAGTGACGACCGTCGAATACAACTGCAACTCCTGCTTGTAGGTGCCGGCCAGGAAGCCCTTCAGCATCCCGCTCGCCGGGTCCTTTGCGAGCGCCGCGTCGATCTCGTCGGCGGCAATCTGGATAACCGCGATATTCTTGACGATCGCCTCGCGCGTCTCCGGCTTCAACTGCCCGAACTTCTCGCGGAACTGGACGAGGAGTTCATCGCGTGCGACGAGTTCCTTGGCCGTGATTCCGGAGTTGGGGCCGTAACTGACTGGCATGAACGCGGTTTCCGCAGCCTGTCCGCCAGCGAGCTGATCCTGCGCGGCGGGCTCGGGGTCCCGCATCAGGCCCCAGGTCAGCAAAGCCGAGACCGACGCGACGACGAAGCCTGCTGCGAGCGCCGCCTGCCATCCGAAGGCGCGCGGCCGTGCCGTTTGCGTCTCTCCGGCAAGCCGCGCCGCGATCGAGGGCCAGAGGTCCCGCGGCGGTACCACGTCCTTCGGCAGTTCCGCGGCTTTCGTCAGCAGGGGATCCTCTTTCCGCGGCCCGAATGGAATCGTCGTCATGTCGTCTTCTCCGAACCCATGCGCGAACGCATCAGGTGGCGCGCGCGATGCAACTGGGCCTTGCAGGTGCCGACGGCGACGCCCAGCATGCCCGCGGCTTCCTCGTGGCTGTATCCGTAGATCCCGTGCAGCACGACGATGTCGCGCGCTCCCGGCGGCAGCGCGGCGATCGCGCGTTCGATGTCGATCGGTATCGCATCGTCCATCGCCGATTCCGCCTCGAAATCCATCTGCTCTCCTGCGTCGTCCGTCATGCTGATCTCGTTCCGGCCCTGGGGGCTGCGCCTGCGCGCCAACACCGCATTGACCGCGATCCGGTGCAGCCAGGTCGAAAAGCTGCTGCGGCCTTCATATCCGGGGAGGCTCCGCCAGGCGCTGACGAACGTGTCCTGGGTGAGGTCCTCCGCCGATTCGGGCTGGCCCGTCATCCGGAGGCAGAGCCCGTAGACCCGGCCGACGTTCTGGCGATAGAGGTCCTCAAAGGCGCCCATGTCGCCCCGGCAGGCCCGCGCCACGAGTTCGTTACTCCCCTCCGTCGCGCTTGCCAGACTCGTCACCTGAAGTATCCGATCCGTTGTCCGTTCATGTACTTGGACGCAGGGGCCGCCCGGAAGGTTGGAAGCCTTACAATTCGGGGGATATGGCAACGCAGTTTGCGACGATCACCGGCTGGGGCAAGTGCATGCCGCCCGCCATCCTGCGAAACGCCGACCTGGCGACCTTCCTCGATACCGACGATGAGTGGATCCGCAGCCGGACGGGAATCAACGAAAGGCGCATTTCCCACGTTTCGCTCGGCGAGCTCGCCTACGTCGCGGCTTGCCGCGCGCTTGCGGGCGCCGGCCTCGAGGCCCGCGACCTCGACCTGATCGTGTTCGGCACCTGCAGCATGGACGAGCAGGTTCCGAACATGGCGTCCTGGCTGCAGAACAGGCTCGGCGCGCATGGCGCGGGCGCAATGGACGTCAATACCGCCTGCACGAGCTTTCTCTACGGCCTCACCACGGCGAGTTCGATGATCAAGTCGGGAGTCGTCCGTAATGTCCTCGTGATCGGCGGCGAACTGATCTCTTCGCTGATGGACTGGCGCAATCGAAACGTGTCGGTGCTCTTCGGCGACGGATGCGCCGCCGTCGTGGTTCAGGCGACCGCGCGCGAGGAAGGCGTGCTCGCCGACAAGCTCGGCTGCTTCGGCGACGCGCGCGGCATCCTCCAGGTTCATGGCATGGGAACGCGCTACGCCAACCAGGGCTGGGTGCTTGGCGACACGCAATGGGTGTTCGAGGGCCAGGAGATCTTCAAGCGCGCCGTCGTCGGCATGAGTCGCGCCTGCGAAGCCGTCATGACGGCACGCGGCCTCAAGGCCGACGACGTGCATCTCGTCGTGCCCCACCAGGCCAACCTCCGCATCATCGAGGCAGTCGTGAAGCGCGCGCACATCCCGATGGATCGCTGTTTCGTCAACATCCAGCGCTACGGCAACATGTCGTCGGCAACCGTTCCGGTGGCGCTCGTCGAGGCGCTCGAGGAAGGCCGTGTCGCGCCGGGATGCAATCTCCTGCTGACCGGCTTCGGCGCGGGGCTCTCGTGGTCCGCGCACATGCTGCGCTGGGGAGAGCGGACGACGCCGCTCGGCCAGAGCGACGTGGAGCTTCCGCCCTGCCCGAAGACTGCGCTCGAAATCGTCCGCGGCTACATGGCCGTCAAGCAAGGCTCGAGCCTGAAAGAAACCGGCTGACGAGCTTTTCATAGAGGTCGATGAACACGTCGGCCGCGCCCGCGACATTCTCCCGCCAATGCTCCGCCGCCTTCTCGTCGGCGCCATCGCTCACGTACTTCGCGCAGGCAAATTGCGCGCCTTCGATCCGGCTGGCTTTCGCGAGTGCATATGCCTCCATGTCCACGACGTCGCAGGCGACGCGTTGCGCACGCGTCGCGAACGAATCGCCCGTGCCGCAGACCGCTTCCGGCAATCCCGGGAAACAGGGCGGAAACTCGAGCCTGGCCGGGAGTTCGTCGAAGGGCGTCTCGCCCGGCGGAAAGCCGAGCGGCGCCACGTCCATGTCACGGTCCACGAAGCGGCGGCAGCTGACCAGCGTGCGTGGCGGGACGGTGACGCCGCCCGCCGTGCCGAAATTGACGACGAGCGGCGGCCACTGTCCCTCGCGGCGAAAGCGGGCGAGCCGACGGGTGAGCGCTATGGCTGCATTGACCTTGCCGATTCCGGTGTAGAGCACGTCGACGCCGTGCTTCTCGAAACGGCCGGCGCTTTCGGCGGGAAGCGCCATCGCCACGATGACCGGGAGGACATCACGCCCCATAGCGGATGACGGAACGCGGAGCCATGCCGAGGCAGCGGTAATCCTTCGCGATGCCGAGGTCGATCAGTACGCCGAGGTGCGGAATGCGGAATCCGGCATCGACCGCGAGCGCCGCCGAGGCCTCGAGCGTGCCGCCGGTTGCGAGCACGTCGTCGACCAGGACAAGCCGTCCGTCGCCGCGTTGCATCTCGAGCACGCCGGATCCGTACTCGAGCGCGTAGTGTCGCTCGACGACAGGCGGTGGCAGCTTGCCTTTCTTGCGCACCGGCACGAATCCCTTGCGGCGCCTTTCGGCGAGAGCGGCGGCAAGGATGAAACCGCGCGACTCGACGCCTGCAACGGCGTCGATGCCCGCCCACTCCGCGTCGCTCCAGAGCGAATCGAGGGCGGCGACCGCCTCGGCGAAATGGGACCTGAGCAATGGCGTGATGTCGCGGAACAGGATTCCCGGCTGCGGAAAATCAGGGACATCGACGATCTGGCGCGAAAGCGGGTGCATGGTGTCCTTCCATTCTAAAGGGGACGCTCACCTTTAAAGGTGAGCGTCCCCTTTAAAGGTGAGCGTCCCCTTTAAGGAGCGCCCTGGGTGGCCGCGGTCGTGTGCTCGAGGATGAAGTCGCCGATCTCGCGGATGGCGCGGTCCCCGGCGATGAGGCCGCGCATCGCAGGAAACACATGCGGCATGCCGTGCCAGACCGCCGTCCTCGCACCGGCGACCTTCGCCGCGAAACGCAAGGTATCGTCGAGCAACAGTTCCGTGCTGCCGACCAGCAGCATCATGGGCGGCAGTCCGGTCAGGCGTCCGAAGAGCGGCGACAGGCGCGGATCGCGCAAGTCCAGGCCCTTGCCGTACCAGGCTTGCAACGCGCGCACGGTCTCGGCCCTGAAGAACGGGTCGATGCCGTCGTTACGTTCCATCGACGCGCCGCTGAACGTGAGGTCGAGGACCGGCGACATGAGGACGATCGCCGCAGGCAGGGGCAGGCCCTCATCCCGAGCGCGCATTGCGGTGACCACCGCCAGGTTGCCGCCGGCCGAGTCGCCGGCGAAGACGATGCGTTCCGGATCGATGCCGGACGAGAGCAGGAAATTCCACGCCGCAAAGCAGTCCTCCGTGGCGGCCGGAAAGGGATGCTCGGGTGCGAGCCGATAGTCCACCATGAATCCGCGGGAGCCCGACGCGCGCCCGATCGCGGCGAGCAGCGGATCGTGGATCCCCCGCGCTTCCGCCACGAAGCCGCCTCCGTGAAAGTAGAGGATGACCCCGCCCTGCGGAATGCCCGTCGGTTGTATCCACCAGGCGCGCGCTTCGCCGACCGCGAACGGAACGGAAGCATCGAATTGCTCGCGCCGTGCGATGAAGGGCGTAGCTCGTGCGGCGAGTTTGCGGATGTGTGCCGGCGTTGAATCGCGCGCGAGCAGCGCCCGCGCGACGTGCAGTGCGCGCTCGACGGCCCAACGCTGCAAGGATTCGCGCATGGCCGCATCCTACCCGGAGCCGCGTGCCCGGTGCGATAATTGCGCCATGGGCCGTATTTTCGAAGTCCGCAAGCACGCGATGTTCGCCCGCTGGAACCGCATGGCGAAGCAGTTCGCGCGGATCGGCAAGGACATCACGATCGCAGTCAAGTCGGGAGGAACCGACCCGGCAAACAACCCGACGCTCCGCCGCGTGATCCAGAACGCCCGCGCGATCAACATGCCGAAGGACAGGATCGAAGCCGCGATCCGCCGCGCTTCCGGACAGGATGCGGCCGATTTCCAGCAAGTCCTTTATGAAGGCTATGCGCCGCACGGCGTCGCCGTGCTCGTCGAGACGGCGACGGACAATCCGACGCGGACGGTCGCGAGCGTCCGCAATATCCTGTCCAAGCACGGCGGCAATCTCGCAAGCAATGGCAGCGTCAGCTTTCTTTTTCGACGGATGGGCGTGTTTCGCCTCGATCCCGCCGGCATCGAGCAGGACGAACTCGAACTCGACCTGATCGACCACGGGCTCAATGAGATGGGCGAAAGCACGGGCGGGAGCGGCGAGGCGCAGCTCGTCGTGCGCTGCGCCTTCGAGGACTTCGGTCAGCTGCAGAAACGGCTGGAGGAAAGAAAGTTCGTGCCCCTGTCGGCTGAGCAGGAATACATCTGCACGACGCCCGTCGAACTGCCGGAAGCTCAGGCGAACGAGGCGCTCGAACTCATCGACAAGCTCGAGCAGGACGACGACGTGCAGAAGGTTTACCACACGCTGGCGTGAACTCCGGCCGCGACCGGCGTAGTATTGCCGCCTCTCATCCCCGACAGGGGAACCCCCCACGAGGCGCGTCATGAAATTCTCGACAGTGATTGGCCCGATCGCCCTTCTTGCACTGTTCGCCGGTTGTGCCCAGAAGGCGCCCGAGGCGCCCGCCGCACCCCCGCCGCCGGACCCGGCCGCGATCCAGGCCGAGCTGACGGCAACCATGGAGAAGGTCGTGGCAGCCTTTGCAAACAAGGACAGCGCAGGTGTCGCTGGTTTCTTTACCGAGGATGCAACCTGGATCCTGCCGAATGCGTCGACATTCAAGGGTCGTGCTGAAATCGAGAAGGGTGCCACTGCATTCTTCGCGATGTTCGAGACCGTCGCGTTCAGCCCGCCCACCTTTGAAAAGCTTGTCGTCATCAGTGATACGGAGGCGTTAACGTTTGTTAGCGGCTCGTACACCATCACGACGAAGGGCAAAAAGAAGCCGACAACCCTCAGCAACCCATTTGCCGACTACTGGCAGAAAGGTGCCGACGGAGCGTGGCGCATCGCGTACGAGATCAATGCTGAGGGACCGATGCCCGCGGCGCCCGCACAACCCTAGCAGGCGAGTGCGGCCGGCATTTGCCGGAGCGGCGACCCAAAGACGCGCTACAGCAGCACGGGCTGGTTCGGCTGCTCGTCGCGATCCCCGCCCTGCCCGGGAAAGTGCTTGCCGAGCAGCCGCCCGATTCCGGCGATCCCGGATTCGGCACCCTCGGCGAAGCGACCGGCGTGGAAATACGACTCCATGTCGCGGCACACGGCATCCCATTCGGCCTGCGTGACGCGCGCGGCGATCGCACGGTCCGCGACGATTTCAACGTCACGATCGGCCAACAGTACGTAGATCAGCACGCCGTTGTTGGCCTCCGTATCCCAGACACCGAGAAGCCCGAAGACCTGCAGCGCGCGCTGTCGCGGCGTCTCCCCTAACCAGAGTTCTGGCAGGTCGAAGGCCGTCTCGATGGCGAATCGCAATTCACCGGCATGCTGTGCCTCGACGCGTTTCAGGGCTTCCTCGATGCGCGCGAGCACATCGCCGGTGAAGCGGCGCCGTGTACCCCAGCGGGTCGCAAACAGGTGACGCAGCAGGCGTGCGGGTTGCATGGGCTACCAGCGCCCCGACGCGCCGCCGCCGCCAAAGCTGCCGCCGCCACCGCGGAATCCGCCGCCACCGCGGCCTCCGCCTCCGAATCCTCCCCGTCCCCAGCCACCGGTCGTCCAGCCGCCATGGCCCGGCCGGCTCGACCAGCGCCCACCGTTCTGGAAGCCGAGCATCAATGACGCGACGAGCGCGAAGACGCCGACTCCCATCGCGAGTCCAAGCACTTGTGTAACCCACCAGGCGAAGGTCCCGGCGGCAGCGCCTGTTGCAACGGAGCCGAGTGCACGACCAAGCAGGGCTCGTAGCACTATTGACCCAACGAAGATGAGGCCCAGCAGGAACGGCAGCTGGCTCGCCAGCTTTTCCGGTCCGCCGGCCCATTGCGGATCAGGCTCCGGCAAGGGTTCGCCGTCGACGACGCGGATCATCTGCTCCACACCCGACTTGATTCCGCCGGAGAAGTCGCCCTGGCGGAAATACGGTGTGATCGTGTCGGCGATGATCCGCTTGCTTACGAGATCCGTGAGCGCGCCTTCGAGTCCGCGGCCCACCTCGATGCGCAGCGCCCGGTCATCCTTGGCGATCAGGAGCAACGCTCCGTCGTCCGGCTTCTCGCGCCCGAGCTTCCAGGCATCGACGACGCGGATCGAGTACTGCTCGATTTCCTCGGGCGCCGTGCTCGCAACGATCAGGACCGCGATCTGCACGCCTTTCCGCGCCTCGAACTCGGCGAGCCGCGTCTCGAGTTGCGACTGCTCGGCGGCAGAAAGCGTACCCGTCAGGTCGGTGACGCGGGCCGCGAGCGGCGGGATGGGCTGCAGCGCCGCAAGTAATAGCGGCGCCGCGACCAGCAAGGCTAGGTGCGGCGCGTAGTGCCGGATCACGGACTCGTTTCGAAATCGACCGCGGGCGGCTCCGCAATCTCCGCCTCGTTCTCAACCGTGAAGTTCGCCTTGACGTCGTAATTGAAAAGCATCGCGGTCAGGTTCACCGGGAACTGTCGGATGGTTCCGTTGAAGACCTGCACCGATTCGATGTATCGGTTCCGCGCGACCGCGATGCGGTTCTCGGTGCCCTCGAGCTGCGCCTGCAGATCGCGAAAGTTCTGATCCGACTTCAGCTCCGGGTAATTCTCGACGACGACGAGCAGGCTCTTGAGCGCGCTGGTGACGTCGCCCTGTGCAGCCTGAAACTTCCTGAGCGCCTCCGGATCATCGAGCATTTCGGGGGTCATCTGGATCGACGTCGCGCGGGCGCGCGCCTCCGTGACACCGATCAGTACCGCCTGCTCCTGGGCCGCAAAGCCCTTGACCGTGTTCACGAGGTTCGGGATCAGGTCCGCGCGCCGCTGATACTGGTTCACGACCTCCGACCACGCGGCCTTCACCGCCTCGTCCTGGGTCTGGATCCTGTTGTAGCCGCAGCCTGAAAGGGCCAGGCAGATCGTTGCCAGCAGGCCGGTCGTAAGGTAACGCATGGAATGCCTCCGTCTCGGTTCCCGTATCGTACTGCGACAAACACTGCGCCAGCGCCCGGGATCCTGTATAGTTCGCGCGCCCTTCCCTCCCCGGACCCAATAAATCATCATGAATTTCAATGATCTCGGGCTCGAGCCTGAGTTACTTTCTGCCATTTCCGCGCACGGCTACTCGACCCCGACGCCGATCCAGACGGGAGCCATCCCGCCGGTGCTCGCCGGTCGCGACCTGCTGGCCGGCGCCCAGACCGGCACCGGCAAGACGGCGGCCTTCGTGTTGCCACTACTGCAACTGTTGGCGGCCTCCGCGGGCCGCGCGCCTCGCGCGCTTGTCCTTGCGCCGACACGCGAACTCGCTGCCCAGATCCTGGAGAGCATCAGGGTCTACGGCGCGAACAAGCGCCTGCGCTCACGCGTGATCTTCGGAGGAGTCGGCGAAAGACCGCAGATCGACGGGCTTCGAATCGGCTGCGACATCCTTGTGGCGACGCCGGGACGGCTGCTCGATCTCGCGAACCGCGGGCTGGCCAATCTCTCTGAGGTTCAGCACCTGGTCCTCGACGAAGCGGACCGGATGCTCGACATGGGATTCATTCACGACATCCGTCGCATCATCAAGCTGCTGCCACCGAAGCGACAGAACCTGATGTTCTCGGCGACCTACACGCCCGACATCCGCGCGCTCGCCGCCCGCATCCTCGTGAACCCGGTGCAGGTCGAAGTCACGCCGCCGAACAGCACGGTCGACCGCGTCGTGCAGCTCGCATTCCGCGTCGCAAAGGACGACAAGCGCCATCTCCTGGTTCACCTCTTCAAGAACGGCGCCAATGGCGAAGGCAGCTGGCAGCAGGCTCTGGTGTTCACGCGCACGAAACACGGCGCAAACCGCCTGTCCGATCAGCTCGATCGGGCCGGCATCCGCTCCGCCGCGATTCACGGGAACAAGAGTCAGGCCGCCCGGACCCGCGTGCTCGCTGACTTCAAGGCCGGAAAACTGACCGCGCTCGTCGCGACCGAGGTCGCTTCGCGGGGGCTCGACATCCGCGACCTGCCGCAAGTCGTCAATTTCGACATGCCGCATGTGCCCGAGGACTACGTGCATCGCATCGGCCGCACGGCACGCGCCGGCAACGACGGGCATGCAGTTTCGCTGGTGTCCTCGGACGAGGCTTCCCTGCTCCGGGACATCGAGAGGACGATGCGCCAGGCCGTGCCGTTCTCGCCCACGCCCGACTTCGCGCGCGTCGAGCACGCGCCGGCGACGCAACGGCGCGCAGCCCCGCAACACCGTGCAGTGCCTTCGCGCGCCGCGGCGCCACGCGCGCGCTCCTGGTCGCGCAGCCGCCGCTAGGGCCGCCGACCCGCGTCAGCGGGATTCGTTCAGCGGAGCAGTGCGTCGAGAACGAGGCGGGTCATCGCGTCGACGCCGGTCTCACGTTCTTCGGCGCTCATACGTCCTTCGTGCATCAGGTGATCGCTGACCGTCAGCACCGACAGCGCTTCCGCACCCATTTCCGACGCGAGGCCGTAGAGGCCCGCGGTTTCCATGTCCAGCGCCAGGATTCCGAAACGCCGCAGCCGTTCCTTGAG
Organism: uncultured Steroidobacteraceae bacterium; assembly: GCA_964412975.1. Classification (GTDB taxonomy): domain Bacteria; phylum Pseudomonadota; class Gammaproteobacteria; order Steroidobacterales; family Steroidobacteraceae; genus SCUD01. Next base: position 15,101 of record CAYPQX010000120.1, read on the forward strand.
GCCGGAATCCGGGTGATAGAAGTAGTCACTCGTGAATATGTTTCCGACGCGAATCGCGGAACCTGCGGCCTGCGCGGCGGCCGCGACCCGGGATAACAGCGCCCAGCTCGCGGTGGCGGCGAAGTCGTGGCCGCCAAAACGAAGCCGGTTCACCGACGAGTCTGTCGATGCGCCCTGCACCAGCAACAATTCGCCCAGCTGCACGTCGTCGGCGAGTCCGCCGCAGGTACCGATTCGCACCAGCCGGCGCACGCCATAGTCGCGGATCAGTTCGGTCGCATAGAGCATCGACGACGGGATGCCGATCCCGGAACCCATCACCGACACCCGCTTTCCGTGCCATTCGCCCGTGTAGCCCAGCATGTTGCGGACATTCGTGACTTCGACCGCGTGCGACAGCAGCTTGTTCGCGACATGACGCGCGCGCAGCGGGTCGCCCGGCAGCAGAAGCAGTTCCGCGAACGCGCCCGGCGCGGCATCAATGTGGGGAGTGCTCATGTGATTCGCTCGACCAATGGTGGCAATGACGGCGCCACCGCGTTGACCTCATAGGCGCGGGCAACGGCCAGGGCCGCCGCCGCAGCGGCATCCCGGTCAGCCGCGTGCACGCGCGCAAGCGGTTGATCCTTGCGGACCCGGGTGCCGCGTGGCGTCAATCGATCGAAACCGACAGCCGGATTGATCGCCTGCCCCGGCGCGGTCCGGCCGCCACCGAGTGCGACCACCGCGAGGCCGAGCGCGCGAGTGTCGATGGCGGCGACGATGCCGTCCCGCGGCGCCGGAACTTCGACGACCACCGGCGCTTGCGCCAGATATGTATCCGGTTTTTCCACGAAATCAGCAGGTCCGCCGAGACTCGCAACCATGCGCGCGAAGCGCTCGGCCGCAGTTCCGGACGCAAGCGATGCTGAAAGCGCCGCGCGCGCCGCACTTTCGTCTTTCGCAAGCCTGCCGAGAACCATGACTTCCGCGCCGAGCGCGAGAATGACCTCGAGCAGGCGCGCATCGCGGGCCTCGCCGCGGAGCATCGCGATCGCCTCACGCACTTCAAGCGCGTTGCCGGCCGAGCGAGCGAGCGGTTCCGACATGTCGGTCAACAACGCCGATACCGGAAGACCCGTTGCCGTTGCCGTCGAAATCATCGCCCGTGCCAGTTCGCGACCGCGCTCTGCTTCTGGAATCACGGCCCCGTTGCCGGTCTTGATGTCAAGCACGAGCGCGTCAAGGCCACTGGCCAGTTTCTTCGAGAGAATTGAGGCGACGATCAGCGGCAGGCAATCGACGGTCGCCGTGACGTCGCGTATCGCATAAAGCCTTCGGTCCGCGGGCGCGATGCGATCCCCCGCGCCGATGATCGCGACGCCGGCCTCGCGAAGGGCGCCACGGAAGCGCTCCGGGGTCGGTCGCGACTGATAGCCAGGGATGGATTCGAGCTTGTCGAGCGTGCCGCCCGTGTGCGCGAGCCCCGGCCCGGCGATCATCGGCACCCACGCGCCGCAGGCAGCGAGCATTGGACCGAGCGCAAGCGATACGACGTCGCCAACGCCGCCGGTCGAGTGCTTGTCGAGCACGGGTCCCGGCAGCGACTCACCGCGCCAGTCGAATATCTCGCCCGTGTCGCGCATTGCGATCGTGAAGGCTGCGCATTCCGCGGGTGTCATGCCACGGAAGTGAACCGCCATCGCGAATGCGCCGACCTGTGCGTCGCCCAGGCTGCCGTTGCCTATGCTTTGCGCGACTCTCCGGAGATCAGACGCGTCGAGCGTGCCGCCATCGCGCTTGATCCGGATCGTCTCCTGCGGCAGCCAGGTCATTGACCCTGCTCCTGTCCGAGCATCGAACTCGAGCCGATTCGAAACTTCGCGGGCGTCGCCCAACCCGTGCCGCAGATTCGTTCCGCGAGTTCGAAATAGACGCGGGCCTGCGCCAGCGTCCGTATCCCGCCGGATGCCTTGAACCCGCCGCGTCCGCGTTCGCGGAGACACTCCAGAATTGCCTGCGCGGCTTCGGGCGTCGCGCCGACGCGGCTCCTGCCGGTCGAAGTCTTGACGAAGTCTGCGCCGGCATCAAGCACGGCAAGACACACTTCGCGGATCAGGAGTGGGTCGCCGAGCTCGCCGGTCTCGATGATCGCCTTCAAGGGCCTTGATCCGCAGGCCTCCTTGCATCGCTGAACGATGAGCGGACCGCTCTCGCGATCGCCTGCGACGTAAGCGCGCCAGGAAAAGACGAGATCGATCTCGTCGGCGCCGGCCGCGAGCGCGCGGCGGGTCTCCGAGAACGCGCGGCCCGGATTGTTGGCGCCATCGGGAAAATTCACGACGGTCGCGACAGTCACCCCGGATGCTCCAGCTGCGGCGAGGGCGGCCTTAGCCGTGACGATGTGCTCCGGAAATATACAGACGGCGGCGGGCCGCACCGCGCCCACGGCGGCCATCGAGCAGAGCGCCTGGATTGCGGCGGGCGTGTCGTCCTCGCCCAGACTCGTGAGGTCGAGGGCAGCGAATACGCGAGCGTCGGCAGGATTCATTTTTCGCGTGGGGTGGCCGGCAGGAAGAAAGCGAAAGGCAGCAACTCGCCGATGCTCGCGGTGCGCATCCCGCCGCCCTGCCAGGGAAAATGAACGCTGATACTGCCGTCTGCGGCGAGCTCGTGAATCCGCTGCCGGCATCCGCCGCAGGGCGAGGCTGCGAGGACATGTCCCCCGTCATCCGTCGCCCAGACCGCGATCTCCGCGATCCGGAACCGCGCGCCCTCTGCCGCAACACCCGCCGCGATCGCACTCGTCTCTGCGCAGTTTCCGAGCGGATATGACGCGTTCTCGACATTCGCTCCGCGATAGACAGCGCCGCTCGTCGAACGCACCGCGGCGCCTACGTGTATGCCGGAGTACGGCGCATGCGCGCGTCCGCAGCTATCGCGAGCGGCGGCGACGAGCGTCTCACGAGTTGCGCTCATGACGCCGTTTGTCCCCGTATTGTCGATGGAGCGGGTGATGGGAATCGAACCCACGTTAGCAGCTTGGGAAGCTGCAGTTCTACCATTGAACTACACCCGCTTAATTCAGCGGATTTTATTCCCTCGCATGCTAAATTGCATCGCGTAGATGGATCATGCCACCCCACTCATCGCAACTATCGTAGGCGGCCTCGGGCTCGCATTCATTTTCGGCGCCGTGGCCAACCGCCTGCGCATGTCCCCCATCGTCGGTTACCTGCTGGCAGGCGTCGCCGTCGGGCCCTTCACGCCGGGCTTCGTCGCGGACCAGTCGATCGCAAACGAGCTCGCTGAAATCGGCGTGATCCTGCTGATGTTCGGCGTCGGCATGCACTTCTCGTTCCGCGACCTGCTCGCCGTGCGCGCAATCGCCTTGCCTGGCGCAGTCGTCCAGATTGCCGTCGCGACCACGCTTGGCGCACTGCTCGGGCACCAGCTCGGCTGGAGCTGGCAGGCCGGTATCATTTTCGGACTCGCGCTGTCCGTCGCAAGTACGGTCGTGCTGATCCGCGCCCTCGAAGACCGTGGGCTCGTGACTTCGGAACGAGGCCGCATCGCCATCGGCTGGCTGATCGTCGAGGACATCGCCATGGTGCTCGCACTCGTGCTCCTGCCGGCACTCGCCGACTGGCTTGCGGCCGACAATAAGACCGGTCCGGTGCTCTGGGGAGATTTTTTTGTCGCCATTGCCGTCACGATTGCCAAGGTCGCAGGCTTCGTCGCGCTGATGTTTGTCATCGGCAGCCGCGTCATCCCGCACGTGCTGCACTCCGTCGCGCAGCAGCGCGAGTTGTTCCGGCTCGCCGTTCTCGCGATCGCTCTCGGTGTAGCGTTCGGCGCCGCCAAGCTTTTCGGAGTTTCTTTCGCGCTCGGCGCCTTCTTTGCCGGCATGGTGCTCGGCGAATCGGAGTTGAGCCACCGGGCGGCGGAGGAGAGCCTTCCATTGCGCGAGGCTTTCGCGGTGCTGTTCTTCGTCGCGGTCGGGATGCTCTACGACCCGAGCATCGTGTTTCGCGAGCCGGTCGCCCTGCTCGGGACACTCTTCATCGTCCTGATCGGCAAGTCCGTCGCGGCATTTGTCATCGTTCTGCTGTTCCGCCATACCGTTGGCGTTGCGATGACGATCGCGGCGAGCCTCTCGCAGGTGGGCGAGTTCTCCTTCATCCTCATCGGGCTCGGGCTCTCCCTGGGGATCCTGCCCGAGCAAGGCCGCGACCTGGTCCTGGCCGCGGCGATGCTCACGATCATCCTCAATCCCTTTGCGTTCGCGCTGACACGGCGGATCGAGCCCCACGTCGAGGCGCGCGTCCGCCAGTTATGGGGCCGCCGGGTGGAAGGCGCGACCCCGGGCGCGCTGTCGCCGGGCCGCCGCGGTCACAGCGTGCTGGTGGGCTACGGACGCGTAGGCCGCATCGTCGCCGAAGCCCTCGAGAAGGCAGGCATTCCATTCGTCGTCATCGAGAGCGACGCGGACCGGGTCGTCGAGCTCCGCGAGCGAGGCCTTCCGCACCTCGAAGGCAATGCCGCGAGCCTCGAAATCATCCGGGCCGCGGGGTTCGAAGACGCGACGCGAGTCGTGATCGCGATACCAAACGCCTTCGAAGCGGGACGCATTGTGAAGCACGCGCGCTCGGTCAATCCCGGCATTGCGATCGTCGCGCGCGCGCACTCCGACGCGGAGTCACGCCACCTTGAGGAACTCGGTGCGAACACGGTGATCATGGGCGAGCGCCAGATCGCGATCGAGATGATCGCGGCGATCAGGAATTTCGACGCAGCCGCTACTTCGCGACCAGGATCTTCTTGACCCAGCCGCCGCCCCTGCCGGACTCGACCTGCAGGAAACCTTCCTGCTCGGCACCCATGTAGATGAGCTCTTCGCCCTTGTCGAGGGTCGCAACCACCTTGCCGGCCTCGGTCGGGCTTCCCATGATCTTCACGCCCGCGATCTTGGGATAGAGCACGTCGCCCTCGTTGTAGACGGCGCCCGCCTTCGTCGAGCCGCCCGCCGCCGCTTCCTGCGCAAGCGTTCCGACGTCTCTTTGCAGGGACGGGTCGTTCTGGATCACGCGGACGACGTTGTTGTAGTTGTCGGCAAAACTCGCGGCCACGATCTTTCCCTCGTTCGTGTTGCCGTAGCCGCCGATGCCACCGGCCGCGCCGCCGCCCCAGATTGCGGCGCCGAGCCTGAGATCTGCCTTCTTGGAGCTGCCCTCAGCCGCTGCGACCTGCACGCCGGAACGAGCATCCGCGACGAGCATGCTCGTCTGGGCTTCCTTGAACTTCAGGCCACCGATCAAGGCTCCGGCCGCCCCGGCCTTGCCGCCGAGCAGCCCGCCGAGCGCGCCGCCCATGCCGCCGGCATTGTTCTCCGAGAAGACGACGGCGGGCGTCAGGATGAAATCGGCCGCGACCATCTGTCCGCCGCCGATGTTGGAGTTGGCGCGTATCTCGCCGCCGCCGGCAAGCGCCCGCTCCTGCATCATGTTCTGCATGCCCTGGCCGCGCTCGACGACGATGAAGCAGTTCGACTGCTGGATCATCATGCGGATGAGTCCCACCGGCGACTGCAGGTTGAAGCGCGCGAGCGCCCCCATTACGTAATCCTGAGGTTCGACGACCGCGACCGCTCCCATGGGCTTGTCGCAGCGCTCGAGATCCGTGGCCGCGCCTTGCGCGCCCTGCGTGCCCGCCGCGCCCTGTACGTCCGAACCACCCTGCCCTTTCTTCGTGTCCAGGACGCCCTGCGCCTGCACGCTCACTACCACCACCACACCGGACAGCAACGCCGCGATCGGGCGAAGCACGCGCGCACTGGAAATCATGTCCCCTCCCCCCGGATCGGAATACGCGTGGAATATACTCCGTCATGACTCCCGACCGCCATTCTACCGACGTCGTCGTTGCCGGCGCCGGGATCGCGGGAATCGCCGCCGCCATCGAGGCGCTGTCCCGGGGCCGGCGCGTGCTCCTGCTCGACCGCGATTTCGAGGAAAACTTCGGTGGCCTGGCAAAGGATGCGTTCGGCGGTCTCTGGTTCGCCGGCACTCCCCTGCAGCGCCGGCGCGGCATCAAGGACAGCGTCGCCCTCGGACTGGCGGACTGGCTCGCCTTCGGGGAGCTTGCGCCGGAGCACGAATGGCCGCGGGCCTGGGCACGGGTTTATGTCGAACGCTGCATACCGGACGTCTATGAATGGTTGTCCGCGATCGGCGTGCAGTTCATGCCGATGCCGATGTGGGTCGAGCGCGGGTTGTACGTGCCCGGAAATTCGGTGCCGCGGTTTCATCTCGTCTGGGGCACGGGCCGCGCGCTGACGGATGCGCTGATCGGGCTACTGCGGAATCATCCGCGCCGCGACCTGCTCGAGCTGCGCTTCGGGCATCGCGTCGATTCGCTCGTCATGCGCGCGGGCGCGGTCTGCGGCGTCGAAGGCGCAACCGAACCCGATGGCCGCCTGTTCGAGGTCGCCTGCGAGGCGGTCGTCGTCGCCGCGGGCGGAATCAACGGCGACATCGAGCGCGTGCGCCGTCACTGGCATGCGGACTGGGGAGAGCCGCCGCCCGTGATCCTGAACGGCTCGCACCGCTATGCGAACGGCGCGCTGCACGATGCCGCAGCCAGCGTGGGCGCGAACGTGACCCACCTCGACTGGCAATGGAACTACGCCGCAGGCATCCGCCACTGGCGCCCGCGGAAGCCCGGGCACGGGCTGTCGCTCGTGCCGCCGAAGTCGGCGCTCTGGCTCAACTCGCGCGGCGAGCGCATCGGGCCCATGCCGCTCGTGGCGGGTTACGACACGCGTGAGCTCGTCGCGCGCATCTGCCATGAGCCCGGCGGCTACAGCTGGCAGCTCCTCAATCGCCGCATTGCGCTCAAGGAACTCGCGGTTTCCGGCGCCGAGTTCAACCCCGCGATACGCGACTGCCGAAAACTGCGCGTCGCACTCGACCTCGTCTTCGGAAACCGCTGGCTCTACGACGAGCTGACCCGGAACAGCGAAGACATCGTGCTCGCCGACACGCTGCCGGAACTCGTCGCCCGGATGAATGCGCTGAACGGCGACGACGTTGTCGATCTCGCGACCGTCGAGTCCGCGGTTGCGGGTTACGACGCAGCTATCCGGCGCGGCGCGCGTTATCACAATGACGAGCAATTGAGGCGCATAGGTTTCGCGAGACGATGGCCCGGGGACCGGATGAGGACCTGCGCATTTCAGCCCATCCTCGATCCGCGCGCCGGGCCGCTGATGGCGATCCGCGAATTCATCATCAGCCGCAAGAGCATGGGCGGAATCCAGACCGACCTGGAAAGCCGCGTCATCGGCGGCAATGGCCGCGCGATTGCCGGCCTGTTTGCCGCCGGCGAAGCCGCAGGATTCGGCGGCGGAGGGATGAATGGCAGGCGCGGCCTCGAGGGTACGTTCCTTGGCGGCTGTCTGCTGACGGGCCGTGTCGCCGGCCGGAACGCCTAGGTTCCGCCGATGCACTGCAAGGACGCGATCAACATCGCGGACCTGCGGGAGATCGCGAGAAAGCGCCTCCCGCGATTCGTCTTCACCTACGTGGACGGCGGTGCAGAGGACGAGATCACGCTCCGCTGCAACCGCGAAGCCTTCGAGAGGCTGCGATTCCGGCCGCGCACGCTCATCGATGTTTCGAAGCGCGATATTTCGACCCGGATGCTCGGCGCGCCCGCCGCGCTCCCGGTCGTCGTGGGGCCGACGGGACTCAACGGGCTCTCCTGGCGCGACGGCGACATGGAGCTCGCGCGCGCCGCTTCGGTGGCGGGCGTCCCATTCGCGATGTCCACGGTCTCGATGAGCCTCGTCGAGGACGTGGCGCGCGAGGCACCGGGACGGCTATGGCTCCAGGCCTACGTCTTCTCCGAGCGGCGGATCACCGACGCGATCATCGCGCGGGCGCGCGATGCAGGTTTCGAATGCGTGATATTGACGAGCGACTTTCCAGTCGCGGGCAAGCGCGAGCGCGACCTCAGGACCGGACTCCTGCCGGACCAGCGATTCACGCTGGCGACCAAGCTCGACATGCTCATGCATCCGCGGTGGCTCGCGACGGTCGCAACGCGCCGCCCGCGCTTCGTCAATGTCGGGCGCGAGCTGGAGTCCGGCCGCGACGTCAATTCTTTCGTCGGCCACGGCATGTTCGATCCGTCATTTTCCTGGGACGACATCAGGCACTTTCGCGACCTCTGGCCGCAGAAACTGATGCTGAAGGGCATCCTGCGCGCGGACGACGCGGAACGGGCAATCGCAGCCGGCGTGGACGGCCTCGTGATTTCGAATCACGGCGGCCGCCAGCTCGATGGCGCGATCAGCGCCATCGAGGCCCTGCCTGAAATCGTGCGCGCAGTCGGCGGACGGGGATCGATTCTCGTCGACGGCGGCATCCGCCGCGGAAGCGACATCGCGAAAGCGGTCGCCCTCGGCGCCGAAGGCGTGATCCTCGGCCGCGCGCCGGTTTACGGCCTTGCAGCGGGCGGCCGCGCGGGCGTCGAGCGGGCGATCGCCATCCTCGCCGACGAACTCGACCGGACGCTCGCGCTGACGGGCTGCCCGGACATTGCTGCGCTGACCGGCGATCTCATCACCCGTCGCGAGCCATGAACGCGCCCGACCGGCCGGCCATCCGGAGCTACGTACTGCGGGCCGGTCGAATCACGCCGGCGCAGCGCCGGGCGCTCGACGAGCTGCTTCCGCGCTGGGGCATCCCCTACTCGCCGCGAATACTCGATCTCGACTCCGTTTTCGGGAGGCAGGCGCGGCGCGTGATGGAGATCGGCTTCGGCAATGGCGATACGCTGGTTGAACTCGCGGCGGCGTCGCCCGATGCCGATTTCATCGGAATCGAAGTGCATCCGCCCGGTGTCGGCCGTTGCATGCTCGCGATCGCGTCGCGGGGGCTCACGAACCTGCGCGTCATCGCGCACGACGCCGTCGAAGTGCTCGCCAATCAGTTGCCACCCGCATCGCTCGATGAGCTGCTTCTCTACTTCCCGGATCCCTGGCCCAAGAAACGGCACCACAAGCGGCGGATCGTCCAGCCCGCCTTCGCCTCCCTCGTCGCGAGCCGGCTTCGGCAAGGCGGCAGGTTCAGGCTGGCGACCGACTGGGAGCCTTATGCGGAGTGGATGCTCGAAGTGCTGAACGGGGCGCCTGAGTTCGCAAACGCCGCGCCCGGAAACGGCTGCATCGAGAGGCCGGACCGCGGCGCAACGCGCTTCGAGGATCGCGGCAGGCGACTCGGCCACCGCGTCTTCGATCTCGAGTACGTACGGCGCTAGCCGAAAGCGGCGGTGGTGCCGTCGATGATGAACTGCACGGCAAGCGCCGCCAGGATGACGCCCGAGAGCCGGTTGACGACGTTCGCGCCGGTGACACCCATCGCACGCATCACGATCGGCGTCAGCCGCATCAGTATGTAGGTAATCACCAGCACGATGAGAACGACGCCGAAAAGACCGGCCGACAATGCGAAATCCCCGCGCGATGCGCCGAAGGTCAGGAGCACGATCGCGATGGCGCCGGGTCCCGAGATGAACGGGAAGGCGAGCGGAAAGACGGAAACGTCCGCGCGCTTCTTGCTCTCGACGCGTTCTTCCGACGTCGTGCGCGTGCCGGATTCCCGCGCAAAAACCATCTCGAGGGCGATCAGGAACAGCATGATGCCGCCTGCGATACGAAACGCCTCGATGCTGATGCCCATGACGCGGAGGAACCAGGCGCCGCCCACCGCGAACAGCAGGAACACGATGGCCGAGAGCAGCACGGCCTTCAGCGCCATGCGGCGGCGGAACACGTCGTCGGCTCCTTCGGTCAGCGCGGCAAAGAGCGGCACGAGCGAGATCGGCTCGACCACGACGAAAAGCAGCACGAAGAACTTCAGCAGCTCATCGATCATTCGTTGCTCCGACCGGCCGTGCCGAGTGCGGCGTCGATCATGCCCCGGCGCATCATGTACCAGAACAGCAGGATACCCGGCAGCGCCAGCACCGTCGTGAGCACGTAGAAGTTTACGTAGCCCATTGACTGGATCAGGCTGCCCGCGGTCGTACCCGTCAGCACGCGACCGAGGACGCTCGCCGCCGCGGATATCAGCGCGTACTGCGAAGCCGTGAACTGCAGGTTGCAGAGCGCCGAGAAATAGGCGACGACGGCGACTCCGCCGTAGCCGCTCGCGAGGTTCTCGAAGCCGATCGCGGCGGCGAGGCCCAGGTTGCTGTGCCCCAAGGCGGCCAACAGCGCAAAACTCAGGTTCGAGACGCACATCAATACGAGCGCGAGCAGGACGGATCGCTTCAGGCCCAGGCGCGTATAGAGGATTCCACCGACAAAGATCCCGACGAGGAAGGCCCAGAATCCGAACCCTACGTCGTACACGGCGATCTCGTCGTTGGCATACCCTAAATCGTTGAGCAGCAGCCGCAGGGTGAGATTCGCGAGCGTATCGCCGATTTTGTGGACGAGGATGAAAAGCAGCACGAGCCAGGCGCCTGTGCGGCTCAGGAACTCGGCAAAAGGGCCGACAATGGACTTCCACAAGATCGCGATGCTCTGCTTCTCGTTCGTGACCACGTGTCGCGCGGGCTCGCCGACGATTAGCCCGGTCAGCATCGCCGGCAGCGCAAACGCTGCGCAGGCCAGATAGGCCGCAGCCCAGCCAAAGCGGGCCGCGACGACAAGCGCGAGGGCGCCTGCCGCCGCCGATCCGATGCGCCACCCGTACTGGGACATGCCGGAGCCGACGCCGAGCTGATACGGCTTCAGCGTCTCTATGCGATA
>CAYPQX010000121.1:0-16176 GCA_964412975.1 uncultured Steroidobacteraceae bacterium
CACGCACTGAGCGACGGGCGGGTGGCGAGCGAGCGAATAAAGTTCCGGCTGAGCGAGCGAGCCAACCCGCCCGGGGCGAAAGTGCGTGCCTGCGCGGCTACCTCTCGATTTCGTCGCGCTCGAGTTCGCGCACTGCGTCAAGTAACTGCTCCGCGCTGCCATAGCGCCGGTTCGGTTCCTTCGCGATGCAGTTAAAAAGGATCTCCTCAAAGCGCTTCAGCTCGGCCTTGAGCTCAGGCAGCGGCGCATGCGCATGCTTGTAGATGACCTGCATCGGCGTCCCGGCGACATACGGTTTCCGCTTCATCAGCATCTCGTAGAAGATGATGCCGATGCTGTAGATGTCGCTCCGCGCGTCCGTATCCTTGCCATGACCCTGTTCCGGGCTCATGTAATACGGCGTGCCGAAGATCTCCCCGCTGTTCGTGAGCGTCGCGTCCATTTCGACGTGCTTGGACAGGCCGTAGTCGATGAGCGCCACCGACAGTTCGTCCCGCAGCATGACATTGCCCGGTTTCAGGTCGCGGTGCAGGACGCCCGCGCGATGCAATACCTGGAGTGCCTCGCTCATCTGGCGCAGGAACGTCAGTGCGCGCAGCGGCTGAATTCCCTGCTTGATTCGTCCGCGCAGGTCGCCTAGCGGAAAGTACTCCATGACGATGAACGCATGGTCGTCCGCGACGCCGAAGTCGTAGACGCGGGCGATGTTCGGATGCTCGATGGCGGCGGCAATCTGGTACTCGCGCAGGAACCGGTCGAAGGTCTTCACGCCCGACCCGTCGTCGGGCGCCTGATGCAGCACCTTGAGGGCGACCTGCTGGCCGCTGCGCTCGCTCTCCGCCAGATAGACGCTCGAAACCGGGCTGTCCGCCAGCTGGCTGACGTAGCGGTAACCGCGGATCGTGGTATCGCCGAAGCGCGTTGCGCGCGATGACTCTTCATGCCGCGCGGCGGGACGCGAAAACTGGCCGCGTCGCGCCTGGGCAGCGCGGAGCGCCGCGATCAGCGCGCTGTGATCGATCTTGCGCTTCGAGAGGCAGGCCTGCGCGCCCGCGCCGATCGCAGCTTCCTCGGTCTCCGGCGTCTGCCGGGACAGCAGGTAGATGACCGGCGGGAAACCGTTCCGACGGCTCAGGTCCCGCAGCCACTCGGTTCCGCTCTGCGCGCCCAGCGTGTCGCCGAGCAGCACGGCGTCATAGGCGCTGCCCGAGAAATCGGCGGGCAGCCGCCCGCGTGCGACCGGGTCGTACTCGGCAATCGAGGGTGAATCGAAGCCTGTGAGGATATGCCGCGCCAGCAGACGCCGGAAATCGTTCTGGTCGTCAATGATCAGAACCCGGACTGTCATTGCTGCATTCTACATGGGCGGCGATTCGGCCGGTTGCGACTGGAGCGCGAGCACGATGTCGCCGACATTCGTGCCGGTGTTGCCCGTATGGATGAGATCGCCGGTCGCCTCGAGCATGCGGCCGGAATCACCTGCCGCGAGCGCGGCCGCCGGATCGATGCCGCTGTCGGCGGCACGCTCGACCGTTTCGCCATCGACGATCGCGCCGGCGTCCTCGCTTGCGCCATCCTGTCCGTCGGTGCCTGCCGCAAGCAGCAGGTACTCCGGGTGACCTGCGATGCAGCGGGCGGCCGCCACGGCGAGGTGCTGGCAACGGCCGCCGCGCCCGGGATGCGATGGCAGCTTCACGACGGTCTCGCCACCGTAGACCAGGAGATCCGCCGCGCTGAGCGCAAGCTCGTGGCAGACGCGCCGCGCCGCAATCTCCGCGTCACCCCGAAGCCGCTCGGTTGCCCGGTGCGCCGTGAGGCCGCGAGCCTGCGCCGCGCGCAGCACCGCCTCGAGCGCGTCGTCGAGCGACCCGACCAGGCGCGGGCGCAAACCGGGCGCGGCCAGGAGACCCGAGCCGAGCACCGTGGGATCGTCGCGCGGCACGTCGGAAATCATGAACGCCTCGACCGCAGCAGCACCAAACATGCCGGGCAGGCGCCCACCCTTGACCCGCGAAAGCGCGATGCGCCTTGCATTCAGGCTTTCGATGTCGAGACTCTCGGCAAGCGACCGGTCGAACAGCGCGCGAAGTTCCGCGAGGCCGACGCCGGGCGCCGGTATCTCGAGCAGGGCCGAGGCGCCGCCCGACACGAGCAGGACGACGCGGTCATCGGCGGGCGTCGCGGCCGCAAGTTCCTCCAGTGCCCGCCCTGCTTCGAGGCTCCGCTCATCCGGACGCGGATGGCCGGCCTCGAGACAGCGCAGGCCGGGATGGGCGGCGAGTTCCTCCGGTATGGCGCCCGCGGGCGCAACCACCAGTCCGCGATGAAGGCGTGCGCCGAGTGCATCAATGGCGCCGAGCATCATGCTCGCCGCCGCCTTACCGACCGCGAATGCACTGACCGAACCGGAGCGGCTGTCCGCCGCAAGCGCCGCACGCACGCGCCGGCGCCCGTCGACAGCCGCAAGCGCCGTGCGGAAGAAATCGAGGAGCATCGCGCGGCGCGGATCGGGACTAAAGGGGACGTTCACCTTTATCGACTTGAACGATGGGATGGATACGTTCCTTCAAGATAAAGGTGAACGTCCCCTTTAGCTCCTTACAACAAATCTAAATGGCGCGGGCGGTTCGACCGCCCGGGAGATCCAGGAGGCGCTGGGCGCGAACGCCATCGGAACGGTCGTGCTCGAGGCGGGCAAGGAACTGCTCGGTCACGTCGCCTGTCACATAGCGGCCCGAGAAGCAGGACGTGTCGAAATCCGTAATGCGCGCATTGTCGTGACGGCAGGCGGCCACGAGGTCGTCAAGGTCCTGGTAAATGAGCCAGTCCGCGCCGATGAATGCGGCGACGTCGGATTCGCTGCGGCCGTTTGCGACGAGTTCGGCCGCCACTGCCATGTCGATGCCATAGACGTTCGGGAAACGCACCGGTGGCGCCGCGGAAGCGAAGTACACCTTGCGCGCGCCGGCCTCGCGGGCGAGATCGATGATCTGGGCCGAGGTCGTTCCACGCACGATCGAGTCGTCGACCAGAAGCACATTGCGTCCCCGGAACTCGAGGTCGATCGCGTTAAGCTTGTTGCGCACGGACTTCTGCCGCATCTCATGACCGGGCATGATGAAGGTGCGGCCGATGTAGCGGTTCTTGACGAACCCTTCCCGGTACTTCACGCCGAGCGCGAGCGCGAGTTGCAGGGCGCTCGTCCGGCTCGTGTCGGGGATCGGAATCACGACGTCGATGTCGTGATCCGGCCGAAGCCGCTCGATCTTCTCGGCCAGCTTCTCGCCCATCCGCATGCGCGCCTTGTGGACGGAGATGTTGTCGATGATCGAGTCCGGCCGCGCAAAGTAGACGTATTCGAAGATGCACGGCGTATGCTCGAGGGCGGGCGTACATTGCGCCGCGTGCATGCGTCCCTGCATGTCGATGAAGATCGCCTCCCCCGGCCCGACGTCCCGGACTAGCGAAAAGCCCGCCATGTCGAGCGCCACGCTTTCCGAAGCGAGCATCCATTCGAGGCCGCGGGACGACTCGCGCTTGCCGAGCACGAGCGGGCGGATTCCGTGCGGATCGCGGAAACCCGCGACGCCATGTCCGACGATCATCATCACGACGGCGAAGCCGCCGCGACAGCGGCGGAACACGGCTTCGAGGGCGCGGAACACGTCGGCGGGCGCCGGCTTCGCGGCCGTCGAGCGCTGCAGCTCGCTCGCAAACACGTTGAGCAGCACCTCGGAGTCCGAACGCGTGTTGAGGTGCCGGCGGTCTTCATCAACCATCGTCCGCGACAGCTCATCGGCATTCGTCAGGTTGCCGTTGTGGGCAAGGCCAATCCCGAACGGCGCGTTCACGTAGAAAGGCTGGGCCTCATCGGCCCCGTCGCAGCCCGCGGTCGGGTAGCGCACATGGCCGATGCCGGCGTTGCCCGCGAGCTGGCGCATGTCCTGCTCGCGAAACACGTCCCGCACGAGGCCGGCGTCCTTGCGCACGAACAGCGCGTGTTCATCCATCGTCATGATCCCGGCTGCATCCTGGCCGCGATGCTGCAATACCGAGAGCGCATCATAGATGCGCTGGTTGACCGCTCCCGAACCGACGACGCCGACGATTCCGCACATTCGCTAGGTACCCGGTTTCTCCTGGGCCTGCTCGTAGAGTTCCATCGCGGCCGGGCGCGCATAGCGCTCGAGCCAGTTGGCGACCGCTTCGGCGGCCGGCATCGACCGGGTCTTCTCCCACCAGGGCTCGAGATCGAGATTCACCGCGCGGCCGGCGAGCACCAGGACCCCGATCACGACCGCGCCGCGCATCAGCCCGAACAGCGTGCCTAGCAGCCGGTCCATCATCGCGAGGCCGACCGCGCGACGCACAAGATGCGTGACGAGCGCGCCGATGCCGGCTCCGACAAGGAGCACCAGGAACAGGACCACCGCGCGGCCGGTCCATTCGCGGACGCCCGGCTCTGCAAGCGCGCCGCCCAGCCACGGATTCACGAGATAGGCGAAGTGCCAGGCGAGCCAGAGTCCGAGGAGCCAGGATACGAGCGAGATGGACTCGCGGATGAATCCACGGAAGTATCCGAGCGCGCCGGAAAGCAGCAGGATGATTGCGAACAGGTGGTCGGCGCCGTTCATCGGTCGGAGGCCCCCCGCGAAGCGTGCGGCATTCTAGCCGATCACGGATGCCGCGCCACGACAGGCTGAAAACCGTCCTTGGCAAGCCTTTCCGCAATCGCTGCAGCGCGCCCGCGATCCTGTTCCGGACCCACGCGGACGCGGTAGAGCACCTGCCCCGTGGCGCGGTATTCGAGTACGAATGCCGCGTAGCCGCGCTTGCGCAGATCCGCGACGAGCTGCTCCGCCTTGGCGCGGCTCGAGAAAGCGCCAAGCTGCACCGCCCAGGCCAGTGCCTCGGCGGGTGCGGATACGGCGGGAGCCTTGACCGGCTCCGGGTCCGCCGGCGGTTTCTCCTGCGATCGCTCGGGCGTCCGGGATTCGGTGGCGGCCGGGGCCTGCGCCAGCGGGGCTTTTATCGGGGCCGGCGCGTCCGGAAGTTCGGGTTCCGGCACGAGGACCTCGTCCCGGGACGCGGGTTCATCGACTGCGACCGGCACTTCGACCCGCCGCGTCGGCTGCTGCGGCATCCCCTGGGGCATGGGATCCGGGCCCTCTAGAATTGCGGGCACGATCAGGACGACGATGGCGACCAGTACCAGCGCTCCGATCAGTCGTTCGCGTACGCGGACTTCCATTGCGATCGATTGTAGCGTCTGCGGCGCGCCTACGAAGGCGAGCCGAGCCACACCAGGGCCGGTCCGACCGTCAGGAACGAGCCGAAGACGAGCACGCGGTCGCCGGGCCTGCAGTCGGCACGCGCCTGCTGCATGCCGGACCTGACAGACCCCGCAGCAATAACGGACACCGCGCCCGTCCCTACGATCCGGCCGGCAAGTTCTGCTGGCGCGAGCGAGCGCGGGCCCTCGAGAGCGACCGCAATCCAGCGGCTGACCTGGCTCCCGAGCGCGGTGACAATGGCTTCGACGTCCTTGTCACCGAGGATGCCGCAGACAGCCAGCGTCCGGCCCCGGCATGGGCGCGCGGCGAGGCTCGCGGCCAGCGCCCGCGCCGCATCCGGGTTGTGCGCGACATCGAGGATCCATTCGGGTTCGCCTGCAACGATCTGGAACCGTCCCGGCAGGCGCACGGCGGCAAGCCCCGCGCGCACGGCTTCATCCGGCACGAGGATCGCGGGTTCCGCAGCCTCGAGTGCGGCGAGCGCGACCGCGGCATTGCCGAGCTGCGTTACGCCTGCCAGCGCCGGGAGCGGCAACTCGCGGCGCCGGGACCCGAATCCGAGGTAGTCCCAGCCGTCCGCCCGCTCGACGTAGTCGAAGTCGTCACCGATGCGACGCAGGCGCGCCCCGACGGCGGCAGCGCAAGCCACGATGCTTTTCGGGACGCGACGCCCGCCGAAGATCGCCGGCCGCCCGGAACGGAATATTCCCGCCTTCTCGGCAGCAATCGCTTCGACCGTATCGCCGAGCCACTCGCGGTGTTCGAGGCCGACGGATACGACCGACGCGACGTCCGCATCGAGAAGATTGACTGCGTCCAGGCGCCCGCCCATTCCAACCTCGAGCACGGCGACGTCGATGCGTGCGCGCGCGAAGGTGATGAATGCGGCGAGCGTGTTCCATTCGAAAAACGTGAGCGAGATGTCGCCGCGCGTGGCATCGATTTCGGCGAACGCGGCGAGCAAGTCCTCGTCCTGCACCTCGCGCCCCTGCAGTCGGATGCGTTCGTTGTAGCGGACGAGGTGCGGGGAAGTGAATAGCCCGGTCTCGTATCCCGCTGCCGTGAGTATTGCGTCGAGGGTGGCCGCAACCGAGCCCTTGCCGTTCGTGCCGCCGACAGTCAGCACCTTCGCCGGGAACGGCAGCGCGAGCCTGCGCCAGACGCTACCTACCCGTTCGAGTCCCGGATCCACCGCGACCGGATGCGCGACCTGCTGCCAGGCGAGCCACCCCGCAACGGTCGCGAAGCGCAAGTGGTTGCCTGGCTAGCCGGAGGCCGCGGGCCGGCCGAGCAGAATCCGAAGCAGGGACGCGATGCGCTCGCGCAGGTCGCGCCGGTCCAGGATCATGTCGATCGCGCCATGGTCGAGCAGGAACTCGCTGCGCTGGAATCCTTCGGGCAGGGTCTCGCGAACCGTCTGCTGGATCACGCGCGGGCCGGCGAAACCGATGAGCGCCTTGGGCTCGGCGACGTTGACGTCGCCGAGCATCGCGAGGCTTGCCGAGACGCCGCCTGTCGTCGGGTCGGTTTGCACCGAGATGAACGGCAGTCGCTCGGCGGCGAGCATGGCGAGCGCCGCGCTCGTCTTCGCCATCTGCATGAGCGAAAGAAGTCCTTCCTGCATCCGCGCCCCGCCGCTCGCCGAAAAACACACGAGCGGCGTGCGATGCGCGATCGCGTGCTCGACGCCCCGCACGAACCGCTCACCGACGACTGAGCCCATCGACCCGCCCATGAAGGAGAATTCGAATGCCCCGGCGACGATCTCGATGCCTTCGAGAGTCCCGCTCATGACGACGAGCGCGTCTCGCTCGCCGACCGCTTTCTGCGCGGCGGCCAGCCGGTCACGATAACGCTTCGTATCGCGGAAACGCAGCGGATCTTCGGGCAGGACTTCGGCCCCGATTTCGACGATGCTATCCGGGTCGAGGAACTGCGTCAGGCGTTCCCGCGCGCCGATCCGCATGTGATGCGCGCACTTGGGGCAAACCTGGAGGTTGCGCTCGACCTCGGGCCGGTACAGCACCGAATCGCAGGCCGGGCATTTTATCCACAGGCCTTCGGGCACCGAGCGCGTGCGCCGTTCCGTCTTGATCCGCGACGGAATGATCTTTTCGAACCAGGTCATTTCAGAGGTTCTCCGCCCCTGTCTGGCCGGAGATCATAGCCCAGGGACGGCTCGTGACGGGTTCGGGGATCTGCAGCGATGGCGGATAGCGGACCCGCCAGAGGTAGAGGCCGCAGGCAGGCGCAGTGATCCCGGCACGGCTGCGGTCGCGCGCCGCCAGTATCTCGGCGACCCAGGCGGGCGGCCGCTCGCCGGCGCCCACCTGGATGTGCGTGCCGGCGATGTTCCGTACCATGTGGTGAAGATAAGAATTCGCGCTGATCTCCATCACGACGAGCGGCCCCTCTCCGCGAACCGAAATCGCGTCGACGTGTCGCAGCGCGGTCGTGGACTGGCACTCGACGGCGCGAAAAGAGGAGAAATCGTGCTCGCCGACGAGCGCCTGCGCCCCTTCTTGCATGGCTTCGACATTCAGGGTTGCGCGGGTCCAGCAGACGCGGTCGCGCAGGATTGCGGGCCGCGTGGCCCGCCTCAGCATGCAGTAGCGATAGCTGCGCCCCTGCGCCGTATAACGGGCATGGAACGAAGGCTCGACGACCATCGCCCAATTCAGGGCGATGTCGGGCGGGAGATGGCTGTTGGCGCCCAGCACCCATCCGCGCACCGGCCGATCCGCGTGGGTGTCGAAGTGCGCGACCTGTGCGCAGGCATGAACGCCCGCATCCGTGCGGCCTGCGGCCGCGACCGTGACCGGATGATCGGCGACCGCGGAGAGCGCCTTCTGGACGCTTTCCTGGATCGTCTGCAGGCCGGGCTGATGCTGCCAGCCGGCGTAACGTGTGCCGTCGTATTCGATACCGACGGCCAGCCGTCTCGTCGGGCTGCTCACGCTCCCGGCAGGGAATCGATCAGCCGGCGCGCTTCCTGCTTCTGCGAAGCGCTGCCCTCGGCAAGCACTTCCTGCAGGATGTTGCGGGCGCCGTCAGGGTCGCCCATGTCCATGTAGGCGCGCGCGAGGTCGAGCTTTGTGCCGACTTCGCTCATCGTTACCGGCTCGAGCTGCGAGAGCTGCGGCATCTGCTCCGTTTTCAGCGTGTCGCGCGTCGTGGGTGAAGAATCCGCTTCGTCCGGGGCTGCTCCCAGGTCGAGGTCGATCGCGCCGAAGTCGATCTGTGGAAGCACGGCGGTTGCGCCGGCGTCGCCGCTCGGCATGAGCGCCGTGCCGTCATCCTCGTTCAGCGCGTCGCGCGGCAGCACCTCGGTCTTCTCATAGCGCTGCGCAATCTGCGTCACTTCCTCGTGCATGCCTGTCGCGATCTCAGTCGCGTCATCGATATCCGGGAGATTGTCGAGATTGCCAAGGTCGAGACCGAGGTCGTCGATGGCCATTTCCGCCGTCGAATCCGTCGCCACGCCGGTCGCGCGTTCACGGGCCGCCTGGTTGCCCACGCGCAAGGCCGGTGTCTCGACCGTCGGCGTCTCCGACGACGGTAGCTCGAGCGTCGGCATCTCCACCGTGCCCGGGGTCTCGCGACCCGTGATTTCCTGGGTCGTGCTGAAACCGGACGGCCCTTCATCCAGATTGAACTCGAGCGCCGTGTTCTCGCCGGTCACATCGTTGTCGGCCGAAGCCGCGGCAATCTTGCCGAGGTCGATGTCGAGGCCTTCGTCGCCTTCGGGCGCCGACAGCAGGTCGAGGTCGACCAGGTTGTCGCCGCCTTCCAGGGACAGATCCACGCCCGCATCCTGCACGGCACCCGCGAACATCGGCTCATCCGGCGCAAGCTGGCGGCCCATGATGACGATGCGATCCCAGTCGCCGCCTGAACCGAGCGACTTGCGAAGGTCGCGCGCCACCGTCAGGAACTGGTTCGTGTCGCCGGCGACGAAATGAATCTCGGCGAGCTTCAGCTTGAGGTCGGTGCGATCCGGCGAATGCTGCAGGGCCATCCGGACGAGATCGACGGCCTGGTCGTACAGGCCGTAGGCCATGTGGAAATCGGCTTCAGCCAGCGGGTCCGCGGTATCGAGGTCGAGCGCCGCTTCCGTGCTGATCGTTTCCTCATGGCCCGCGCTCGGCCGCGGCGCTTCCGTCTTCGGACGCGCAACCGGCCGCTCCTCGACGACGATGTCCTCGTCCTCGTCTTCGTCCTCGAACACGGGCGGCCGCGCCATCTCGGCGGTACTGTCGCCCGTCGCGAGCGCCCGCAGCCGCATCGTTTCGGTCGGAATCGGCGCAGACGCCGGCAGGTCAAATCCCTTCAGTGCGACATCGACGTCTTCGTCGCGCCGGCGACGGAAATACCCGTAGCCCAGCATGCCGAGCAGCAAGAGGCCTGCAGCTCCCAGCAGGATCATCCAGTTGTCGGTCAGCGTTTCAAAGAACGATTTGCCAGCCGGCTCGGGCTCCGGCATCGCGGCTTCCGGCTTCGGCTTGGCCGCGACGGGCGGCGCTTCCGCCGGCGCCGTATCGTCTTCCGGAGCAACCGGCGATTCCTCGACAGGCGGTTCGGGCGTGACGGCTTCCGGCGCGGGCGGCGCCGCCTTGGCCGCTTGTTCCTCCGCTCGCGACTTCGCGAGCTTCGCCTGAAGATCGGCGAGCTCCTGGTTCCGCAGTTCGAGCAGACGGCGCTGTTCGGCGATGTCTTTTTCGAGCGAGTCGATCTGGGATTCGACACGGCCGCTCGATTCGGGCGTCGCGACAACCGCATCGCCTTCCGGCGGAGTCACAAGCCGAAGCTTGCCGCTCTCCGCGCCGCCACCGGCTGCGCGCCAGGCCGCGTTGTGGCCCTGGACTTCGCTTGCCGCTTCCGCGGCGGAAACGTTTGCAATCTCGGAAGACGGCGGAACGCGCAGGATCGCACCCGCGCGTAGCTGGTTGATGTTGCCATTGAAGGCTTCGGGGTTCGCGCGGTATACGGCGATCATCGTGCGCTGGATCGCCTGGCGGTCGCCACCGGCCAGCGAGCCCGCGATGCCGTACAGCGTGTCGCCGCGCACGACCTGATACGTCGACGCTCCGACGTCGGCAGCCGGAGCCGGGGTCGGGTACGGAGGCGCCTCCTGCGGAGACGGCGGCGGCGCACTCGGTCTTGCGGCCGGCGCAGTCGTCGGCGCGGCGAGCGGTGCAGCCGCGGGGCTGTCCTTGGCGGACAAGAGCACCGGCGGATCGAGCAGCACCGTATATTCACGGAGCAGCCGGCCGCGTGGCCAGTTCACGTCGACCAGGAACGAGACGAACGGCTCGCTGATGGCGTCGCTCGAGCGGACCAGCAGGACATTGCGGCCATCCTGTCCGCGGCCAACGCTGAACTGGAGCGAACTCAGGAAAGCCGGTCGATCGAGGCCATAGCGCTGGAAAACTTCCGGCGAGGCGAGATATGCATCGAGGGCGGCGAGTTCTTCCGGGGTCGCCGCGACGAGATCGATTTCGGCCGAGAGCGGTTCGTTGAGCGCCGAACTCAGGCGGATTTCGCCGAGACCGAGGCCCAAAGCCGCCGCCGGCGTCAACAAAATCGCCGAAATGAGGACGCGCAATTTCCAGCTCATCGTGACTCCCCAAGGCCCGGGCAGGCAAAACACTGGCCGCGAGCTTGCGAAATGGGTGTGAAACCGATCACAAGTCCCTGATCCTTTGGGACTATAGCTTACACGCCGTATTTACCAAAATCTTGCCCCGCGTCACGCAATGGTCGCCCTGCAAACCTGCCTCGGCCCGCCGCCGCAATGCGTTGATTCGCTGGCATTCAGCGCGTAATGAGCGGGGTCGGGGAGTCCACGTCGGCGCACTGGGCCCGGTGCCTGAGGACATGGTCCATCAACACGATCAGGAGCATTGCCTCGACGATCGGCACGGCACGCAATCCGACGCAGGGATCGTGCCGGCCGGTCGTCGCGATTTCCGCAGGCGCGCCCCTCACGTCCACGGTGCGTCCCGGCACCTGGATGCTGGAAGTCGGCTTGAATGAAACGTGCGCGATGAGGTCCTGTCCGGAGCTGATGCCGCCGAGCGTCCCGCCCGAGTGGTTCGAGGCGAAGCCCGTGGGCAGGAGCTCGTCGCGATGTTCGGAACCGCGCTGGCCGGCGACCTCGACACCATCGCCGATCTCGACCGCCTTTGCGGCATTGATTCCCATCATTGCGAATGCGATATCGGCGTCGAGCCGGTCGAACATCGGCTCCCCGAGTCCCGGCGGCACGCCGCGGGCGCAGACCGACACACGCGCCCCAGCCGAGTCGCCGTCCCGGCGCAACTGCCGGAGATAATCCTCGAGCAGCGGCAACTTGTCGGGATCGGCGCAGAAAAAGGGATTGCCGCGAGCCGACGCCAGGTCGACGCAACCGAGCCGATGCGGACCCACTTGCGACAACCAGCCCGTCACCTCGATCCCGGATTTCTCGCGCAGGAACTTTCTCGCGATGGCGCCTGCGGCCACGGTCGCGACCGTGATCCGCGCGGACGAGCGCCCTCCTCCGCGGTAATCACGGAATCCGTACTTTTGCTGGTAGGCGTAATCGGCGTGACCCGGACGAAAGCGGTCCTCGATCTTGTCGTAGTCGCGCGAGCGCGCGTCGACATTGTCGATGTGGAGCCCGATCGCGGTGCCCGTTGTGCGCCCTTCGAAAACACCCGAGAGTATGCGGACGCGGTCGGGTTCCTGCCGCTGGCTCGTATGGCGCGAAGTCCCGGTGCGCCGGAATTCGAGGTCCGTCTGGATATCCCCTTCCGATAACTCGAGTCCCGGCGGACAACCATCCACGATCGCGCCAAGCGCCGGGCCATGGCTCTCGCCAAAGGTCGTGACGCAGAACGATCGGCCAATGGTATTGCCGGACATGGGTTCAGGCCGGCAAATCTTCGGCGCGAAGCAGGAAGACCCCGTCGCCTCCGTGTTCGAATTCGAGCCAGATAAAGGGCAATTCCGCATAGTGGCGTCGCACGCGCGCCGCCGTACCACCCGCCTCGACGACCAGGATTCCACCCGGCGTCAGGTGACGGCGTGCGCCGGCAATGATCCGCCCGATGACGGCGATCCCGCGCTGCGGAGCGCGAAGCCCGAGCGACGGCTCGGCGCGATACTCGCGCGGCAGCCGGCGCATCTCGGCGGCGGACACGTAAGGTGGATTGCTCACGACGATATCGTAGCGCCGCCCGCGAAGTCCCACATAGACATCCGCCTTCCTCACGTGCACACGCCCACCGAGCCGGTGTCGCCGGACATTCTGCCGGGCGACGGCCAGCGCCTTGGGTGGGACATCGGTCGCATCGACCTGCGCCCAGGGGAGCGCATGCGCAGTTGCAATCGCGATGCAACCCGAACCGGTGCCGATGTCCAGCACCCTCCGGACGCGGGACGGCTCGATCCAGGGCGCAAAGCCCGACAGGCACAGCTCCGCAATGGGCGAGCGCGGGACGAGCACGTCCGATGTCACGCGGAACTCATGTCCCGCGAACCAGCTGACGCCTGTCAGGTATGCGGACGGCAGGCGTTCTGCGATGCGCCGCTCGATGAGCGCGCGGGTGCGCGCGGCATCGCGCTGCGAAACCGCAAGCGCGTAGCTCTGCGGAGCCGAGTTATGCGCGAGCCGGAGCGCGTGAAACACGAGCGCTGCGGCATCGTCCCGCGCATTGTCGGTGCCATGGCCGTAATGAAGCCGCGCGCGCGCAAGCCGCCGGCTCGCCCAGTCGAGCAGCGCGCCGACACTGTGTTCGCCGCGGCCGGCGCGACCCTGCCTTGCTGCCATCGCCGGAAGTCTAACCGGACGCGCCCGGAGCGCGCGAAGCCATGGGATAATTGCGGCCATGAATCGCGCAGTCGTCTTTGCCCTGGTCGTCGCAGGTCTCCTCTCGGGTGTTGCCGCCGGGTTCTATTTCACGCGCGCGCGTGGCGAGCCGCCCGTGCTCGAGCGGGCGACCCTCTTCGAGGCGCCACGGCCGCTCGCAGAGTTTGCCCTGGTCGACCAGGCTGGAAAAACGTTCGGTCGCGAGCGACTGCGCGGGCAGTGGACGTTCCTGTTTTTCGGCTTCGTGAACTGCCCGGACGTCTGCCCGATGACGCTCGCGACGCTCGCCGAGGTCCGGCGGATCGCCGGCGACCTGCCGCCCGGCGAGCGGCCGCATGTGGTCCTCGTGAGCGTCGACCCCGCGCGCGATTCGCCCGAGGTGCTCGCGCGCTACGTCGCCCATTTCGATCCCGCGTTCACCGGCACCACGGGCGACGCGGCCGCCATCGAGGCCTTCACGCGCCACCTGGGAGTCGCCGTCGTCGTCGGGCCGCCTGCCGATGACGGCAGCTACACCGTCGATCATACGGCCGCCATGTTTCTCATCGATCCCGCGGCCCGCCTTTCAGCATTGTTCGGGACGCCGCATGACGCCGGCACGATCGCGCGCGACTATCGCCGCATCGTGGCCGCGCGGCCGCATTAGGAGCGGAGCATGGCCGGCAGGACTTTCGGGGAACGCGCGTTCATCGGTTTTCAGTACCTGTTGCCGCAGCATTTTCTGTCAAGGCTTGTCGGAATGATTGCGGCGAGCCGCATCGGCTTCGTGCGCGCGGCGTTGATCCGCGCTTTCCTCGGGCGCTATCCGGTCGATCTCTCGGAAGCCGTGAATGCCGCGCCCGGCGACTATCTGAGCTTCAACGATTTCTTCACCCGGCGCCTGCGCGCGGGCGCGCGGCACTTCGACCCGGACCCGCGTGCGGCGCTCTGCCCGGTCGATGGCGTCGTCAGCCAGGCAGGTCGCATCGCAGGCGATACCGTCTTGCAGGCGAAGGGGATGGAGTATTCGGCGGCGGCACTCCTGGGCGGCGATGCGGCGCTCGCGGCCGAGTTTGCGGACGGAAACTTCGCGACGCTTTACCTCGCGCCACACAACTACCATCGCGTGCACATGCCGCTGGCCGGGACGCTCCGCATCGCCCGCTTCGTTCCCGGCGACCTCTTCAGCGTGAGTGCGGCAACGGCGGCAAGCGTGCCGGGACTCTTCGCGCGGAATGAACGGCTCGCCTGCGTCTTCGACACCTCGACGGGGCCGATGGCGGTCGTGCTCGTCGGAGCGTTGTTCGTCGGCAGCATGAGCCTCGCCTGGTCGGGACGGATCATTGCACCCTCCAGGCGACTGCCGCGCGACCTGCCGGTGCGCGATCCGATCATCGCGCTCGACCGCGGCGCCGAACTGGGATGGTTCAACATGGGATCGACGGTCATCGTCATGTTCCCGGCCGGCGGGCCTGCGCTCGAGGGCGCATTTGTTCCCGGCCGTTCCGTGCGGGTCGGCGAGCGGCTCGCCTCGCTGCGATGACCGATTCCGGCTGGGGGCCGGCGGCCGGCATCAAAGTGCTGCGCGGGCGCGCCGAGTTGCTCGCGCGCGTTCGCGCGTACTTCGCCGCGCAGGAAGTGCTCGAAGTGCAGACGCCGGTGCTGTCGGCGGCGGCCGCGAGCGATCCCCAGATTGAATCGATTGCCGCCCGGCTGGCCGGCGGCGAAACGAGGTTCCTCCACACCTCGCCCGAGTACCCGATGAAACGGCTGCTCGCCGCGGGATTCGGCGATTGCTACCAGGTCTGCCCGGTGTTCCGTGACGGTGAAGCCGGTCGCCTGCACAATCCGGAATTCACCATGATCGAGTGGTACCGGCGCGATTTCGGCGTCGGGGAGCTGCAGCAGGACGTCGACCGGCTGCTCAGGGTCGCCTGCGGGGAGGTCCGGAATTTTGCGCCGTCGCGCACCCTGACCTGGCGCGAGGCGGTCGCAGCCGGCTGCGGCGTCGACCCGCGGGATGCGGGGATTGCCGAATTGCGAGCTGCGCTCGAGGCGCGCGGAATCGAGCCTTCGGATGCGGGCGGCTGGGACCGCGACGACTGGCTCGATCTCGTGATGGGGTCACTGGTCGGCCCCGGACTGGGGCACGACGCCCCGGTCTTCCTGGAGGACTATCCCGAAAGCCAGGCCTCGCTCGCGCGGCTTCGCGTCCTGCCTGACGGTTCACGCGTGGCAGAGCGCTTCGAGCTCTACGTGGACGGGCTCGAGCTCGCGAACGGCTTTCGCGAGCTCGGCGATGCGCTGGAACAACGCCGGCGATTCGCGCAGGATCAGGAGACGCGCCGGCGGCGCGCGCAGCCCGAGTACCCGCTGGACGAGCGCCTGTTGTCGGCGCTGGCGCACGGGCTTCCGGACTGCGCGGGCGTCGCGCTCGGATTCGACCGCCTCGTAATGGCCGCATTCCGGTTGCCCTCGCTCGAGGCGGCGATGGCGTTTCCAATGGACCGGGCCTGAGGATTTGGGAATGCACGGCGCGAATAACGACGGAACGGATCTGCTGCAGCTCGCCGAAGGTGTATTCGCCGGCGAGCGCGATCCCTGGGCCAACGCCGCAAATGCCGCCGCGCTCGTCTTCGAGACGCTGCCGGATCTCAACTGGGCCGGTTTTTATTTCCTGCGCGGAGGCGAACTGGTGGTCGGACCGTTCCAGGGACGCACAGCCTGCGTGCGCATCCCGGTCGGCGACGGTGTCTGCGGTACGGCGGCTGCCCGCCGCGAAACCGTCATCGTTCCCGACGTCCACGCATTTCCCGGCCATATCGCCTGCGACGCCGTGTCGAACTCGGAACTCGTGGTGCCGTTGATCTCGGCCGACCGCCTGATCGGCGTGCTCGACCTCGACAGTCCGCGCTTCAACCGCTTCGGGCCCGCCGAAGCCGCGCTCGGCGAAGCGCTGGCCACGCGCCTCGTCGCAGCCTGCGACTGGCGGCTCGCGGGAATCGACGGGTTATGACATCAAAGGGGACGTTCACCTTTAAAGGGGACGTT
>CAYPQX010000122.1:0-15644 GCA_964412975.1 uncultured Steroidobacteraceae bacterium
CGGCGCGATCGCCGTGAAACAGCATCCGCATCTCGCGATGCGGCAGGAAGAGATCGTCGCCGCCGTCGTCCGGCGCGAGAAAGCCGAAGCCGTCGCGGTGACCGCTCACGGTGCCGACAACGACCGGCAGCCGTTCGATCAGGCAATACTCATTCGCGCGATTGACGAGGAGCTGTCCCTCGCGCGCCATAGCGCCCAAGCGTTTCGAGAGGGCCTCGCGCTGCGATGCCTCGCGAACATCGAGAAGCGTCGCGAGCGCATCGAACTTGAGCGGCTTCTTCGCCTCGGCAAGTTTCGAGAGCAGCAGTTCGCGGCTCGGGATCGGTTGCGCATAGCGCGCCGATTCCTCGCGGAAACGCGGATCCTCCTGCTGCCAGTCCGGCTTGCGGCTCATGCCTTCCCCAAAATTGACATGGAACGGGTGCCTGCGTAAATTGACGCGCCCTCGCCGGGACCCTCCCCGGCCGCAACCTGTGCCCAGGTGGCGGAATTGGTAGACGCGCTAGGTTCAGGTCTTAGTGCCGAGAGGCGTGGAGGTTCGAGTCCTCTCCTGGGCACCATTCTCGCGCCCGCATTGTAAACGAGCGGCGCGCCACGCGAAACGCCTGCCGGCGGAGCGTCACCAGTGCACGCCGCGCAGGATCGACGCGAACATCACCGCTTCCTTGGTCGGCGGCAACTCCGGTTTCTTCTCGCCCTGATCGCCCGTGGCCGCGGACGAGTCCGGGAACATGCGGTAGGCCGTGTTCATCACGACTTCGGTGACGCGCGGTGCCACCAGATGCAGCACTTCCGCCGCGATCCCCAGCCGCGTTGCGATGCACTTCGGCCGGTCGGTGATCGCCTCGGCGACCATGTCGGCGGCCTCGTCCGGCGTCGCGACCGGCACCTGATCGTATATCTTCGTCGGCGCGATCATCGGCGTGCGCACGAGCGGCATGTTGATGATCGTGAACGTCACCCCGCGATCGGCGAACTCGGCGGCCGCGCATCGCGTCCAGGCCTCCATCGCCGCCTTGGAAGCGACGTAGGCCGAGAATCGTGGTGCGTTCGACAGCACGCCGATCGAGGAGATATTGACGACGTGGCCGCCCCGTTCGAGCAGGGACGGCATCAATGCCATGGTGAGGCGCACGACCGCAAAGTAGTTCAGCTGCATCGTGCGCTCGAAATCGTGGAAGCGGTCGTACGACAGGTCGATCGAGCGCCGGATCGAGCGGCCGGCGTTGTTGACCAGCACGTCGACGCCGCCGTGCTCCGCGAGCAGCTGCTTTGCGAGACCGTCGCAGGCCGCGTAATCCGAGATGTCGCATGCGTAGGTGAGTACCGTGCCGCCGCGTTCGGCGAGTTTCACGCGGGCGGCTTCGAGTTTCTCCGGATCGCGCGCGACAATGGCGACTTTCGCGCCGGCATCCGCGCAGCGCTCCGCGGCTGCGAGTCCGATGCCCGATGAACCGCCGGTGATCACGACGACCTTTCCGCGCACCGCGCCCGCCAGGCTCCGGTCGAGAGACAGGTCGGGGTCGAGATAACGCTCCCAGTAGTCCCACAGCCGCCAGGCGTAATCCTCGAGGACGGGCACGCGAATGTCCGAGCCCTCGAGAAGCCGCTGCGTGCGCGTGCAGTCGAAGCGCGTCTGCCAGTTGAAAAACTGCATGACGTCGCGCGGGATCCTGAGGTCCCGCAGGATCGTGTCGAACATCTGCTGCAGCGGGCGGTAATCCGCCATCGAGGCCGTGACCCCGGACGGGATCAGCTCGAGCAGCTTGGGATCGACCCGGAATGCCATCGTCGGCGCGTGCCCCGCGCGCGCGAACAGGTTGAGCACCTCGCCGACCCGACGCTGCCGGGGATCGGTCAGGTGAAAGCACTGCCCGTCCTGTCCCGGCAGATGTGCGAGGTGGTCCATGGCCGAGACGACATAGTCCACGGGCACGAGATTGATGTAGCCGCCCTCGAGGCCGATCAGGGGAAACCAGGGCGGCAGTGACTGCCGCAGCCGCTGGATCATCTTGAAGAAGTAGGAGGGCCCGTCGATCTTGTCGATCTGGCCGGTCTGGGAGTGACCGACGACGATGCCGGGGCGGTAGACACGCCAGGGCCGCTCGCTACGGTTGCGGACCAGCGCTTCCGATTCGTGCTTGGTGCGGAAGTACGGATGATCGAGTCCCGTCGCCTCCTCGAACATGTTCTCGCGGAAGCTGCCCTTGTAGAGCCCGGCCGCCGCGATCGAGCTGACGAGGTGGAAACAACCCGCCTGTACGCTGTCCGCAAACTGCAATGCATGGTCGGTGCCGACGATGTTGGCGTTGTCCTGTTCCTCGCTGCCGGCCTGCAGGTCGTACACGGCCGCCAGGTGGAACATGTGCCCGATCTTGCCCGTGAGCTTTCGCAGGTCCGCCTTCGACACGCCGAGATCGCGCCCGGCGAGATCCCCCGCGATAGGAACCACGCGACTCGCGCGCGCGCCCCAGAATTCGCGTATCGCCTCGAACTTCTGCGCGGACTGCGGCCTCACGAGCACATAGACTCTTTCGCCTCGCGCAAGCAGCCGTTCGACGAGGTGGCGGCCGATGAATCCTGTCGCGCCGGTGACGAAATACGCCATCTGCAGGCCCCCGATCGATTGCGGTTATCATTTACTCTAATCCGATGACACACGAAACGGAACGAATGTCGGCGGTGGACGCCGCCTGGCTGCGCATGGACCGTCCGACGAACCTGATGATGATCATCGGGGTCGTCGTGTTCGAGTCGCGGGTCGATTTCCGGCGTTTCCGCCGCACGATCGAGGAACGCTTCCTCGAGTTCAGCCGATTCCGGTGCCGCGTGCGGCAGGACACGGTCTCCGCGTACTGGGAATCCGATCCCGACTTCGATCTGGACGCACACGTGATCCGGGCGGCGCTGCCGGCGCCGGCCGGCCAGGCGGAACTCGAGTCGTTTGTATCGCAGCTCGCGGGGTCGGATCTCGATCGCCGGCGCCCGATCTGGCAGTTTCAATTCATCGACGACTTCCAGGGCGGCAGCGCCGCCGTCCTGCGCATTCACCATTGCTATGCGGACGGCATCGCGATGATCCGGGTTTTCCTCACGCTCACCGACGAGGTGGCGAAGCCGGCAGCACGACGGCGGGCATCGAATCCCGGGGCCGGGCCCGCGGATGCCGGGGGCGAGGCGCAGAACTGGCTCGACCGCCTGAACCTGCCCGGCGCGGATCTCCTGAAGCAAGCCTATGCAGGCGGCGCGGAGTGGTTCTCGCGCGCGATGGATCTGTCGAAGAATCCGGAACAGGCGACGGAGATCGCCCGGCACGCGCTCGGCATCGCCGGCGAGCTCGCCCGCGTCGCGACACTGAGCGACGATCCGCCGACGCGCTTCAAGGGACCGCTCGGCACGCGCAAGATCGCGGCCTGGACCGATCCATTGCCGCTGTCGGAGGTCAAGACCGTCGCGCGCGCCCTCGGCTGCACGATCAACGACCTCTTGATGTCGACTGCAGCCGGTGCGCTCGGCGGCTACCTGCGCCAGCATGGCGAGGACACGGATGGCATGACGATCCGCGCGGCCGTGCCGGTCAACCTGCGCGACCCGGCGGCCGCGGCCACGCTCGGCAACTACTTCGGACTCGTATTCCTGGAACTGCCCGTCGGAATCCGCAATCCGCTCGAGCGCCTCTTTGCGGTTCGCGCCGCCATGTCGGCGCTGAAGAACTCCTACCAGCCGGTGCTGACGCTCGGCCTGATGGCGGCGCTCGGCCGGATGCCGGGCTCGGTCGAGTCCGCGGCGATCGACCTGCTGTCGACAAAAGCGACCGCCGTCGCGACCAATGTTCCCGGCCCGCAGACGCCGCTCTATCTCGCGGGCGGCCGGATTTCCCGCCTCATCTTCTGGGTGCCGCAGTCCGGCGACATCGGACTCGGCATCAGCATCCTGTCCTACGCCGGCCAGGTGCAGTTCGGCCTGATCGCGGACCAGAAGCGCGTGCCGGATCCCGACCTGGTCACGGCGCGCTTCTGCGAGGAATTCGAGAAGGTCGTGCTCTCGGTCCTCCTTGGACCGTATCTCAAGAACGGTCGCTGACGCCGCTTATTCGAGCTCGGCCTTCGCCTGCTCCACGTCGAGCCGCTCCATCGCATCGGCCGGCTTGCAGGCTGCCGCTTTCCGGTACAGCTCCACCGCCTGCTTCTTCTTCGAATCGCCGTGCAGCATCAGGAGCCCGTTTGCATATTCCATGTGGGCGATCGCGGAGCCCGGGTTGAGCTTCAGCGCCTGCTCGAAGTGCCTGACGGATTTTGACGCATCCGCACCGTAAGTGAGGCGGCCGGCCAGCGCGCCGACCTTGTCGATGATCTCCGCGTGATACAGGCCGAGCGCGATGTGCGCATCGGCGTGCTTCGGCTCGAGTTCCAGCGTTCGGTCGAGCGCCTTGCGTACCTTGCTGCCGATGCCCTCGGCGAGCGCCTTCACGATCGAAATCCGCTGCGCATAGCGCCCGAGGACGAATGCCTGCATGTACCAGGCATTGGCGTGATCCGGCAGCTTGCGGGCCGCCTCTTCCGCGCGCTTCGCGGCATCCTCAAGCAGCCGCAGCGCGCGACGGTCATCCGCCTCGAGATAGGTCGCGGCGACCGCGGCCCCCTTGCTGGCGGCGATCGAACCCAGGGCACCCAGCTTGCCGCCCTGCGCGATCGCATCCAGGAAGTCGCCGCGGTGAAACGCGCGCCAGGCCTGCTGAACCGCCGCGGACTCCGGATACGGTTCGCGATCCCCCTTGTGCAGCCGGTCCCAGGCTTTCTCCAGTTCGGCGTCGTCGAAGCTGTACGGTTTCTGGTCGTAGGAGAAACGGAGCGATTTGGCGCCGGCCATCCTGAACTCCTCTTGAGAACGCGCTATTCTGCCGCATCGGCCGCGGCAACGGCCCGCGGCAAGGAGAGGATCATGGCGGCGAAGAAAAAGGGCAAGCTTGGCGGCGGGGCGCCGAAACAGGAGCAGAACCTGCTCTACTCCGCCCACCAGATCTGGCTGGCGGGGCTCGGCGCATTGTCGCGCGCCCAGGCCGGGACCCCGAAAGTCTTCGAAGAATTGATGCGCGAGGGCTCGAAGTTGCAGGGCGGTGCGCTCGACGCCGCGCAGAAAGTCGTGATGCAGGC
Organism: uncultured Steroidobacteraceae bacterium; assembly: GCA_964412975.1. Lineage (GTDB taxonomy): Bacteria > Pseudomonadota > Gammaproteobacteria > Steroidobacterales > Steroidobacteraceae > SCUD01. The sequence continues at coordinate 5,154 of CAYPQX010000122.1, forward strand.
GTTCCAGGGCGCGCAGAAGACCGTCAACCAGCGTGTTGACACTGTCAAGGAACAGGCCGGCGAGACCTGGGACAACCTGGAAAAGATCTTTCAGGCGCGCGTGCAGCGCGCGATCCACCAGCTCGGCATACCGTCTGCGGATGACATGAAGGCGCTGAAGCGCCGGATCGAGGAGCTCGCCGCGAGCGTCGATCGACTCTCGGCCAAGCGCGCCGTCAAGCCACGGCGCCCCCGCCGCCGTCGCTGAAACTCAGTCGAAGGGATGACGCGAGACGATCGTCTCGTCCCGCTCGGCCCCGGTCGAGACGATCGTGATCGGCACCTCGCAGGCGGATTCAAGCCGTGCCAGATAGGAGCGCGCGGCGGCCGGCAACCCGGCCAATGACCTGACCCCCGCAGTCAGGCCAATCCAGCCGGGCATCGTTTCATATCGCGGCTCGCCGTTGCCGTCGTACTCGACGCAGACCTTCACTTGCTCGAGGCCGTCCAGCACGTCGAGCTTGGTGACGCAGAGTCCCGTGATGCCGTTGTTGATGATCGAGCGCCGCAACGCGACCGCATCGAACCATCCGGTGCGGCGCAGCCGGCCCGTGACGGCGCCGAATTCCTGCCCGATCTTCGACAAGTGCCGGCCCGTTTCGTCGTCGAGTTCCGTCGGAAACGGCCCCGCTCCGACGCGCGTCGTATAGGCCTTCACGATGCCGAGCACGTCGTCGATGTCGCACGGGCCAAGCCCGGTTCCGACGGACGCATAACCCGCCACGGTATTCGACGACGTGACGAAGGGGAAAGTCCCATGATCGACGTCGAGCATCGTGCCCTGCGCGCCCTCGAGCAGTACGCTGGCCCCGGCTACGCGAAGCTCGTGCAACGTCATCGTGACGTCGCCCACGAGCGGCCGGATCCGCTCGCCCTGGGCCAGGCATTCGGCGAGCGTGCGCCCGAAGTCCACGGGTGCCTCGCCGAACTGCCGTTCGAGCAGGAAATTGTGGTACTCGAGCAACTCGCGCAGGCGCGCCTCGAAATGCCGCTGCTGCTGCAGTTCACCGATGCGCACTGCGCGCCGGGCGACCTTGTCTTCGTAGGCGGGACCGACGCCGCGCCCCGTCGTGCCGATCTTGCGCTCGCCGCTTGCGCGTTCGCGCGCGCGGTCGATCAGCGCATGGGAAGGGAGGACGAGCGGGCACAGCGGGCTCACCAGCAGCCGCTCGAAGACCGGAATACCGCGCCCAGCCAGCATGTCGGCCTCGGAGAGCAGCGACTCCAGTGAGACGACGACACCGTTGCCGATGAAGCAGCGCACGCCATCCCGCAGTACGCCGGACGGTATCAGCGACAGGACGGTCTTCACGCCATCGATGACGAGCGTGTGGCCGGCGTTGTGCCCGCCCTGGAAACGCGCGACGGCCGATACGCGCTCGGTCAGCAGGTCGACAACCTTGCCCTTGCCCTCATCGCCCCACTGGGCGCCGACCACGACGACGAACCGCCCCACGCCCTGCCTCAGCTGCGCACAAACCAGAGCAACAGCAGCCCGCAGAGCATGCTCGCGGCTCCCGCCACCCGGAATGTCCGGTCATCCATCGTGCCGATACGCGCGAGCGTGCGCCTGAGCGCGTCCGGACTCAGGAATGGCAGGACCCCCTCGATCACGAGCAAAAGCCCGAGCGCGGCCGCAAGGTCGGGCCATGCGATGTCCATCAGTGGTTCAGCGACCTGACTGCTTCAGGTACTTGAAGAACTCGCCTTCGGGCGCGATCACGAGAACGTCGTTCGGCTGTCCGATAGAATTGCGGTAGGCCTGAAGGCTGCGGTGGAAGGAATAGAACTCCGGATAGCGCTGGTACGCACGAGCGTAGGTCGAGGCCGCCTTCGCATCGCCTTCGCCGCGGATCACTTCCGCATCGCGATTGCCGACCGCGAGCAATTCGGTACGCTCACGTTCCGCCTCGGCGCGGATGCGCTGTGCCTGCTCATCGCCCTCGGCTCGCAATTGCGAGGCCTGGCGCGCGAAGTTCTGCCGCATGCGGTTGTACACCGATTCCGACACCTCTTCCGGCAGGTCGATGCGCTTGACTCGCACATCGACGAGCGTCAGGCCAAGCTCGCCGACCGAGCGGCCCGCGACCTGGAGGATGTCGCCGATGAACTCGGCGCGCTCCGCCGCGACGACCTGCTGGATCGTGCGCTTGGCGATGACGCCCTTGAGCCCGTCCTTGACGAGCTCGGCGAGCCGTCCGGCTGCGGCCTCTTCGTCGCCGTCCGTCGCCAGGTAGTAGCGCGCGACGTCGGAGACCCGCCACTTCACGAAGAAATCGACGTTGAGGATCTTGCCCTCGCTCGTCAGGAACTGCTCGGCAGGGTAGTTCCGGGTCAGCACGCGGCGGTCGAATTTCTGGACCCCGTTGATCCAAGGGATCATGAAGTGCAGGCCCGGCTCGAAATCGCTCGCGACGATTTCGCGAAGGCGGAACTTGATGGCGAGTTCCGTTTCCTTGACCTGGAACATCGCGGCGCTGGCGAGCCAGAGCAGGACGAGCCCGCCGATCACAGCCTGGACGTAGAGGCGGTTCATCAGCGCTCCCTCCGGGTGCGCGGGTCTTCCGCGTCCACTTCGCTGCCGTCCTGGAGGCGGATCGTCGGCGGCGTCTCGATAACCGCGCGCTGGCCCCGCTGCTCGAGCAGCTTGTCGAGCGGCAAGTAGATCATGTTGCCCGAGCCTTTGACGTCGATCAGGATCTTCGCCGTCGAGCCCAGCACCTGCTCGATCGTCTGAAGGTAAAGCCGCTGGCGCGTGACCGCCGGCGCTCGTTCGTATTCGCCCGCGAGCTGCAGGAAACGAGAGGTTTCACCTTCTGCATCGGCGATGACGCGGCTCCGGTAAGCGCGGGCGCCTTCGACGACGCTGACCTGGGCGCCACGGGCCTTCGGCACGATGTCGTTGGCGTAGGTCTGCGCTGAAAGCGTGGACCGCTCCTTGTCCTCCCGCGCCTTGATCGCGTCCTTCTGCGCGGGAGCGACCTGTTCCGGCACGCTGACGTCCTGCAGGTTGACGCTGATGACCTCGATACCCGTGTTGTAGGCGGTGATCGTCCGCTGTACGAGGTCCTTGGTCTTGGCGCCGATCTCCTGGCGGCCGGTTTCCAGCACGAAATCGAGCCTGCTCTGCCCGATCACCTCGCGGATCGCGCTTTCGCTGACCTCACCGAGCGTCTCTTCCGGGTCGCGCACGTTGAATGCGAACTTGACGGGGTCGGCGCGCCGGTACTGGACCGCGAGATTGATGTCCACGAGCGCCTCGTCCTGCGTCAGCATCCGGGTCCGGTCGGTAAAACTCCGGAACTCTGTGACGTTCACGACCGTGCGGCGATCGATCGGCCACGGTAGCCGCACATTGAAACCGCCGGTCGTCGTCTTGACGTACTTGCCAAAACGCGTGATCACCGAGCGTTCTGCCGCTTCGTTCAGGTAGAAGCTGCCAAACAGCGCCCAGATCGCGACCAGCCCGAGCAGGACCGAACCGATGCCGATCGCGCGCCCGCCGCCGCCCGCACTTCCGCTCCCCAACGGGCCGGAACTGCCGAACAGCGTCCGGAATTTCTTCTGCAGCTGGCGCAGGACTTCGTCCAGGTCCGGCGGGCCCTTGTCGGGCCGGCGCTGCCAGGGATTCTCGTTCTTGCCGGGATCGTTCCAGGCCATCTATTGCGCTCGCCGGGTGATCTGTGGATTCAAGCCGCGGAACTCGCGGTGTCACTCGGGAATTCTACGAAGCCCGCGCCAGGCAAACAAGGCGAAACGACGGACGCAAAGTCGACGCCGGCCTCGCGGCAGAGCGATTCGAGCTCCTGGTGCGACGCTTCGACAATAAGCCGCGTATCGCCGTCTGGCAGGGCGGATTCCTCGCGCACGAGCCGAAGCCCATAGAGTCGCGCGCGCAGCCGACCCTGCGAGGGCGGCAGCACGACCGAGAGCCGCATCGCAGCCTGGCCAAAAGTCTCCTGCAGGGCGGCGCGCAGCAGTTCGACGCCCGCTCCCGTTGAGGCCGACAACCATACGGTGGCGGGCTGCCCGAGGGCGCCGCGCGTCAATTCCGGCGAACGCCCCAGCCGGTCGATCTTGTTGTAAACCCGCAGTTGCGGAATCGACGCCGCGCCGATGCTCGCGATCAGCTCGTCCACCTGTGCGACGTGCCGTTCCCGGTCCGGGTCCGCCGCGTCAACGACGTGCAACAGGAGGTCGGCGTCGCGCGCCTCCATGAGCGTCGATCGGAACGCCGCTACGAGCTCGTGCGGCAGGTCGCGCACGAAGCCGACCGTGTCGGCAACGACAAGGTCCGGCGTCTGCGGCAGCCGCAGCCGCCGCACGGTCGGATCGAGCGTAGCGAACAGCTGATCAGCGATGTAGGCATCGGCACCAGTCAGCGCGCGGAACAAGGTCGATTTTCCCGCATTCGTATAGCCGATCAGCGCGATCGAAGGCACGGGTACGCGCTTTCTCACCTGGCGTCCGGTGTCGCGGCGCCGGGAGAGTTTTTCCAGCTTTCCGGTCAGCGTGCGTATTCGCTTTCCGATCAGCCGGCGATCCGTCTCGAGCTGCGTTTCGCCCGGACCCCGGAGGCCGATGCCGCCCTTCTGGCGCTCAAGGTGCGTCCACCCGCGAACGAGCCGTGTCGAAAGATGGCGCAGCTGGGCCAGCTCCACTTCAAGTTGACCCTCTGCGCTTCGCGCGCGACGGGCGAAGATGTCGAGGATGAGCCCCGTGCGATCCAGCACGCGGCGCCCGATAAGCTGTTCGAGATTGCGCTCCTGGCTCGGCGACAGCTCGTGGTCCACGAGAACGAGGTCGGCCGATTCCGCATGCGCGCGATCGCGGATTTCCGCCGCCTTGCCGCTGCCGACAAAGAAGCGTGGTTCCGGCGTCCGCCGGGTTCCCGTGATCGTCGCCACCGGAACGGCACCCGCAGAGCGCGCAAGCGCATCGAACTCACCGAGTTCGTCGGAGTCGGCGGGCTGGCCGAGGCCGATGCGGACGAGAATCGCGCGTTCGCCGCGCTCAGGCCGTTCGAACAAGGGGTCCTGCCGGGGCTCCGGTCAAGCGGTCTCCGACACCACGGCGATTTCCTCTTCGGCGCCTTCGGCCGACGGCAGCCGGACATTCCGCGCCGGTACGACCGTCGAAATGGCGTGCTTGTAGACCATCTGGCTCACGGAGTTCTTCAGTAGCACCACGAACTGGTCGAACGAATCCACCTGACCCTGGAGCTTGATGCCATTGACCAGATAGATGGAGACGGGCACGCGTTCCTTGCGCAGCGCATTCAGGAACGGATCCTGCAATGATTGACCTCTGGCCATGGTAACTCCTTGTTTTTTCTAGCACTTTCATGCCGCTCTAGGTACTTCCGGCGGCTCAAACTATCAATCCGATTCGGGCCTGAACATGACGCAAGGGGCGTCGCCCGTAAGCACCGAAGCATAGCACCTCCCCGGCCGGTTTCACCGCTCGTTGAGCCAATGTTCGATACGCAATGCGATCCTTTCCGGCGTCTTTGGTTCAAGCGGATCGAACCAGCTCGTATCGGGTTCGGCGCGAAGCCAGGTCAGCTGCCGGCGGGCCAGCTGGCGGGTCGCGGCGACCGCTTTCTCCGTCGCGGTGGCGACGGTCGCGCGCCCGTCGAGATGCTCCCAGAGCTGGCGGTAGCCGATCAGTCTCATCGACGGCAAGCCGGCGTGCAGATCACCGCGCGCGTGGAGGCCGCGTACTTCTTCGAGAAGTCCCCGCCCCATCATGTTCTCGAAGCGCGATGCGAGCCGCTCGTGGAGCGACGCGCGATCCGCGGGCGCGAGCACGATGCGGAGATCCGCGCCGGAAGCCGCGCCGCGAAGGTTTTCGCGCTGCTGCCCTGATATCGGCATACCGGTCAATTCGATCACCTCGAGGGCTCGCTGGATGCGCTGGCGGTCACCCGGACGGATCCGCGCGGCGGCCGGCGGATCAAGACGCTCGAGTTCCGCGTGCAACGCCTTCCAGCCCTCGACGGATGCACGTTCCTCAAGCCGCCGCCGGATCGAGGCATCGGCCGCTGGCAGCCGGGCGAGCCCCGATTGCAGGGCACGAAAATACAGCATCGTGCCTCCGACAAGGAACGGCGAGCGGCCGCGGGAGGAAATGTCCCGCATGGAGGATTCGGCATCCGCGACGAAGCGTGCCGCCGAATAGCTCTCCGCAGGATCGATGAGATCGATCAGGTGGTGCGGGGCGCGTGCGAGCAATTCGGGCGTCGGCTTGGCCGTGCCGATGTCCATTCCGCGATAAACCATTGCGGCGTCGACGCTCACGATCTCGAGCGGCAGTCGCTCGACGACCTCCGCCGCGAGATCCGTCTTGCCCGCGCCGGTCGGGCCCATCAGGAGAACCGCAGGAGTTCGCACGATCAGCGGCCGCGCAGGAAAATCCGGTCGAGTTCGGCAAGCGTCATGCGTATCCAGGTCGGGCGCCCGTGGCTGCATTGGCCGGAGCGCTCGGTTCGTTCCATCTCGCGCAGCAGTGCATTCATCTCCGGAATCGACAGCAGTCGGTGCGCACGCACGGCGCTCCGGCAGGCGATGTTGGCGAGCAACTCGTTCTGGCTCCCGGCGATGCGATGCGCCGTGCTGCCCTGGCCAAGGTCGGAAAGTGCATCGCCGAGCACGCCCGCGACGTCTTCACCCGCCAATGCGACCGGCACCTCGCGGATGGCGAGCGTCGCCGGGCCGATACGATCGACGACGAAACCCGCCGCCCGGAGCGCCTCATCGTGATCTTCGGCCAGCGCCGCATCGGCCTCCGAAGTTTCCAGGATCGCGGGCATTAGAAGCGCCTGGCGGGCCCCGGTCCCGCTGTCCATCGCTGCCTTGAGCCGCTCGTAGAGGATTCTTTCATGTGCGGCATGCATGTCCACGAGCACCATGCCCTCGGCGGTCTGCGACACGATGTAGATGCCGTGAAGTTGCGCAATCGCCTGACCGAGCGGCGAATCGGAATCCGCGGGTTCCCGCGGCGGCGCGGCAGCGGAACTGGATCCGGACCGGTAGTCCGAGGCCGGTTCGCCGAGCGCGAGCGCCCCGCTACCCGCCGGCGCGAGGTATTCGGCCAGTTTCCCGGATGTCGCCGGCGCGCGACTCTCGGGTCCGTGGCCGCATTCGGCAAGTGCCCGTTCAATCGTACGGAACAGGAAGTCGTGCACGCCGCGCGAATCGCGAAACCGCAGCTCGAGCTTCTGCGGATGCGCATTGACGTCCACCTGCAGTGGATCGAGCGTCAGGTAGAGGAGCCAGGCCGGATGACGACCGCCGTAGCTTACGTCGCGATAGGCGAGGCGCGCCGCGCTCGCGAGCAGTCGGTCGCGGACCATGCGGCCATTGACGAAGAGGTACTGCCGGTCCGGTTGTGCGCGTGACTGCGAAGGCAAGCCGATCCAGCCTTCGAGCGCAAGGCCCGCTTGCGCGTGACTGATGAATCGCGAGTTCTCGACGAAATCGGCACCGACAAGCCGGGCGATCCGCGCCTCCCGTTCGCGACGGCCCGCCGCCAGCGGCAACGCGAATTGCTCGCGCCGGTTGTGGTTCAGCGTAAACGCCACATCGAAGCGCGACAGGGCGAGCCGCGTCACCGTGCGTAGCACATGCTGGAACTCGGTAGACTCGGCGCGCAGGAACTTGCGTCGCGCCGGCACCTTGTGGAAGAGATCGCGCACCTCGACGGTCGTGCCGGCCGGATGCGAGGAAGGCGCGGTCTTGCCCGGGCGGCCTTCGGATGATTCGATCTCGGACGCCTCCGTTCCGCCCTCCGCCCGGGAAGCAAGCCGGAGATTCGAAACGGAAGCGATCGACGGGAGGGCCTCACCCCGGAATCCGAGGGTCACGACCCGTTCGAGGTCCTCGAGCGACGCAATCTTGCTCGTGGCATGACGCGACAGGGCAAGCAGAAGTTCGGCGCCCGGGATGCCGCGGCCGTCGTCGCGCACGCGGATGAGCCGGGTTCCGCCGTGCTCGATGTCGATCGTCAGGTGTCTGGCGCCGGCGTCAAGCGCGTTCTCGACAAGCTCCTTGACGACGGAAGCCGGGCGCTCGACGACCTCGCCGGCGGCGATCTGGTCGACGAGTGTTCCATCAAGGATCTGGATCGGCATGGCGTGGCAACCGGCACGCCAGTCTAGCAGCGGGTCTCCCGGCGATCAGGTCCCGGTGACCGGTATCTCGAGTATCGTCCCGGACGCGACCGTTTCGCCGGCGATCCGGTTCTTCTGCCGCAGATCGTCAATGCCGACCGCATAGCGCCCCGCCACGTCGCCGAGCGTCTCGCCCGGTGACACCACGTGCCGCAGCGCCTGTCCGCGCTCGCGCGCGGCGAGGATGGCGACGCGCGATCCGGGCGGCGGATTGTCGTAGAAGTAGCGGCGCACACCCGCGTGGATCGCGGCAGCCAGCCGGGCCTGGTGCGCCGGGTCGCGAAGCCGCCGCTCTTCCGCGGGGTTCGAAATGAAGGCGGTCTCGACGAGCATCGAGGGCACGTCGGGCGAAGTCAGCACGATCAGGCTCGCGTGCTGCACTTCGCTCTTCTTGAGCTGGCCGACGTGATCAAGCTCCGCGAGAACGCGCGCGGCCGCATCGCGGCTTGCGCTGATCGACGCGTTCTGGGAAAGGTCGAGCAGTACCGAGGCGAGCACGTCGCTCTTGTCGTCGAGCGATACGCCGCCAATGAGATCCGCGGCATTCTCGCGTTCGGCCAGCCAGCGCGCGGCTTCACTGCTCGCCCTGCGTGTGGACAGCACGTACACCGACGAGCCGCGCACTTCGCGGTTCATGAAGGCGTCGGCATGGACCGAGACGAAGAGATCCGCCTGTTGCACGCGGGCACGGCGAATGCGTTCCCGGAACGGAACGAAATAATCACCCGTCCGGGTCAGCACGGCGCGCATACCGGGCTCTGCATTGATGCGCTCGGCAAGCTTGCGCGCGACCGCAAGCACGACCGTCTTCTCCCGCGTGCCGGCCTTGCCGATCGCGCCCGGATCCTCGCCGCCGTGCCCGGCGTCGATCGCGATCACGATGTCGCGCTGGCCGTCGCCGCCGGCGACCTTGACCGGCTTTGGCGCCTGTTCGACGCCGAGGTCGACGACCAGGCGATGGCCGTAGGTCTCGTTCGGCGGCGTCAGGAAACTCTTGGGCTGCACCGCCGCGTTCACGTCGAGCACGACGCGCAGCCCCCCGTTGCCACGTTCGCCGAGTCGCACGGCGCTGACGACGCCCGCACCTTGCGGAAGTCGTAATGCGGAAAGATTGGCATCGACGCGCTCGAGGTCGATGACGATCCGCTCGGGACCCGACAGCGTGAACAGCGTGTAACTCGGTGGCGCCGAGAGGTCCAGGACGACGCGCGTCGAATCCGGGCTCGCCCAGACGCGGATGTCCTTGAGCGCGACAGGCGCCGAAGCCGCCGTTCCCGAAGCGAGCAGCAAGATGAAAAGGCCGATCCGCTGCAGTGGGCGCATGGCATCCAGGCGCGACGAAGTTCGGGCTACTTTAGCGACGGCCCTTCATTAATTCAAGCATTTCAGCGGGATACGCCACACTCTTCGAGCAGCGCGCGACCAGTGTCGAGCCACGCGCGCCCACTTTCGGTCGCAGCAAGCAGCTTGAGGCGGCGGCCATGGTCCTGATGTGAGAGGCGCACGCTCAAATCCTGCCTGCCGAGTGCCACACCGCCCCGCTCCGGCCATTCGACCATCACGAGCCCCGGTGAGCCGCGGATGTCGCGGTAGCCGAGGCCCTCAAGCGGCGGTGCGCCCGTTTCAAGCCGGTACATGTCAAGGTGGTGAACGGCTCCGCGCGCGGTCGTATACGGTTCGACCAGCGTGAAGGTCGGACTGCGGATCGCGCCGGTCACGCCGAGCGCGCGCAGCAAGCCGCGCGCAAGCGTCGTCTTGCCGCTGCCAAGCCCGCCCGAGAGGCCGAGCAGCAGGTTCTGGTGTGCGATGTCGGGCAGGCTGCGCGCAAGCGCGGCGCCCGCAGCGGTCGTTGCCGCTTCGTCGGCCAGGATCATTTCCACGGCGAATTGACAACGCCCTGCAGTTCGGAGATGAGGTCGCTCGCGATCATCCCGCGCATCCCCGCACGCGCCGCGCGATCGCCCGCCTCCGCGTGCAGCAGCACGCCCGCCGCGGCGGCGAGCGGCAGCTCGCATCCGCCGGCTAGCAGCGCGGCAATGACGCCCGTCAATACGTCGCCGCTGCCGGCAGTCGCCATGCCGGGATTGCCGCGATCGCAGATCCAGGGCAACGCATTGGGCGCCTGCACCAGCGTGCCCGCGCCTTTCAGGACACAGACGCCGCCGAAACGCTCCGCGATTTCCTTTACAACAGTGATCCGGTCACGTTGTACTGATGCCGCATCCGTGCCCAGAAGCCGCGCGGCTTCGCCCGGATGCGGCGTCAGGATCCACACGTCATGG
>CAYPQX010000123.1:0-3429 GCA_964412975.1 uncultured Steroidobacteraceae bacterium
GCCCTTTCTGCTGTCCGAGCACCATGACCGGCAGGCCGCAAAGGCGCGCCATGCCTCCGATGATGGACTGGTCGTCCGCGTACATGCGGTCGCCATGCAGCTCCTGGAACTCGGTGAATACCGCCGGGATGTAATCGAGCGTATAGGGACGCTGCGGATGGCGGGCGAGCTGCGTGATCTGCCAGGAGGTGAGGTTCGCGAAGATGCTGTTCGTCAGCGTGCGGCTCCTCGAGCGCAGCTTTTCGATCTCGCCGGTCGTGTTGAGATCGGAATCCTCGGCGAGAAATCGCAGCTCCTCGATCTTCGCCTCGAGCTCGGCGATCGGCTGTTCGAAGTCCAGGAACTGCAGCGGCATGCTGACAGTATAGTGGGGTCAGTCGGGCCTCGGCCCGTAGGAGAGCCGGATGCCGTCCCGGCCGACGAGCCGGCCGAGCTCCTCGAGCAGTGCCCGCGTCGGCCTCACGGCCCATTCCTCGCCGAGTGCGAGCGTTCCCCTCGCCTCCCCGCCGATGTAATGAATGGCAACGCCGCAGCGCCCGCCGCGACAGGGACGGAGGATCTCCTCCAGCCGCTGCAGCATGCGATCGTCACCGCTCCCCGCGGGAAGGCGGATCTGGAGCCCGCGCGCCTCGCGTTCGCGCAAATCGTCGATCGGCGTGAGCTTCTTCGCATTGATACGCCAATCCTCGATGAACTCGTCGAAGCGAAGCTGGCCCTCGACGACGAGGATCGTATCGCGCACGATCACCGCGCGATGCTGCTGCCAGACGTCGTCGAAGAGGCTCACCTCGATGCGCGCGCTCCTGTCATCGAGCAGGAGCGTCACGCGCGGACCGCGGCGTCGAATCTCGAGCACGAGGCCCGCGACCGTCACGTTGCGGCCGCCGCCGAAGCCGCGGACATCCGCTGCGGGGCGCGGACCGCCGAGGTCCACAATCCGCGCCGGTACCACCTGGCGCAGTTCCTGCTCGTATTCGGCAATCGGATGGCCGGACAGGAAAAGGCCGAGCGTTTCGCGCTCGCCCTGAAGCCGCTGCGACTCGCTCCACTCGGGTACCGTGGCGAACTCGATCGCCGGATGCGCATCGCCGGCCGCCGGTTCCGCCAGTCCGCCGAAAAGGTCGTCCTGACCGGCAGCGAAGGCGCGCGTCCGCTGCTCGCCGAGCTGGATCGCGGCGGGCAGGGCCTGCGCGAGCGTCGCCCGGGTGCGGCCAAAGCAATCGAAGCAACCCGCCTTCAGCATCGCCTCGAGCGTCCGCTTTCCGGCAAGCTTGAGGTCCACGCGGCGGCAGAGGTCCACGAGGTCGCGGTACGCGCCGCCGCGCTCGCGTTCGCCGACGATCGCGTCGACAGCGCCCTCGCCCACACCCTTGATCGCGCCGAGGCCGTAGCGGATTGTTCCCGGACCCGCGACCGTGAACGGATACATCGAGTCGTTGATGTCGGGCGGCAGAACCTCGAGTCCGATATTGCTGCACTCGTCGATGAATGAAACAACCTTGTCCGTGTGCTCCATGTCGGAGGACAGGACCGCGGCCATGAACGCCTCAGGATAATGCGCCTTGAGCCAGGCGGTCTGGTATGCGAGGACCGCATAGGCCGCGGAATGCGACTTGTTGAAGCCGTAGCCCGCGAACTTCTCGATCAGGTCGAAGATCTGGGCCGCACGCGCAGCCTGTACGCCGCGTTTCACCGCGCCTTCGACGAAGACCGAGCGCTGCGTCGCCATTTCCGCAGGCAATTTTTTGCCCATGGCACGACGTAGCAGGTCGGCGCCGCCCAGCGTGTAGCCCGACAGGGTCTGCGCGATCTGCATCACCTGTTCCTGGTAGAGGATCACGCCGTAGGTGGGCTTCAGGATCGCGGTGAGGCTCGGGTGCAGGTAATCGATCGGCCCGCTCGTGCGTCCGTGCTTGCGCGCCATGAAGTCGTCGACCATGCCCGACTGGAGCGGACCGGGCCGGAACAACGCGACGAGCGCGACGATGTCGTCGAAGCAGTCCGGCTGGAGCTTCCGGACCAGGTCCTTCATGCCGCGCGATTCGAGCTGGAAGATCGCCGTCGTGCGGCAGCTGCGCAGGAGCTTGTAGGTTTCCGCATCGTCGAGCGGCAGGCGCGCGAGGTCGAGCGGTGCCTCGCCGGCAGCGAGCCGGCGGGCGTTGATGAGCTTCACGGTCAGGTCGATGATCGTGAGGGTGCGGAGCCCCAGGAAATCGAACTTGACGAGGCCGACCTGTTCGACGTCGTCCTTGTCGAACTGCGTGACGACGCTCGAGCCACCCGCCTCGCAATAGAGCGCCGTGAAGTCCGTGAGGGGCGAAGGCGCGATGACGACGCCGCCCGCGTGCGTGCCGGCGTTCCGCGCGAGCCCTTCGAGGCGCCGCGCGAGGTCGATCAGGTCGCGCACCTCGTCCTCGGCGCCGTACCGGCGTGCAAGCTCGGGCTCCTTTTCGAGCGCTTCGCTGAGCGTGATGCCGAGTTCGAATGGAATCAGCTTGGCGACGCTGTCCACGAAGCCGTAGGACAATCCAAGGACACGGCCCACGTCGCGCACGACCGCGCGCGCGGCGAGCGAACCGAACGTGATGATCTGCGAGACGCGGTCCCGGCCGTAGCGGTCGGCAACGTACTCGATCACGCGGTCGCGCCGCGACATGCAGAAATCGATGTCGAAGTCGGGCAACGAAACGCGCTCGGGGTTCAGGAAACGCTCGAACAGCAGGTCGTGCCGTATCGGATCGAGGTCCGTGATGCCAAGCACCCAGGCGACGAGCGACCCCGCCCCGGAGCCGCGACCCGGCCCGACCGGGATCTCCTGCTCGCGGGCCCAGCGGATGAAGTCGGCAACGACCAGGAAATAGCCCTCGAAGCCCATGTTGCAGATCACGGCCAGTTCCGCATCAAGGCGCTCGCGGTAGCGGGCGTCGCCCGCGGCCGGGCCCAGTCGGCGCGAAAGCCCTTCGCCAGCGAGTTTTTGCAGGAATTCCGGCGCCGACGTGCCGTCCGGCACGTCGAACGCGGGCATGAAGATGCCGCCATGCTGCAGGGGCAGCGAACAACGCCTGGCGATCTCGACACTGTTTGCGAGCGCCTCGGGCAGGTCTGCGAACAGCGCGGCCATTTCGCCAGGCGCCTTCAGGTATTGCTCGGCCGTGTAAGGCCGCGGCCGGTCGGGATCGTCGAGGCGCCGGCCTTCGTGGATGCAGACCCGTGCCTCGTGCGCCTCAAACTCGTCCCGCTCGATGAAGCGAACGTCGTTCGTCGCGACGACCGGTGTCGGCCGGGCTGCAACCAGCGAGAGCACGCCGGCAATCAGCTCTTCCTCTCCGGGCCTGCCCGTGCGCTGCACCTCGAGATAGAAGCGGTCGCCGAAGAGCAGGAGCCAGCGCTCCAGCAGTGAAGATGCGTCCGCCGCACGGTTGGCGAGGA
>CAYPQX010000124.1:0-4070 GCA_964412975.1 uncultured Steroidobacteraceae bacterium
CGAAACCGCGGACAAAGCGAAAGAACCGGACGTGTTCAAGGTCCCGGCCGGTTATCGCGCCAAGAAGCGCGGCAAGAAAGTGGTTTATTGCAAGAAGGACATGGAAAGCGGCACGCGCTTCGCCCAGGAACGCTGCTTCGACGAAGCACAGTTGAAGCAGAAAGAACTCGCCGAGGCCGAAGGCAATGCCGCATTCGACCAGGCACGCAAGATCTGTTCGAACCTCGAAGCCTGTGGCGGCAGCTGACCGGCGGCTTCGACAGCAGAGGGAACTACCATGCTGAAATCAATGGCGACGATCGTCATGGCACTGTTCGCGGGCCTGGCAATGGCCCAGGATTCTGCGAGCGCGATCGGCGACGAAACCGCCAAGGCCGACGACCAGGGCAATGAAAAGTCCGAGGCGGCGCCGGCCGATGCCAAGGGCAAGGAGGCGAAGGAAGTGGTATTGCCGCCGGGTTTCAAAGCCAGGAAGCGCGGCAATCTCACGCTCTATTGCATCCGGGGCAAGGCGACGGGAACACGCTTTCCAACCGAATCCTGCTACGACGAACCGGGGCTGCGCGATTACATCCTGAAACGGGAGGCGAGCAACCGAGAATTCGACCAGAATCGCGCGATCTGCTCGAATCCGGCGGTGTGCGCGCCCCAGTAGCGGTGCGTTTGTAAACGGACGGGACGCTGACTATAATTCGCGCCCCTGTTGCGGGGTGGAGCAGTCTGGCAGCTCGTCGGGCTCATAACCCGAAGGTCGTAGGTTCAAATCCTACCCCCGCTACCAATCTTTCTAGGCCTCGGCGCTGATCCGCCGGGGCCTTTCAATTTTTCCGCTACCGAATGGAATGAAAAAACCCCGGCGATGCCGGGGTTTGAATTGCAGCTTGACTGCGTGGGTTAGCCGGTCGCCGCCGGCCTTCGCACGTTAGTACACGTCATAACTTCGGCGGGCGAGGTTGGTTCCACATTCTTCGAAACGCGCCCAGAGTTTGCTGGCGACTGAATTCGGATCCTTCAGTTCATTCCGCCAGGTGTCCCAGGCCTGGCCAAAAGCTGCCGCGTCCCTTGTACGGCCGATCCAGTACAAGGAGACAAGATTGCGACTCTGGATGGGCACCAGAATCTCGGCTTTGTAGTTATTCTTGGTGCCCCACTGCGTATTGAAATCCTTCACTATTTGCATCTCAGTCTCGAAACTGCAGCCTTCATTGAGCTTGAACTCGATAACATCGAGATGGTCGGCGGCAGCAGCCATCGGAAATGCCAACATCAATGCTGCGACAACTATTTTCATTCCCTGCTCCCTGTAGTGGCTTTTACCTACAAACCATTGTGTCACAGCCCCGCGCCGGGGTTTCTGTTTCTGGATCTACGTCGCGACCGGCCATCGCCGCAATCGCGGGCGTGCCCGGGGTTGTCTCCTGTCGCTCCGCTTGCGCATTGCGGCGATGGGCTCCCCGGCGGCAAGTTTCCGCGCCCGTCGATCAGGACCAGCGCGAGATTGCTTGCAGCGTCCATCGGAGTCGCGCATCGTATCGGGGCTGAGAACACGCGTCTTATCCGCGATCCAACTGCTTCATGCCATATGGAGGGAGAAAACATGACAAGGCATCGATTCCCGATACTAAACAAGCTGGCAGTCCCTGCCACCTTGACGATTGCGCTGCAGTTCCTGCCGGCCGCGCCGGTCGCGGCGCAGGACGCGGTAGTGGCAGATCCGAAGCACTACTCGGTGGAATTTGAGAATGACGAAGTACGGGTTGTGCGCATCAAGTACGGCGCCCACGAAAAATCGGTGATGCATGAGCATCCGGCGAACGTAGCCGTGTCCCTGACGGACGTCAATGGGAAATTCACCCTGCCTGACGGAAAGACGGTTGCTGACTCCATGAAGGCGGGATCGGTGCAATGGGACGCTGGTGGCAAGCACCTGCCCGAGAATGTAGGCGACCAGCCCTTCGAGCTGATCCTCGTAGAGCTGAAAGGGAAGCGTACCGCGGGCGAGTGAGGCCACTCGCATTGTTGATCATTGAACACAAACCCCGGCCCCGCGCCGGGGTTTCGTTTTGTCACTGACAAATGGCAGCACCGGACGACGTACGCGGTTCCCCGCTACCACATGTTCCTGAATCCCGGAGTAGCAATGCTCCGGGGTCCATTTCATGTTCAATTTTTCTTGTAACCTGCCGTTACCTCCTTTTATGCGCTGCGAAAGCGGCGAGAACTTCGCCCTTCTCACGCGCTGGCACTTTGGCGAAATCCAGGCTGCGCCCCAGCTCCGCCGCCACCTCGTCAAATTCTTCTGGCGAGATCTTGAGACCCCGATGCGCCTCTTCAAGACCCAAATGAGTGGTGCCCGGTTTTGTTGGCGAGAATTTGAACGGCCCGCCCGCGACCTCGCGAACCCATAGGGTTCGCATGAACTTGAGGCCCGGCAGCCTGCCCAGGTTATTGGTGTGCCATTGCCTGAGGGCCGGGTTTTTCGAAGTTTTTCCAACAATCGGGTTTTGAACAACCGCGTCGCTGAAGTGGTCAACGACCGAAGCGATGGCGAAGACGCCACCCAGCCGTTCATACAGACTCTTCTCTGCCTCCGGTGCGGCTTGCAGTGGCATTGCGAGGGCCGCTGCGAACAGAGCTAGCAATGTGATCAAAAGCTTATTCATGTCAACACCCAAAATGTGACTTAAGAAATCGGCAATTTGCACGTTGCCGAACGGTGCCTAAATCTCGGCGGCGACTGCCTCATAAACGCTCAGCGCGGGTCGTAGCACCCGCGTAAGGCGGTCACGCAGCTCCCTGTCCTCTACGATGAACGTCGAGAAAGTCTGAGCGCAGTCTGCGCCCTTCGTCTGGATCGCAATTTGATCACCCGAAACAAAGATATCTGTGATCATTGCTCCTCGCATGTCCGGCGAGCCCTGCAATTCGCTTTGCAGGAAGTTTGGCCAGAATTCCGGGTCGCCGATGACGTCGCGCACGGTTCTCGTGATCACTTCCAGGCCCCCTCCATCATCAGAGCCACACAGAAACCTACGGACACAGTCTCGGTCTGTGCGATAGCACACAGACCGCCAGCCGCCTGACGGCAAGACCCATTTCAATCCAGGCAACCATTTGCTCTAGACTTCAGCGGCCATGACTCGTGCCATTCGCCGGCCTGCCGCCGGGTTCGCACAATTGCTTTGCATGCTGTGCGTCGCCTGCAGTGGCCCGGATCCGGCGGCGAGTCCCGTGGAGGACAGGGCCGGCCTCCTGACGGCAGCTGAAGTCACGCAACTGGTCGATTGGCATACGGCGCTCCTTGCGCAGTACGACATTGATTATCGCGTGCTGACAGTGCCGTCCGCCGGCGACCTCAGTCAACTTGCGGTACACAGTTTCGAAACCGCGGGCGTCGGCAGCCTGAGTCACGCCGGCCGTGGTCTGCTCCTGGTGATCGACGTTGGCGCCAGACGTGTTCGTCTCGAGGTGGCTCGGCCGCTGGAGGGCGTTCTGGTCGATTCCTTCGTCGCCTTCATTGAGCGCGAACAAATGGCTCCATTCTTTTCAGCGGGCCGGGTGGGTGACGGTATCGTAGCCGCCAGCGAACTCATCGCCGGGCGCGCCGAAGAAGCGCTCGCCGACGGCGCTCTCGACGCCTCGAAAATGGCCGCCACCAGCGCCGGTGGGGGAGCCGAGACGGACGCGATGCTGGACGGCGGGAAGGAGCGCCCGACTGCACGACAGGCCACTGATACCGAAGCCGGGAAGACGCCCGGCGACACCATTGCGGCTTACATCGCGGCCATGGCCGCCCACAATGCCGATGCTGAACTCGATCTGTACGCAGCGGCGACGCAGGAGATGCTCGCGAGCCAGGTCATGACCCGCGCACAGATGGATAACGTGGTGCGCACTTATCGCGCGTGCCCGCGGCCGGAACTGCTGCGGCAGGAGGATGTTGCAGTCTTGCGTTATCCGGCAGTCGCTCAAAGCTGTGCGCCGTGGTTGCTCGAACGCGGGCCTGATGGTCGGTGGCGTCTTGACCTCGTGGCGATGCAACTGGCATTCCGTTTTGACACGCGCAATCA
>CAYPQX010000125.1:0-5762 GCA_964412975.1 uncultured Steroidobacteraceae bacterium
GCACGAATCCGGCGACGGGGCGTCGTCAACGCTTTCGACGATCCGGATTTCAAGTCGGCCGTCGAAAAGCTCGGGCGGCGCAACCTGATCATGGCCGGAATCACCACTGACGTCTGCCTCATCTACCCCGCGATCACCGCGATGGAAACCGGCTACAAGGTTCAGGCGGTCATGGATGCGTCGGGATCGCCGTTCGAATACTCGGAAGCAATGGCGCAGCAGCGCATGCGCGATGCGGGCGTGGTTCTGACAGCAACCAATACCTTGATCGCCGAACTTGCCCAGGATTGGAGCCGGCCAGGAGGAATGGATCTCCTTCAGCTTCTCTTTACCGAGGTCCTTCCGCCCATCCACCCGGCATAGGTGCGCCTACCAATTTTCCCCGAAGGGACGCACCTCGACTTCGAAGCTCCACGCTCGGCGATCTTGATGGGCCAGGAACCAGGCCGTCTCGGCCAACTGGTCGGGATTGACGAAAAAGTCGTCTTTCCTGGCGGGCATGGCCATGCGCGTTCCGGGAAGATCGACGATCCCGTCGACAATCATGAGCCCGACATGGATACCGAATGGCCAGAGCGTGCGTCCCATCGATTCGGCCAGGCTTCGCTGCGCGGCTTTCGCCGGCGCGAAGGCGGCTGTGGCCTTGCCGCCGCGTAGCGACGCCGTTGCTCCCGTGAAAAGGATCGCTCCCACGCCCCGCTCCTTCATCGCCGGAATGACCGCTTGCGAGCAAAGCAATGAACCATAGGCATTGACGCGCCATGCAGCCTCGAACTCGGCTGGAGTGATCTCTTCGACCGACTTGAATACGCCGGACCCCGCATTGAAGAGCAGCACATCCACGGCGCCGAGCTCCGTGCCAATCTTCTCAAACACAGTGGTGACAGCGGACGGATCGCCAACGTCGCATCCATAAGCGACAGCGCCTTCGATATCAGCTGCCAAATCGACAATCTTGGCGACATCCCGTGCTAACAGCGCCACCGCATATCCGCCGTTTGCGAAGCGCCGAGCCAGCGCCGCGCCATTGCCAGGCCCCGCTCCAGCAACTACGGCAACGCGCTTTTTTGCTTCCATCGCGACCTCCTTGCATGTTCCTTCGTTGGCACGGGATCGGACTGTCCCGAAATTGACCATCGACCGCGGCCGTGACGACTCACTACTGATAATGACTACTCGACGTCCCCCGCTCTTGAGTAGCGCGAGTAATTGAATTCCAACCCCAATGCGAAGAGAAGTGACGCATGCTGCGGTGACAAGAGGATTCCGGTGGAGGGAGATGGAGCGTAATCACGGCGCGACGGCGACCGGCTTCGCGATGGATGCCGTCGTGCCAACTAGCAAACTTTTCGGGTTCGAATCCACACAGGTTTCAGGGAGAAATTGGCGGAGAGAGAGGGATTCGAACCCTCGATGGGCTTTTGACCCATACACCCTTAGCAGGGGTGCGCCTTCGACCACTCGGCCATCTCTCCGGATGCGGCCAGCCTGCCAACAAGGGCGCAAATCATACTCACCAGCCGTCTGGCCGGCAAAGCAGGCGCGGATGGCGTGAAATCAGGTGGCGGGGACGCCGGCCGGATCCGTCGCGGCTTCACCGTTCGCAGTTTTCTCGTGGCAGATGCGCTCGTAGATTTCTTCGCGATGAACGCCGACTTCCTTCGGCGCAAGTACACCGATGCGGACCTGGTTGCCCTTGATGCCGAGGACAGTGACGGTGACGTTATCCCCGATCATCAGCGCCTCGCCCACGCGGCGCGTCAAGATCAACATGGTCCCTTCTCCCCCAATCCCCGATCGTTTATTGTCGAACGCGCAAAAATGATAGCACAGGGGTTGGCTCAAACTTAATTATGTCAAATCAATGGCTTGTCAACGCTCCAGACCATAGGCCTTGTGGAGCGCCCGGACCGCACGCTCGAGGTCTTTTTCCGCAACCAGCACGCTGATCTTGATCTCCGAGGTCGAGACCAGCCGGACATTGATGCCCTCGCCCGCCAGTGTCTCGAAGAGTTTTGCGGCGACGCCGGCGTGCGAGCGCATGCCGGAACCGACCACCGCCAACTTGGCGACGCGATCGTCGCCCGCAACCGCGGCGCCTGCATAGCGGCCAGCCACACTGCGCGCGAGTTCGAACGCCTTCGGGTAATCGTCGCGATGCACGGTGAACGAGAAATCGACGCGCCCGTCGCGCGGCGCGTTGACCACGATCATGTCCACGTCGATTGCGGCCTCGGACACGGGACTTAGGAAGGCATGGGCGACTCCGGCCTCGTGTGGCACCTGGGTCACGGTGATCGCCGCTTCATCGCGGTTGAAGGCGATGCCGGAAACGCTGGGGGCTTCCACGTTCGGGTCCTCCTCGCAGATCAGTGTGCCGGGGCCGGGCTCGAAGCTCGACAGCACCCGCAGTTTCATCCCGTGGCGCGCGGCGAACTCGACCGAGCGCAGGTGCAATACGCGCGACCCCTGCCCCGCGAGTTCCAGCATCGCCTCGAAACTCACGCGCAGCAGCCGGCGGGCCTCGGGAACCATGCGGGGGTCGGTCGTGTAGACGCCGTCCACGTCCGTCAGGATCTGGCACTCGTCTGCCTTCAGGACGACGGCGAGCGCGACCGCCGTCGTGTCCGAACCGCCGCGGCCGATGGTCGTCAGATCGCCATTCGCTGCACGGCCCTGGAAGCCGGTGACGACGGGCACGATGCCAGCGGCAAGATCGCGGCGCAGTCCTTCGCAATCGACGCGCTCGATGCGCGCCCGGCCGGCCGGCCCCGTCGTTTCGACCGGCAATTGCAGGGCATTGTATGAACGCGCCTCGCAGCCGCCCTTCTTGAGCGCCATCGCGAGGAGTGCTGTCGAGACCATCTCGCCCGTCGCAAGGAGCGCATCGAGCTCACGTGGATCGGGCTCCGTGGAAACCTCGCGCGCGAGCTCGATCAGGCGGTCGGTGGAATCGCCCATCGCGGAGACGACGACGGCGACCTGGTGTCCCTGCTTCGCGAGCGTGGCAACCTGGGCCGCGACCGCGTGAATCCGCGCGACGGATCCGACCGAGGTGCCGCCGTATTTCTGGACGATGAGCATCGACCGTGGATTGTTTCAGCTTTCCGCCGGGATCGGCAGGCCGGTCGTGCTCTTCAGGCGCTCCATCGAGAACAAGGCGGAGACGTCGGCAAGGCTCGGGAGGCGGTCGATCAGCTCCTTGTAGGTCCGGTCGTAGCCCGCGATGTCGGGCACGATGACCTTCAGCAGGTAGTCCACGTCGCCACCGATGCGATGACATTCGAGGATCTCCGGCATCGCGGCGATCACTTCATTGAGCGTCCGGGCCCAGGCGGCGCTGTGCTCGCGCGTCTTGATGCGGACATAAACGGTCAGGCCGAGGCCGACTTTCTGCGGATCGACCAGCGCGACCCGGCCCTGGATCACGCCCGTCGCCTCCATCTGGCGGATGCGCCGCCAACAGGGGTTCACGGAGAGCCCGACCCGGTCGGCAATCTTCTGGATCGGAAGCGAGGCGTCCTCTTGCATCAGCGCGAGGATCTGGCGGTCGATCTTGTCGATGGTATCCATCGGATGATATTAGCAAAATTTCCCAATTTCATATAACAAAATCACATGAAATGGGAGATATTTTGACCAGATTGGGACTATAGTGATGCGTATGACAATCTGGCAGCGGCTCTTCAGCGAGCACCCCGCAAGCGTCAACGAAAATTACTGGCAGCACTTCGCCAGTGCGGCGGGATTCAGCTTCCGGATGATCTGGGGCGGCCTCGTCTGCCTCGTGCACGCGTTCGTTCCAGGCGTCTGCTGCACCAAGGCGAGCGAAATGATCGGCGAGCTGCACGACCGGATGGTGACGAATCGCCGTCGTCCCGCAAAACCGCCCCAAATGATGGAAACGCGCCGCGCCGCCTGATCAGCTCCGCCGCAGCTTCACGTGAAGCTCGCGCCGCCGGTAATCGATCACGAGCGTATCCAGGAGACCGAGTACGTCCATGCCGATGAGCATGGCGGGCTCTTTCGTCATCTTCCAGTGCTCGAAAATCGCGAAATCCGCGAACGTCATCGCGGCGTTTCGCACCATGATATCTCCCATCGCGAGCGAGGGCGTCGAGACACGATTGCCGGTCTGCACGTCGAGCGTGGCGCCCGTCACTTCGTCCGGCTTCACCACGCCGTACTTCCGGCGCCGCTCGGTCAGCGCCGTGCGAAGCGCCTCGTTGCCGAGCGTCGACTGCCCGCCCGTGTCGATAATGGCCTTGACGCGGATGCCGCCGAGCCAAGCGTCGACAACCAGCAATCGCCCGCGCAGGAACTTCACCGGGATGGTCGCGAAACCCATGCCCGCCTTTTCGTTCCGCGAGCGCATGATCGTGATGCTGTCGCGACGGAAATCGATGTGAATCCGCTTGTTCGCAAGCCCGTCCGTACCGAGGATTCCCTCCGCACCGCCGAGCGCATCCGGCACGATCGGGAGCCTGCGCGGCTCCATCAGGAGGTCGCCGACCTCGAGGGTCCTGACCGGGACGACCGGCACGGCAACCGAACCCGTGGTGCCGCGCAGCATTATTGAATGGCTGGGATCGACCGGAATTCCGAGCGTCTCGGCCACGCGCGCCGTGAGGGCCGAATGACTGGCGCCGGTGTCGAGCACCAGGCGGAAGGGCCCCTGGCCGTTGATTGAAACCGGCGCCCAGATGCGGCCGATCTTGTCGCGGCGGGTCGGCGCGACAAATCGCGGCTCGGCCGCGGTCACCGCGATGTCATCGAGCACGACAGGCTCGATTCTCATGGAACGATCGGGCTGGGGGGCTACCGCACCCTGGGCAAGCAGCAACGCGAAGGGCAATGCGAAGTACTGCACGGTCATATGGACCGGCCAGGCCGGGCTCAGGTTCCTCCGAGTTTCCCGGCAACCAGCGGCTCGACGGCCGCGAGCGCGGCTTCGAGCTTCGAAGGATCGGTGCCGCCGGCCTGCGCGAAGTCCGGCCGGCCGCCCCCGCGACCGCCTACGATTTTCGAGATCTCGCCAACCAGGTCGCCGGCACGAATCTTCTGGATGAGGTCTTGCGTGACGCCCGCAACCAGCGACACCTTGCCTTCCTCGGTGACGGTGCCGAGCACGATCACGGCCGACCCGAGCCGGCCTTTCAGCGAATCGACCGCCTCGCGCAGCGACTGCGCATCGGCGCCGTCGATCGCCGTGGCGACCACCTGGACACCCTGCACGCTGACTGCGCTGTCGGCGAGGTCGCCCCGGTGGCCGGAGGTCAGCTTCGACTTCAGGCTCGCCACATCGCGCTCGAGCTTTTTCTGCTGCTCGATGAGTTGAGCGACCTTGCTTTCGATCTCTGCTGGCGTCGAGCGTAGCGCCGCGGCGACACGCTTCAGCGTCGCGTCCGTCGCCTTGGCCGCCTGGAGCGCGCCGTCGCCCGTCACCGCTTCGATGCGGCGGATGCCGGAGGCGATGCCGCCCTCGCTCGTGATCTTGAAGAAGCCGATGTCGCCCGTGCGGCCGACGTGCGTTCCGCCGCAGAGCTCGGTGGAGAATTCGCCGAACTGCAGCACCCGGACCTTGTCGCCGTACTTTTCGCCGAATAGCGCCATCGCACCCGACTTGATCGCCGCGTCATAGTGCATGTGCCTTATGTCCGCGACGGAGTTGCGGCGGATCTCCGCATTGACCAGGCGCTCGATGGACTCGAGTTCCTGGGGCGTCACGGGCTGCGTGTGCGAAAAGTCAAAACGCAGGCGGT
>CAYPQX010000126.1:0-11026 GCA_964412975.1 uncultured Steroidobacteraceae bacterium
CGTTCACCTTTAAAGGGGACGTTCACCTTTAATTTGAAGCGCGTGCACCCCGGCGCCGGCTCGTAAAGGTGAACGTCCCCTTTAAAGGTGAACGTCCCCTTCGAGTAGAATCCGCGCTCCATGCGGCCCCAGTCACTGCTCGAATCGCTGAACGAGGAACAGCGCGCCGCGGTCACGGCGCCGCTCGGCCCCGTGCTCGTGCTCGCGGGCGCCGGCAGCGGCAAGACGCGCGTGCTGACGCACCGCGCGGCCTGGCTCATCCTCGAGCACGGCGTGTCGCCGCACGGCCTGATGGCCGTCACCTTCACGAACAAGGCCGCATCCGAGATGCGCGGACGCATCGAGACCCTCCTCGGCATGCCGGCCGATGCGCTCTGGATCGGCACGTTTCACGGGCTTTCGCACCGGATGCTCCGTCGGCACTGGCGCGAGGCACGGCTCCCGCAGTCCTTTCAGATCCTCGATCAGGACGACCAGCAGCGGCTCGTACGCAAGATCATCCGCGAGCAGAAGCTCGACGAACAGCGCTGGGTGCCGCGCGAGGTGCAGGGATTCATCAATTCCAACAAGGATGAGGGCCGTCGCTCGAAAAATCTCGTGGACCGCAACGACCCGACGCGCGCGCAGCTCATCAAGCTGTATTCGATCTACGAGGCGCGCTGCGAGCACGCAGGCGTCGTGGATTTTGCGGAGCTCCTGCTCCGGAGCTACGAGATCCTGCGCGACGTGCCGGACCTCGGGGCCTTCTACCGCGACCGCTTCCGGCACCTGCTGGTGGACGAGTTCCAGGACACGAACGGCGTCCAGTACGACTGGATCAAGATCCTGATCGGCAAGACCGGCGCGCCGTTTGTCGTGGGCGATGACGACCAGTCGATCTACCGCTGGCGCGGCGCGCGCGTCGAGAACATGCAGCACTTCCGGCGCGAGTTAAGCGCAACCGTCTACCGCCTCGAGCAGAACTACCGCTCGACCGCCGTGATCCTCGCGGCGGCCAACGCCGTCATCGCGAAAAATACCGATCGCATGGGCAAGGAACTGTGGACGGCGGCCAAGGGCGGCGACCCGATTCGCGTGTATGCGGCCTTCAACGAGCGCGACGAAGCCGACTTCGTGATTGACCGCATTCGCGAGCACGAGCGTCGCGGCCTGCCGCTCTCCGCCGCGGCCGTGCTATACCGCTCGAACGCCCAGTCGCGCACCTTCGAGGAAGTGCTCATGGCCGCGCGCATCCCTTACCGCGTGTACGGCGGCCTGCGTTTCTTCGAGCGCGCCGAGATCAAGGACGCGCTGTCCTATCTTCGCCTGACGCAATTGCGGGGCGACGACATTGCCTTCGAGCGCATCGTCAACCTGCCGACTCGGGGCATCGGCGGGGCGACGCTCGATCTCCTGCGCACGGATGCGCGGGATCACGGGCGCAGCCTCTGGCAGGCAGGGCAAGCGATCCTGCCCACACTGCCGACGCGGGCGGCCTCCGCGCTCCAGGGATTCTTCGCATTGATCGACCGGCTCGCCGCCGCGATTGCGGAGCTGCCGCTGCACGAGCAGGTCCAGCACGTGATCCAGCATTCGGGCCTCAGGGATCATCACGCGCGCGAGAAGGACAACAAGGGCGAGGCGCGGGTTGAGAACCTCGATGAACTCGTCAACGCCGCGGAAGGGTTCGAGCCGGAGAACGACGACGGACTCTCGCCGCTCGGCGCCTTCCTCGCGCATGCCTCGCTCGAGTCAGGCGAAACCCAGGCAGCGACCGGGCTCGACTGCGTGCAGCTCATGACGCTGCACGCGGCCAAGGGTCTCGAGTTTCCGACCGTCTTCGTCGTCGGACTCGAGGAAGGACTCTTTCCGTCGGAGCATTCCGCGTTCGATCCCGACCGGCTGCCCGAGGAACGCCGGCTCTGCTACGTCGGCCTCACGCGCGCGATGCAGCGCCTGTACCTGACGCATGCCGAAAGCCGCCGGATCTTCGGCCGCACCGCGTATCGCGATCCATCGCGTTTCCTTTCGGAGCTGCCGCCGGAAGCAGTCGAGGACGTGCGGCCGCGCATCTCCGTGAGCCGCCCGCTGTATCAATCCGAGCGGATCGCGTTGGCCGCCACCGAGCCGGGCGCATCCGCCACGCGGCGCCGTTCGCGTGCGGCGACGCCGCTTGCAGGCGAGGACTTGCCGATCCGCCTCGGCACCCGCGTGCGGCATCCTAAGTTCGGCGAAGGCACAGTGCTCCGTTTCGAAGGCAGCGGCGAGAGCCGGCAGGTCCACGTCAACTTCGAGAGCGCCGGCCAGAAGTGGCTGATGTACGAGCTGGCGCGCCTCGAGCAGATTTCCTGATCCGCGATCGGCGGTGAATTGGCTGCGCGGGCGGTTTGCTAGCCGGCGCGCGAGGTGGCGGGGTCCTCGCGAGCGAACTCGTAAGTTCCGGCGGAGTTCGCGAGCGAGGAACCCCGCCGGATCCCGCGCGCCGGCTGACATGCGGGCCGCGCGGACAAGCCGGCCGGGACCCGCGAGTGAGCGCGTAAGTTCCGGCGGCGCGAAAGAGCGTGGTCCCGGCCAGCGCAGTCCGCGCGACTGGCGTCGCGGGCTTGCGAGACTGTGCTGCGCTAGAATCGGCGCCGCGACCAGGGGGTTGACGTGAAAATCATCATTCTCGGTGCGGGCCAGGTCGGCAGCACGGCGGCAGAGCAGCTCGCGCGCGAGCAGGCGAACGACGTCACCGTGGTGGACACGCGCGACGAAGTCCTCCGCGACCTCCAGGACCGCCTCGACATCCGGACCCTGCTCGGAAACGCGGCGCATCCCGCAGTGCTGGAAGCGGCCGGCAGCAAAGGGGCGGACCTGCTGGTTGCACTGACCTCGAGCGACGAGGTCAACATGGTTGCCTGCCAGATCGCCTGGACGCTTTTCAAAACGCCGACGAAGATCGCGCGGATACGCTCGGGTGATTACTACGAAAGACCGCAGCTCTTTGGCGAGAATGCGATCCCCGTCGACCTCGCGATCAGCCCGGAGCAGCTCGTCACCGAATACATCGAGCGCGTGATCCGCTATCCCGGTGCCCTGCAGGTGCTCGAGTTCGCCGACGGCCGCGTTCGCCTGGTCGGCATGCGTGCCCTGAAGGGCGGCAAGCTCGTCGGACACCAGCTGCAGGAACTCCGGGGCCACATTCCGGACCGCGAGGTCCGGGTTGCCGCAATCTATCGCGGCGGGCGCAATATCAAGCCCGAAGGCGATACCACGATCGAGGAACACGACGAGGTTTTCTTCGTTGCCGCGCGGGCCGACATGCGGCCGATGATGAAGGAGCTCAGCACTGAAGAGGCAACCGTTCGTCGCGTCGTCATCGCAGGTGCCGGCAACATCGGCTTCCGCCTTGCACGCGCTCTCGAGCAACGCGTGCAAGTCAAACTGATCGAGCGCGACCCGGAGCGCTCGCGCCGCGCCGCCGAAATGCTCCGCAACACCCTCGTCCTGACCGGCAATGCGGCCGATGAGAACCTCCTGCTCGAGGAAAACATCGACACCGCGGATGCATTCATCGCGGTCACCAATGCCGAAGAGGCGAACATCCTGTCAGCCATGCTTGCCAAGAAGCTGGGAGCAAGGCGCGTGATGGCCCTGATCAACAAGCCGTCCTACGCCGAACTGATGGAAAACGGGCCGATCGATATCGCGATCTCACCGCAGACAATCACGATCGGTGCGCTGCTCGCACACGTGCGCAGGGGAGACGTCGTGCGCGTCCATTCCCTGCGGCGCGGCGCGGCGGAGGCGATGGAGGCGATCGTCCACGCTGACGGCCGTCATTCGCCCGTCGCCGGCAAGCGAATCGAGCAGATCGATCTTCCGGAGGGCACGACCATCGGCGCCGTCGTGCGCGGCGAAGACGTCATCATGGTGCACCACAACACTGTCATCGAGGCGGAGGATCACGTCATCCTGTTCCTGACGGATCGCCGCCACGTGGAGGAGGTCGGCCGTCTGTTCCAGTCCAGGACGCGCGCATGAACCTGTCGATGGTACAGCGCATCCTCGGGATGATGCTGATGCTGTTCAGCCTGACGATGCTCCCGCCCATCGGCATCGCGCTCGGCTACGGGGATGGGCATTGGCATCCCTTCCTGGCGGCATTTGCGGTGGTTGCGACCGTCGGCCTCGTTCTCTGGCTGCCAGTACGGAAGCTTCGGGGCGACCTGCGGTTGCGCGACGGATTCCTCGTCATCGCGGTTTTCTGGATCTTCCTTGGCGTCGCGGGAGCGACACCGTTCCTCATCAGCGACGTGCCGGCGCTTTCGTTCACCGACGCCGTGTTCGAGGCGGTGTCCGGATTCACGACCACGGGCGCGACCGTCATCATTGGCCTCGACGAGCTCCCGAAATCGATCCTTTATTACCGCCAGCAGATCCAGTGGCTGGGCGGCATGAGCATCATCGTGCTGGCCGTCGCGCTGATGCCGATGCTGGGCATCGGCGGCATGTCGCTGTACAGGGCCGATACGCCCGGCCCGATGAAGGACCAGAGGCTGACGCCGCGTATCACGCAAACCGCCAAGGCCTTGTGGGCCGTATACGTCCTGCTCACGGCGCTTTGCGCCGGAGGCTACTACCTTGCGGGCATGAGCGCTTTCGATGCAATCGGCCACGCTTTCACCACCCTCTCGACGGGGGGCTACTCGACTCATGACGCCAGCCTCGCGCATTTCGGCAGCGTCGCCGTCGACGTGGTTGCGACCGTATTCATGTTCCTCGGTGGCGTCAGCTTTGCGCTGCATTTTTCCGCGCTTCGGCGTCGCAATCCGGGCCTGTACCTGAAGGACCCCGAATTCATGGCCTTCTTCTGGTTGATTGTCACGATCATCGGCAGCGCCTCGATCTACCTGTGGCTCGAAGGCGAGTTCCCGTCCTTCCTGGAATCGCTGCGTCACACCGGTTTCCACGTCGTTTCAATCCATACCGGCACGGGGTACACCACCACGGGCTTCGCGCACTGGCCGGGTGCGCTGCCGGCACTGCTGATGCTGCTGACCTTCATCGGCGGCTGCGCCGGGTCGACGACCGGGGGCATGAAGGTCGTCCGCTGGCTGCTCGTCTTCCGCCAGGGCATCGCCGAACTGAAGAGACTGGTACATCCCAGCGCAGAAGTTCCGGTCAAGCTCGCAGACCGTCCCGTGCCGGAACGCGTGATCATGGGCGTCGCGGGGTTTTTTGCAATGTACCTCGTCGTCTTTGCGGTGCTGATGCTTCTCCTGATGATGTTCGGCCTCGACCAGGTCACGGCCTGGTCCGCGATTGCCTCGTCCATGAACAACGTCGGTCCGGGGCTCGGCGACGTGGCAGTGACCTTCAAATCGATTCCGGACAGTGCAAAGTGGGTCTGTGCCATCGCCATGGTCGCGGGCCGCGTCGAGATATTCACCATGCTCCTGCTGCTGACACCCGCCTTCTGGGAGCGCTGAATTGGCGCTGCGCCAGAATCTCGAACTGATGCTCGAACGCGGGCAGGACTCTCCGCTGCTTCGCTATGCGCTCGGCCAGGAATGCCTGAAGGCCGGCGAGCTCGTGACCGCGATCGACCATTTGCGCCAGGCCGTGGACCAGAGCCCTCGCTACTCTGCGGCCTGGAAGGCGCTCGGCGAGGCGCATGCACGCGCCGGGTCGCCCGATCGCGCAGCCGACGTCTATGAGCGCGGCATCGCCGCCGCACGCGAAGCCGGCGACATCCAGGCCGCGAAGGAGATGGAAGTGTTCCTGAAACGGATCCGCAAGACGCG
Source organism: uncultured Steroidobacteraceae bacterium (assembly GCA_964412975.1). GTDB lineage: Bacteria > Pseudomonadota > Gammaproteobacteria > Steroidobacterales > Steroidobacteraceae > SCUD01. The sequence continues at coordinate 5,769 of CAYPQX010000126.1, forward strand.
CTGACGATGTATGAGGCGAGGCACCAGCCGCCGCTGACACGCGCCCAGTTCGCGCGCCGCCTGCTGGGTCACTCGGCCGTCGTCATCGGCCTGATCGGCGCATCGCTCGCCCTGGGGATGTGGGGCTATGCCACATTCGAGGATCTGTCCTGGCTGGACGCATTCCTGAATGCCGCGATGCTGCTGGGCGGCATGGGACCCGTGCATCTGCCGCATACTGCGGCCGGCAAGCTGTTCGCCGGTTGCTATGCGCTATACGCGGGGCTTGCCTTTATCGCTGCGGCAGCACTGCTCGTCACGCCCGTGGTCCACCGCATTCTGCACCGGTTTCACTGGGACGAGTCCACGCGCGGCAGGGACCAATAGAATTTGATCGGCCTGCTGCAACGGGTCACGGCTGCTTCCGTCGAAGTCGACGGCCGGGAGATCGCGCGCATCGGCGCCGGTCTCCTCGTGCTCGTCGCCGTCGAGCGTGGGGATGACGAAGCAATCGCAGAACGCCTGCTCGATCGTCTCCTCGCTTATCGCGTCTTCGCCGACGCGGAAGGGCGCATGAACCTTTCCGTGACGGATTCGGGCGGTGCCCTTCTGCTGGTGCCGCAGTTCACGCTCGCGGCCGACACCGCCAAAGGCCTGCGGCCCGGATTCAGCCATGCTGCAACCCCGGCCGATGCCGAGCGCCTGTTCGGGTATATGGCAAAACGGGCCGAAATCCGCCTTCCGGGCACGCAATCGGGCCGTTTCGGCGCCCATATGAAGGTGTCGCTGACCAACGACGGTCCGGTTACGTTCTGGATCCGGGTACCCGCTCACGAGGGGCCGCAGGCGATTGGCGTATCATGAGCGCGACCGCCAGGTGAGCGGGCCGGAGTCATTGAAATGGGAATTGGTTTTCGCGAACTGCTGATCATCCTCGCGATCGCGCTCCTGATCTTCGGGGCGAAGAAGCTGCGCAACATCGGCTCGGACCTCGGCGCCGCGGTGCGCGGCTTCAAGAAATCCATGAACGAAGGCGAAAGCGAGGAGTCCGGCGGGAAGCTTGCGCAGGACGAGCGTCCGGATGCGGATTTCAACGCGGGCAAGCGCGACCGCGACAGCGCAGATTCATCGAAGAACGCGTAACGCCCGATGTTCGAGGTCGGTTTCACCGAGATCATCCTGATCCTCGGCATCGCGCTGTTGGTGCTGGGCCCGGAGAAACTCCCGAAACTCGCGAACCAGGTGGGGCGCTGGGCGGGACGCGCGCGCGCGATGGCCCGCCAGCTCCGGCAGCAGCTCGACGAGGAAGTCACGATCATCTCGAAGGACGACCTCGATCCGGCGGCCCGTCGCCCGCCCGGCACGCCCACCGTCGGCACGCCACCCCCGGCGAGGCCGCAGGATTCGCCGCCGCCCGCTGAGAAAACCGAAGAGCCTCCGCCACGGTCATGAGTGACGCGGACGACGGCCAGGAAAAGCTCGCCGAAAGCACGCTGCTCTCGCACCTGCTCGAGTTGCGTGACCGCCTGCTGCGCGCGCTCTTCGCGACGCTCGTGATTGCGCTGCCCTGCCTTTACTTTGCGAACGACTTATTCACCTGGCTCTCCGCGCCGCTGCGCGGCCAGTTGCCCGAGGGGGCGCGGCTGATCGCGACATCCGTCGTCGCCCCGTTCATGACGCCGTTCAAGCTCGCGCTGCTCACGGCGATATTCCTCGCGATGCCGGTGATCCTCTACCAGGTCTGGGCCTTCGTCGCCCCCGGCCTTTACCGCCATGAGCGGCGCTTCGCCCTGCCGCTCTTCGTTTCGAGCGTCATCCTGTTCTATGCGGGCGCCGCGTTCGCGTACTTCATCGTCTTCCCTGTCATTTTCCAGTTCTTCGTGATGACGACGCCGGCAGGCGTCGAGATGATGACCGACATCACGCTGTACATGGACTTCGCGGTGCTCCTGTTCTTTGCCTTCGGTCTTGCATTCGAGATTCCCGTCGCGACCGTTCTGCTCGTGCGGACCGGGCTCGTGAAGCGCGAGAAGCTCGCAAAGAATCGCGGCTACGTCCTGCTCGGAATCTTCATCATCGCTGCATTCCTGACGCCGCCCGATCCCGTTTCGCAAACGCTCATGGCGCTGCCCATGTACGCGCTCTACGAGGCGGGCATGCTGCTGTCGCGATTGCTGGTGCGCGGGGAAGCGCCCGCACCACAAGACGACCCGGCTTGATGTTGCACCGCAACATGTCAGAGACTCGCCGGACTCCGGAGTAAAGCCGCATGACCAACGACCTTAAAATTCCGCCCGGGACGTTCCTCGGCCATCCGAAGGGCCTGTACCTGCTCTTCGTGACGGAGATGTGGGAACGCTTCAGCTACTACGGCATGCGGGCGCTTCTCGTCCTGTACGCAGTCGCGGCGACGCATGCAGCCAATCCGGGCCTCGGCTGGGCCGATGCACAGGCGCTCAAGCTCTATGCCTGGTACACGGGCTTCGTCTATCTGACGCCGCTCTTCGGCGGATGGCTCGCCGACAACTTTCTCGGCCAGCGTAAGGCGGTGATCATCGGCGGCCTCGTGATGGCTGCGGGCCAGTTCACGCTCGCTGCACCGCTCGACTTCCTGGGCACCACCGGGGCGATCACGCTCGATGCACTCGGCATCGCCTACCCGGATACCCCGACGAGCTTCTACGTGGGCCTGTTGCTGCTGATCCTCGGCAACGGCCTCTTCAAGCCGAACATCTCGACGATGGTCGGCGACCTCTATGAGCAGGGCGACGCACGGCGGGACGGGGCATTCACGATCTTCTATATGGGCATCAACACCGGGGCGTTTCTCGCCCCGCTTGTCTGTTCGACGCTCGGCGAGGATCCGGCCTACGGCTGGCGAGTCGGCTTCTTCGCCGCCGGCATCGGCATGCTGCTGTCTGTCATCATCCAGCTCGCCTTCGCACAGCGGTATATCGGCAACGTCGGGCGCGCGCCTGCCGCGCAGCGTTCGCTTTCGATGTCGGGTGGCATCAAGCAGCCGCTGACGCCGGTCGAGCGCGATCGCCTGCGCGTGATCTTCGTCATCTTCACGTTCGTCGTCATCTTCTGGGCGACGTTTGAGCAGGCGGGCGGCCTCCTGAACCTCTTCGCGGAGAAGTACACCGACCGCCAGGTGGGTGCGTTCACCGTGCCGACCGGCTGGTTCCAGTCCCTGAATCCGCTCTTCATCGTGTTGCTCGGCATCCCGTTCTCAATGCTCTGGAGCCGGCTCGGCGCGAGCGGAAAGAACCCGCCGACGCCCGTCAAGATGTATCTCGGCCTCGCGCAAGTCGCGCTCGGGTTCGTGTTCCTCGTGGTTGCGGTGTTCGAGATGCAGAAGACCGGCGACATGAAGTCCGGCATGGTCTGGCTTGTTCTCGCCTATCTCTTCCATACGACCGGTGAACTCTGCATCAGCCCGGTCGGTCTCTCGATGGTGACCAAGCTCGCCCCACTGCGGCTCGGCTCGCTGATGATGGGCGTCTGGTTCCTGGTCAATTTCTTCGGCAACACGCTCGCCGGATACATCGGCGCATTCACAGAGAACATGGGCCAGTACGGCTGGATGCTGAAGCTCGCAGCCGACGCCGGAGTGCGCGCGGAGCACGCCGGCCTCCTCGGCGTCTTTGGCGGGCTCGCGGTCGTGCTCCTCGCATTCAGCCTCGTCCTCTGGGCGATCTCCGGCCGCGTCGTGCAATGGATGCACGGAGCGGAAAAGACCACGCACTGACGTCCTGCATGTACCGCCCAGAAAACGCTTGCACTGGGGCGCAGCAAGCCGTGCCAGGATGCACTCGAGAAGCTCGCCGGGACGCGCCAGATGGATGCAACCGCGACGGTGGATTATTTTCAGCCGCTGATGGAATGGCTCAGCGAGCAGAATCGCGGCCGCCAATGCGGCTGGTAACAACAAGACAGGACTAAAAAGGGGGATATCGAATGGACGCCCGTGGCCCAGCGCAGCTGACCGTACGCGCCGTCATTCTCTCGCTGATCCTCGCGGTGCTGCTCGCCGCAGCGAACGCCTATCTCGGCCTCTTCGCCGGACTCACGGTGGCGACGGCCATCCCGGCGGCCGTCGTCTCGATGGGCGTGCTTCGCCTCCTCGGGCGTTCGAGCATCCTCGAGAACAACATCGTCGCGACCGGCGCCTCTGCCGCTTCCTCGATCGCGGCCGGGACGATCTTCACGATTCCGGCCCTCGTGCTGATGGGTCACTGGACGCGATTCGACTACTGGTGGGTGCTCTCGATTGCAGGCCTGGGGGGCTTGCTCGGCGTGATGTTCTCGGTGCCGCTTCGTCGTACGCTGATCCTCGACCAGAAGCTCAAGTTCCCCGAGGGTGTCGCAACCGCGGAAGTTCTGAAGGTCGGCCAGGATCCGGGCCGCGGCCTCAAGGCGCTCTCGCTCGCTGCCGCGACCGGGGCGCTGTTCAAGTTCGCGCTCGCGGGACTCCGGCTCTCGCCGGAGACCTTCGCGGTTGCGCGCTACTTCGGCGAACGCACGATCGGATACTTCGGCATCAACCTGTCGCCCGCGCTCCTCGGCGTCGGTTTCATCGTCGGCTTCAACATCGGCTGCCTGATGCTCTCGGGCGGCGCACTGTCCTGGTGGGTGTTCATCCCCTTCTACAACAACTTCATGATCGACCAGAATCCGGTGCTCGCGGCCGAGCTCGTCGGCTTGTCCGCCGAGGATGCTGCCGGCCTCATCTGGAGCCGGCAGATCCGCTACATCGGCGTCGGCGCGATGCTGATCGGCGGCCTCTGGTCGCTGTGGTCGCTCCGCAGGTCGCTGCTGTCCGGCATCAAGACGGGAATGAAACTCAAGGGCGGCTCGGCCGCCGACGTGCCGCATACCGAGCGCGACATTCCGATGTCCTTGATCCTGACCGGCATTGTGCTCTTCGTCCTGCCGATCTTCGCGCTGTATTACGCCGTCGTTGACAGCCTCGGCATCGCGTTCACGATGGCCGTCATCATGGTGATCGCCGGATTCGTGTTCTCCTCGGTGAGCGGCTACATGGCGGGCCTCGTCGGCTCGTCGAACAACCCGGTCTCCGGCATCACGATTTCGACCATCCTGTTTGCCTCGCTGATCCTGCTCGCGATCATGGGCAAGGGCTCGACCGTCGGGCCCGTCGCCGCGGTCATGATCGGCGCCGTCATCTGCAGCGCGGCCGCCGTCGCCGGCGACAATCTCCAGGACCTGACGGCGGGACAGCTCGTCGGCGCGACGCCTTGGCGCCAGCAGGTGAT
>CAYPQX010000127.1:0-12629 GCA_964412975.1 uncultured Steroidobacteraceae bacterium
ACGGGGTCCCGAGCGAGCGAATGTCCGTTCTTCTGAGCAAGCGAGGGAACCCCGCCCGGCACAAAGACCGCGCCGGAAACGGCTTCAGGCGGGGCAGGGCACGAGCTGGTAGCCGGTGGGATCCGAACGAAGGACCATCGCGTCGTCGTGCCAGGCGCCGAGCACGATCCGCGTCCGGGCGACGCCATCCGAATCGAAACGGTGGATTCCGGGGCGGTGGGTATGCCCGTGAATCAGGAGCGCGACATCGGCATCGCGCATCAGCGTTTCGACGGCTGACGGGTTGACGTCAGTGATGTAGTCGGCCGCACCCGCCAGGTGCTCGCGGCTGCCGGCGCGCGCCTCGGTCGCGAGCCGGCGCCGCGCGTCGAGGGACAGCCGCGAAAAGCCCGCCCGCACGGTTTCGTCGCGCACGAGCGCGCGCAATTTCTGGTAGGCGCGATCGTCCACGCACAACCCGTCGCCATGGGAGAGGATCGCCGGCGCTCCTGCGAGCGCGACGATGGCCGGGTCCTCGAGGAGAATCGCGCCGGAATCGGCGCAGAAGCGCTCGCCAATCAGGAAATCGCGGTTGCCGCGCATCACGTAGACGAGCGTACCCGCGCGGACGACGGCGGCGATCGCCGCGATCACCTCGCGGTGCGCCGGTTCCGGGTCATCGTCGCCGACCCAGGCCTCGAAGACATCGCCGAGCAGGTACAGCGAGTGCGATCCTCGAACGGGACCGGCGAGGAACCGCAGGAAGCGCGCTGCGATGTCCGGAGTCGATGGATCGAGGTGGAGGTCCGACGCGAGCCAGCGGATCACTGAGCCGGGTCCGCGGGCTGCGGAGCCGGCGGTTCTGCCGCCGCGGCCGGCCCGGTTTCGACCACGAATGCGCGGCGCACGACGGGTCGTTCGACCGGCACGTCCGGGCCGAACGCGGCGACGGTTTCGGTGCGCATGTGGCCAAGGCGATCGACGACGTCCATGCCCGCGACGACACGGCCGAAGACCGCATAGCCCCAGCGGCTCGGCAGCGGATCGAGGCCCTGGTTGTCGATCAGGTTGATGTAAAACTGCGACGACCCGGAATGCGGGGTGTCCTCGCGCGCGAGTCCCAGGGTTCCGCGCCTGTTCGACAGGCCGTTTCCGCTCTCGTTCGGAATCGACGCGCGCGCCGGGCGTTCGGCGAGGCTTGCGTCGTAGCCGCCGCCCTGGATCACGAAGTTCGCGATCACGCGGTGAAAGACGGTTCCGTCATAGGCTTCGTCGCGCACATAGCGCAGGAAATTTTCCGCCGAGAGTGGCGCGCGCACCGTGTCGACCTCGACGACGAAATCGCCGAGGGAAGTCTCGAATTGGACGCGCGGCGCGAGCGAACCCTGTGCCTGGGCCGCGGCCGGCAGGGTCAGCAAAAGGGCGAGCAGCAGGGGGACCTCGCGTGGCATGGATTGCACCTCGCCGGGATTTTAACGCACCGGGCGCGTGAGGCGGCAGGTCCGATACTTTAGACTGTGTTTGCAATGAACGCTGCAGTCGTCACGCGATTCGCGCCGAGCCCGACCGGGGCATTGCATCCCGGCAATGCCCGCACGGCGCTCTTCAGTTTCCTCCTGTCACGGCATGCCGGCGGGCATTTCATCCTGCGCGTGGAAGACACGGATCGCGAGCGCGGCAGCGACGATTTCGTCGCCGCGCAGCTGCGGGATCTCGCATGGCTCGGGATCGACTGGGACGCGGGACCGGATCGTGACGACGGCCGCGGCCCCTACCGTCAGTCGGAGCGATCCGCGATTTATGCGGAATTGTTCGATCGGCTCGAGCGCGAGAACCACGCCTATCCGTGCTATTGCACGCCCGCGGAGCTCGATGTCGTCCGCAAAACCCAGATCGTGGCCGGGGCGCCGCCGCGTTACCCTGGAACCTGCCGCGCGCTCGATGCCGCAGGGCGAGCAGCGCGCGTCGCCGCGGGCAGGAAGCCTGGCCTGCGATTCTCGATTCCGGGACCGGAACTCATCCGTTTCGACGATCTCGTGCGTGGGCCGCAGGCCGTCGAATCGGCGACGCTCGGCGATTTTCTGGTACGGCGCGCCGATGGCGGCGCCATGTTCTTCTTCTGCAATGCCGTCGATGACGCCTTGATGGGAGTGACCCAGGTGCTTCGCGGCGACGATCACCTGAGCAATACGCCGCGCCAGCTGCTCGTCCTGCGCGCGCTCGGACTCCCGGCGCCAGGTTATGGCCACCTGCCTCTCCTGCTCGATGCGGGCGGCGCTCCGCAGTCGAAGCGGCGCGGGAGCGTCACTGTTGGCGAGTTGCGAGGCCGTGGCTACCTCGCATCTGCGTTCGGCAATTATCTCGTGCGGCTCGGCCATCACGGCGCGCCGGATGAATGGATTGAGCCCGCCGATTTCGCGCGGCATTTCCATGCCGACCGGCTGGGACGCGCTCCGGCGCATTTCGACCCGGCGCAACTCGATCACTGGCAGCGCGAGGCAGTGCGGCGGCTCGACGGGGACGGCGCCGTCAACTGGCTCGCGCCGGTGTTTCCGCCGGACTGGCCGGACGCGCTGCGACGTACGGCTGCGGGACTGCTCCAGGGTAACGTGCTGCTTCCCGCCGACGCGCGGGAGTGGATCGCCGTGCTTTCGGGTGAACTCCCGCCGCTTGTGCCCGAGGCGCGAAACGCGATTGTTGAGGCGGGGCCCGCGTTCTTCGATGCCGCGCTCGCATCGTTTGCCGAGTCCGGTGCGGATCTCCACATCCTCGCCGACCGCCTGAAGGCGCGCACAGGCCGCAAGGGCGCCTCGCTCTACATGCCACTTCGGTTCGCTCTCACGGGTCGCCATGACGGGCCGGAGCTCGCGGCGCTGCTCGCGGCCATCCCCGCGCCGCTCGTGCGCGACCGGCTTGCGGGCGCGGCCCGTACGCACGGGGACTAGGGTGCTCCGTATCCACAACTCGCTGACCGGCCGCAAGGAGCCGTTCGTGCCGCTCGTGCCGGGCCAGATCGGGATGTATGTCTGCGGCATCACGGTCTACGACCACATCCATGTCGGGCATGCGCGCTCGCAGCTCGCCTTCGACATCGTCCGCCGCTGGCTGCGGGCGGGCGGCAACAAAGTCACTTACGTCCGGAACATCACCGATATCGACGACAAGATCATCGACCGCGCGCGCGAGCGGAACGAACCGTACGAAGCGCTGACCGCGCGCTTCATCGCGTCGATGAACGAGGACTTCGCCGCGCTCGGGATCGAGAAACCCGATCATGAACCGCGTGCGACCGCTTACCTGCCCGAGATCATCGACATGATCGACCGCCTGGTGAAGCGCGGCTTCGCGTACGTGGGCGCGAATGGCGACGTCTTCTACGCCGTCGCGAAGTTCAAGGACTACGGCAGGCTCTCCGGCAAGAAGCTCGCGGACCTGCGGGCGGGGTCGCGCGTCGAGGTGGACGAGGCCAAGCGGGACCCCGCGGACTTTGTCCTCTGGAAGCGGGCGAAGCCCGGCGAGCCCGCCTGGGATTCGCCCTGGGGCGCGGGCCGGCCGGGCTGGCACATCGAGTGCTCGGCCATGTCGGTCGCCCTCCTGGGTCCGCAGTTCGACATTCACGGCGGCGGCATGGACCTCAAGTTTCCGCATCACGAGAACGAGATCGCCCAGAGCTGCGCCGCCTGCGATGCACCATTCGCGAAGGTCTGGATGCACAACGGTTTCGTGCGGGTCGACGACGAAAAGATGTCGAAATCGCTCGGCAACTTCTTTACGGTGCGCGACGTATTGTCGCGGCTCCGGCCCGAGGTGCTGCGCGCCTTCCTGCTCGCGAGCCACTATCGCGCGCCGGTCAACTACACGGACGAGAACCTGCGCCTGGCGGACGCGTCCCTGCAGCGTCTTTATCTCGCGCTCCGGGACGCCAGGCCGGCCGAAGCCTTTGCGCCTGGAGAGGCTTCGCGGCTGTTTGCCGAATCGATGGACGACGATTTCAACACGCCCGGTGCCATCGCCGCGCTGCAGGACCTCGCGCGCGAGCTGAACGTCGCCAAGGCGGCAGGCGATGACCTGAAGGCTTCGGCGCTCGCGGCCGAACTCCGGCAGCTCGGGAGCGTACTCGGGCTGCTCGAATATCCGCCCGCCGAATGGCTTTCGACCGGTTCGGCCCTGGCGGAAGGCACGCAAGCGACGGCCGAGACCCTCGATCCCGCGGAGATCGACCGTCAGGTCGCGGCGCGCATCGAGGCACGGCGGCAGCGCAACTGGCCCGAATCGGACCGGATCCGCGACCAACTGGCGGCGGCCGGCATCGTGCTCGAGGACGGCCCGGCGGGCACGACCTGGCGCCGGAAGTGAGGCCCGACGCCTAGCCGACGGCCAGCCGTCTCGTTGCCGCTTCGAGCGTGTTCTTCATCAGCGCCGCAATCGTCATCGGACCGACTCCGCCGGGCACCGGCGTGATGTAAGCCGCGCGGGCGGCCGCCTCCTCGAACTGCACGTCGCCGACGAGGCGCCCGTCTGCGAGCCGGTTGATTCCGACGTCGATCACGACCGCGCCCGGCCGGATCCAGCCGCCGGGTACGAATCCGGCCTTTCCGACCGCGGCCACGAGTATCTCCGCCTCGCCGACGTGCCGGGGGAGATCGCGTGTCTGGCTGTGGCAGACGGTGATCGTCGCCGCCTTCATGAGGAGCTCGAGCGCCATCGGGCGGCCCACGATATTGCTCTGCCCGAGGATGACCGCATTCCTGCCCCGGATTTCGAGGCCCTCGCGCTCCATCATCAGGATGATTCCGTACGGCGTGCAGGGGCGCATGACGGGCATGCGCTGCGCGAGGCGGCCGACGTTGTAGGGATGAAACCCGTCGACATCCTTGAGTGGATCGATGCGTTCAAGCACCGCGACGGACGCAATGTGCGCCGGGAGCGGCAGCTGGACCAGGATACCGTCGATCGCGGGATCGGCATTCAGGCGGTCGATCAGCACGAGGAGCCCGGCTTCGGTCGTCGCGGAGGGGAGGTCGTGCGCGACCGAAACGATGCCGGTTTCCTGGCAGGCGCGACGCTTGTTCCTCACGTACACGGCGGACGCCGCGTTGTCGCCGACCATCACGACGGCAAGACCCGGACGCCGCAGCCCCCGCCGCTCGAGGTCGTCGGTGCCGACACGAACCTCGCGCCGGAACTCCTGCGCGATCTTCTTGCCGTCGAGGATCTTTGCGCTCATGCAGCTGCCGCCGTGTTGAAATCGCCGATGGCCTCGATGAGCGCCGTCACGGCTTCGCGCTCGGGCATGGTGAGATGTGGATTCCAGACATCGATGATCAGGACCACGCGCGTGCGGGACCCCCGGTTCCAGGCCTCGTGCTCGAAAGTGTCGTCGAACACGACGGCGCGGCCTTCGCGCCATGCATGCGGCTCGCCGCCGACGACCAGCGCGCAGTCCTCCGGGACGATGAGCGGCAGGTGACAGACGACCCGAGCATTGGTGACGCCGCGGTGGGGCAGGATGTGCGTACCGGGTGTCAGTACCGAAAACATCACCTCGGGCGCGTGCTCGCGGATGCGCACGATCGGAATCGCATCGAGGACCGCCGAGGTGCGCGGGCAGAGCGCGTGATTCTCTTCGCGCCGCTCGCCGTGACGCCAGAAATAGAAGCCGGTCCACGCGGGTACGCCCTGACTGCTTCCAAGTCCCTTCTGTTCGGCGTCGTCGTCCGCAAACACCCGCTCGCCGCGCTCCGCCCGAGGGAGCACAGTCTTCAGTTCCTCGCGGATTACGTCGGTCTGACGTTCGAGGCCCTCGATCCAGGGGAAATCCCGGCGCACGAAGTAGGCTGTGGTCGGGAGACCGGGGAAAAACAGGAAGGACGGCTTCTGGCGCGGATCGGCGGGCAGGGCGTTGCGCTCTCCAAGCTGCAGCGCGAGACAGTCCTCGAAGCGGCGCAGTGCCGCACGGCCGTGCCGCGCGATCAGGGGTTCGAGGACGATTTCGAATGCACGGCGCCTTCCGGCCTTCACGAACCGCATCGCATGTGTTACGCGCTCCAGGATGGCGGGCGGTGTCGTCGCCTTGTTGAGCCACCGCCCCTGCTTCTGGGCGTCTGCGATGGCGCGGTAGTAGGCGAGGAGCGCATGGCCATGCTGCTCCATGCGCTCGAGCGCATGGGCGAGAGTCAGCCGTGCCACCGGATCGTCAGGCATGGCCGCGACCGCCTGCCGGTAGGCGTCCCGCGCACCCCGCCAGTCGGAGGCAGCCTCGCAAAGGCGTCCGAGATTCATGAGGTAGGCTGGGTCGCCCGGGTGGCGCTCTTCCGGGACCGCATCCGCCATCAACCTTCTCCATTGCCTCGCGGGCGCGGCCGCCGCGACATTATATCCGCGCCAAAGAAAAGCCCCCTTGCGGGGGCTTTTCAGCATGGCGATCGGCAGACTTCAGTTCTGGAACGAGGCCCTGAGGTACATGAACGCACCCGAAATGGGATAAATGGTCCCGTCCAGGCTGTTCAGGTCGCAGGAGAAGCAGATCGGCGGTTTCTCGTCGAACAGGTTGTTGACGCCGACTGCAAAGGTCCAGCCGCCGCCAAACAGGTTCTCCGGCGACCAGGCGACCTGCAGGTCGGTGTAAATGACGCTGTCGAGCTTGTTCGTACCGACCACGTTCGGGTCCGGCGAGTTCGAGCAGAAATCCGGGCCGAGGCCGAAATCGAACACGAGTCCGACGCACTGCTCGGTCAGCGAACTGAGATACCGGAAGGAGAGCAGTCCTGAAAACTCTCCCATCGTCCAGAACGTATTCAACGTGGACTTGGTCTCGACGAAGCCGCGAGTCGGCGATCCCAATTCGAGGCCGGCGCGCTCGACGCGGTCGAAGCCGCCAGCGGAATTGGCGAACAGCTCGTCATAGTCGAACAGGAGCGACGTCATCCACTGTAAACGGAAGCTGCCGATGCCTGTCTCGCCGAAGCTGAGGTCGAGATTGACGTCGAGGCCCGTCGTTTCGATGCCGCCGATGTTGTTCAGGACGCCGGCGATGCTCGTGATCGTGCCGCCCGGATTGCGGTTGACCGAGTCGCAAAACAGATCCTGGAGCGTCGTGATGCAGGCGTCGAGAACGTCTTGCGCATCAGGCGCCTGCACCGCGCCATCGACCGTGATGTCGTAGTAATTGGCCTCGAGCAGGAAGCGCTCGATGCCGCCCGCGGCGCCCATCGGGATGTCCCAGGTGAAGCCCGCGGTCCAGCTTTCCGACGTCTCCGGCTGAAGGTTCGGGTTGCCGCCCGTATCGACCGAGACCTGCGGATTAATCTGGACGTACCCTGGCGGCACGCCAAGTGCGGCGCAATTGGCCGCGTCCGGGCTTCCCGGCTGCAGGTTGGAGCAGCGGTCCGAGATCGACGAGTCGAAGCGCGACCCAAGATTGAACAACTCGCCGATGTTCGGCGCACGGAAACCCTCGGAGTAGCTGGCACGTAACATGAGGTTCTCGGTCGGGCCCCAGTTGAGCGACAACTTGCTCCCGGTCTCGCTGTCGAACAGGGTGGAATCCGAAACGCGCGCCGCTGCGCTGAAGGACAAGCTGTCCGCCCCCACGCGATCTTTCAGGATGGGCACCACCACTTCGCCGTAGAACTCATCGACGTCGTATCCGCCCCTTGTCGGGCTCGTCGGTACGTCTGCCGTTTCACCGGCGACGACGACCGGATCCGGAACAAACGAGCCGTCTTCTTCGCGGTGTTCGTAGCCGATCGCAAAGCCGAACGCACCGGCAGGCAGGTCGAAGAGCTCGCCTGACAAGTTGGCGCTGACGTCTGTGAGCTCCTGGCTGCTCGTATCGACGCCCGTGTACGTGACGAATTCGATCATCTCCGGTGTCATCGAATTCTCGCCGACGATATTGAGCGGTACGCAGCCAGGAGTCGCTGCGCAGACTGCCGGGTCGCCCATGGCGACATTGAGGCTCCGGGCATTGAACTGGTTCAGCTTCGTCTGCTTCGCGTTGTTCTCGGACCGGATCGCGGTGACATCCCAGTACATATTTCGTTCGCCGATCGAAAACTCGCCGTCGAACCCGCCGGACACGTACCAGGTGTCCACATCCTGGTTGAATATGCGCGGGCCCACCTCAGTCGGCCGCTTGCTGAAGAACGAGATATTGCTGCTGTCGAGGTCGATGCCAAACGGATTGAACGGGTGGTTTGCCGGCCATTCGACGTTCACCATGTAGGGTGTCGAGCCGCTGTCGGGGCCGAAGAAGAGCGGCACCGGCGCCGCGCGACCCTGCGACTTGCGGTTGTTGAAGCTCGCGAGCGCGCGGAACATGACGCTGTCGCTCACGTCGTACTCGCCCTTGGCAAATACGTTCACGCGCTCGTTCGGCGTGACCAGGTGGTTAAAGGGCTGGTAATTGAAGCGGTCGGCCAGGGCGAAACCATGGAAGTCGTCCGTATCCGTATCCCCCAGCTCGTAAGTCGGAAATGCGACGCCCGCATCCGGCGCCACGCTCACGAAATCGCCGACGACCGGATCCAGAAAAATATATCGGCCGGCAGGCGAGCCGGAACTCACTCCGAACGGAAACCCCGGTATCGGATAGACCGACGTTGAACGGTCGATCGTGTCGATATTCTTCTGGTCCGTGTAGCTGATATCCATGAGGCCGCGCCCGCGCTCGCCGCGCGCGCCCATGCGGATGTCGAATTCTGCGGTCTCGCCGTCACCTTCGCTGTACTGGCCCGTGTAGCCGGAGATCCGGAACGAGTCGTAGTCGTCGGATGTGATGATGTTCAGCACGCCGCCGATCGCATCCGAGCCGTAAATCGCCGAGGCGCCGTCCTGGAGAATTTCGATCGACTTCACGGCGTTCGCCGGAATCGAGTTCAAGTCCACCGAGCCGGAGACACCTGAGCCCGACGAACCCTTGATCCAGCGCCGACCGTCGACGAGCACGAGCACGCGCTTCGACGCCAGGTAGCGAAGATCCATTTCTGCCGCGCCGGCACCGATGCCGCCGCCGTCCGGCGGATAGCCGAGGTTGCCCGAGGAATTGTTTGTGCGGTTAATCGCAGAACCTGAAATCGGCAGCTTCTGGATGAAGTCCGCGAGTGAAGTCGCGCCACTTGCCTGGTAGTCCTCGTTGCTGACGGAAAGAACCGGCAGGCGTTCTTCGAGCGGGTTCTGTCGAATTCTCGATCCGGTGACGACGACTTCACCGAGTGCTTCCTGCGATTGGGCAATCGGAGCCGCGAACACGGCGGAAAGACCCGCCGCACCGCCGATCGCAAGCCGGATGGCGCGTGCCAGGGACGTATTTGTCTTCACGATCGACCCCCTCATTTGCGTAAAAACGACAATCGCTTGGCGACTGTGCTGCTTGGAATCTACACCTTCCGAGAGCAGGAATGCCACTGTGGTTTAAAAAGAACAGATTGGCTTGGGCAACGGCCGCATCCGGCTCGGTCGCCGGCATCGCAAATTGACGCGCCGAGGGTGCCTTCGTACGATGCCGGCGCGGCGGGGCATGGCGCAGTCTGGTAGCGCATCTGCTTTGGGAGCAGAGGGTCGGGGGTTCAAATCCCTCTGCCCCGACCAACTTTTCTGGCACACGGCGCGCCCGTAGCTCAGCTGGATAGAGCAGCGGATTTCTAATCCGCCGGTCGGGGGTTCGAGTCCCTCCGGGCGCACCATTGGCGCGCCTGCACATCGTCGATTCCGAAATCGGGATCTGCCTTCCTATATAATTTCGCGCCTCGATGGCGGGCGTAGCTCAGCTGGTAGAGCCCCGGATTGTGATTCCGGCCGTCGCGGGTTCGAATCCCGTCGCTCGCCCCACTGTTTCGGGCCATTAGCTCAATTGGTAGAGCTCCGGACTCTTAATCCGTAGGTTGTAGGTTCGAGTCCTACATGGCCCACCAATTCAAAAGCTTAGGCGCGTTTTGACGCGCCAAGTCGTTTAAAGCTGTTAGTAAGCCCATCGTAAGCATCTGACGACCCTCCGCGCGTAGGTGGAGGAGTCGTGGTCTGCGCAAGCGCAGGCAGGCGATATCGTCAGCGGTCGCCCGAAGCACCGGCGTAAGGCAGGACTGGGGGTTCTTCAGCCGGCTCATGCTCGTCTTTCGTCGTGAACACGCTTCCACTGCCGCCAAGCGGCGGGTCGATGCTCCCCACTCGCAACAATTCGGTCACTTCGTCAGCGCGCATGGCCTTGCCGAAGAACCAGCCTTGCGCGATCGTCGAGGAGGCGCTCGAAAGGTCGCGCTGCTCCGCGGTTTCCACGCCCTGTGCTATCACCCCGATCCCGAGTTCATGCGCGAAATTGACGATCGCGCGCATCGTCGTCGCGCGTTCCGCATCGTTCACCGCAGCATCAATGAATGACTGCGCGATCTTCAGGTGGCTCACGCGATAAGTCCGGAGATAGTTCAGCGATGAATATTCGCTGCCGAATTCCACTATGGCGATTCGTACTCCCAGATCACGCAGGTCGGTGAGGATTTCCCTGTGCATCAGGGTTGCTTTTGCGATCGTGGCTTCGGTCACGTCGAAGCTGATATCGGAGGGTGCCATTGCCCACTTCTCGAGCGCCGTTTGCACGTCGCGCAGCAGCTCGCGGCCATTTTTCAACTGTGCGAACGACAGGTTCATCGCAATCACTTCCGGTGCTATTCTGGCGTCGCTCCAGAGCCGCCATTGCTTGCAGGCGTTTTCAAGAACCCATTTGCCAACGGCGACAATCGTTCCGGTCTTCTCGGCCACGGGGATGAATGCCTTGGCGGGCAGCAGGCCGCGCTTCGGATGGTGCCAGCGGACCAGTGCCTCGATGCCGACAATCTTGCCTGACGCCAGCTCCACCTGTGGCTGGTAGAACAATTCCAGTTCGTGTCGATCGATAGCTGAGCGAAGTTCATCGGCCATCACCATTCGTTGAAGGACCTGGTCGTCGAGATCGTCGGTATGGAACCGGTAACGATTCCGTCCTTCGTCCTTTGACCGGTAGAGAGCGAGATCGGCCTGAGCGAGCATGCTGTCCGGCCCTGCGCTGTCAGCTTCGTAGGGACAGACACCGATGCTGACTGTCACGTGCAGTTCATTGCCGTCTATCAGGTAGGGGCGGGTCAGGGCGGCCAGGATCGCGGCCGCCAGGGTGCCGGCGTTTGCGGGTTCGATCATATCCGACTGCAACACGGCGAACTCGTCGCCGCCAAGCCTGGCAACGACATCGTTGTCCCGGGTGCAGGCCTTCAGGCGCTCTCCCACTTTGCGGAGCAGCGCGTCTCCGGCCTGATGCCCCAATGTGTCGTTGACGGCCTTGAAGTGATCCAGGTCGAGATACATGATCGCGAACGGATTTCCGCCTCGCCTGGTCGAAGAGAATGTCTGGCGAAGTCGCTCGATGAAGGTTCCGCGATTTGCCAGGCCCGTGAGACTGTCGGTCCGCGCGAGCAGCGAAATCTTGTCCTCGGCCGCCTTGCGCTCGGTAATATCGATGATCATGCCTTCGATTTCGAGGAGCCGGCCGCTCCTGTCGCGCACCGTCGTGTAGCGGTTCTCCACCCAGCGATAGGTGCAGTCACCGGTACGCAGTCGAAACTCGATCGACGCTCCCTCGGCGTTTTTTTCGACCGTCCGCGCCATCGCAGCGCCGACCTTGGCTTCGTCCTCCGGGTCCATCAGCATGCGGGCCCAGTTGGCCGATTCCACCAGTTCCGCCGCATCGTGGCCGAATTTCCTGATGTTGTGCGAAACGTAAATCATCGGGAACGGTGGCTCTCCCCGCAGGCGATACAGGATGGTCGGGCTGTTCTGGACGATCATGTTCGCATCGGCCAGTTCCTTGACGTATTTTTCCTTGGCGATCGAGACGCCGAACAGGCCGGCGAGCGTCTGCAAGGTATCGGTCTCCGCCCAGCTCCACTGGCGCCGGGCCTGGCCGGAGTCGATGAAGGTCATGTTCCCCCAGAGCCTGTCGTGCACCATGATCGGGATCTGCAGGCACGATCGCATGCCGTTCTGCTCGAACAGCTCCTTCAGGCCGCCACTCAAATCATCGACCGAGAACGTCGTCAGCCGGCCGCCGAGCAACGGCGCGACGGCTTGCGGCAGGGTCGCCGCCAGATCGAGCTCCCGCAGTGCGGATTTGCCGGCCACCGGCATCATGTCCGCTGCGCACCATTCGTGACGGACGGACGACCGTAGCTGGCCCTCACGACCGGCCGTAATCGTGCTGATGTGCACCCGGCTGACTGCGACCGTCTGGCCGATGAGCGCGAGAACGGTGGTCGTGACGTCCTCGAGATTGCGGGAACTCAGCAGCTCCTCCGCGCCCTTTGCCACCGCGCGCAGCAGCGCGTCATGTTCTTTCAGTGCAGCCTCCGCGGCCTTGCGAACGATCAGCTCGCCTTCAAGGAGCTCATTGCTTTCCTTGAGCTCCCCCGTGCGGACGATCACGGTTTCTTCGAGCTGCGCTTTGTAACGCGCAAGTTCCGAGGCGCGATCACGCTGCTTCCCGGCCTCCTGTTCTGCAACCGTACGCTGCTTCAGTGCACGGATCAGGAGCGTGGACAGCATCAGGAAGACGATACTGGCTACCAGCGATACGATGCCTCGCTGCCATGCGGATCGCTGCCAATCGACGAGCGCATCGGCGCGCG
>CAYPQX010000128.1:0-8320 GCA_964412975.1 uncultured Steroidobacteraceae bacterium
GTCGTCAACTCCAGGCGGGCATCGTCGCCGAAGATGAGCTGAAGCCGCTCCCTCAAAGTCGCGAGCCCGGTGCCGAGGCCGGAGCCGGTGACCCGAAGGCCGACGCCCGTGTCACTGATGCGCACGCGGCAGCGCTCGCCGTCCCGTTGCACGTGAATCTCGATTCGGCCGCCTTCCTCGCTCGGATCGATCCCGTGGCGCACGGCATTTTCAACGAGGGTCAGCAGCGTCATGGGCGGGCAGCGTAGCCCAAGCGCTGCCGTATCCGCATGCAGCTCGAATTGCAGTCGATCGGGCATCCGCATGTGCATCAGTTCGAGATACGCCTGGACGAGCTGTAATTCCTGGCCGAGGGTGGTGGCAGGCTCGTTGAGGCGAGGAACCGCGGCGCGCAGGTAGGCGACCAGGCTCCGGAGCACGGCGGAGGCTTGCGGAGCGCCCGCGTCGACGAGCGCCTGCACGTTGGCGAGCGTGTTGAAGAGGAAATGCGGTGCCACCTGCGCCTGCAGCAGGTGCAGCCGCGCGTCGAGCGCCTGCCGCTCGTACTCGCTGCGCTCGAGGTCGAAGGCGAGCGCCTGCTCGCGGGCCAGGGCTTCTTTCTGACGGACGAGCGCACCGAGCGCGCACCAGGGCGCGAGGAGCAACCCCATGAAAGCGAGGGCCCCGAAACCCTCCAGGCGATCGGGCACCTCCCAGAAAGGCGGCGCACCGGGAGCCGTCGAGAGCATGTAGATCGCGAACGTCGCGATCGGCATGACGAGGCCGACGCCGACGACCTGGAGCACCCAGCGCGGCAGCCAGCGTGGCGGTGTTCGTGGCCATTGCTCGAATACGCCGAACACGATCATCGCGACCAACCCGAGCGTCACCGTGCGCACCAGGATGGATGCAAGCCCGGATTTCCAGCCGAGGCCCATGAGCAACCCGAGCGCGATGGAAAAACCGAGCGTGAATCGCAGCCGACGCCAGCCGAAGATCAGCGCTAGGCCGCGTGGCTGAGCGGGGGCGGGAGGGACCATGCGCGCGAGGATAGCTTGGTCAGCCTGCGCGCGCGTGTTCCAGGCTGAAGCCCTTGACGAGAAGCCATCCCGCCGTTGCGATCATGGCCAGGCCCAACGGCGCCAGCAGGGGGAAGGCGACGCCGTGGCCGAAAAGCGGCATCGCGACGCCAGTCATCTGGGACAAAGACGCGACGATTCCGAAGGCGGCCAGGATGCGCGGCACAAGTGCGAAGCGGCAGAGCGCGCCGAAGAAGACGAGCAGCATGCTACCGCTGATCACGAGGTGCACGTAATGCGCCCAGTTCCGCGCCGCAGCGACGACGCCCCGCAATGCCTGGAATAGCGCCTCGTCGGGGGTCGCCGCCCCGGTGTAGGCGTTGCTGAGTGACAGCAACGAGAGCAACGCGATCTGTTCCACGGCGGCCATTGCGAAGTTCACGATGGCAATTCCAAAAAGCCAGAACGCGAATGGCTCACTGAGCCTTCGGAGCACAGGGAATACGGTGATGGCGACGCCAAGCGCAATTGCGCCCGTCGCAATGCCGACCAGCGCAGAGAGGCTCAGGTTCAGGGAGTGTGCCGCGGCATTCACGATAAAGCCGGGCGCGGCGAAAGCCGGCGCGGTCAGCACGAAGTTGCCCAGCACGCCGCCGACGATCAGCAGCACGAGCAGCCCACCGACGATGCGGCCGGCGGTTTTTGCGTCTTGCATGTTCAGTCTCCGGAGCTGGTTTCATCCAGCGTGATGATCACTTTCCCGCGTGCCCGCCCGGTCTCGAGGTACCGGATGGCCTCAGGCACTTCACTGAGTGAGTAGTGCCGATCGATGACCGGCGTGACTGTGCCCGCCTGCATGAGCCTGGCGAGCGTCGCGAGATCCTCGGCGCTCAACTCGGCGATGAGGATGCTCATGTCATGGGAAATGAACGGATCCAGAAGCGGGCCCTTCAGAAAGCCCAGCAGCGGGCCGACCCATCGGCCGTCGTCCGGTCCGCCACCGCCGATCTGCACATACACGCCGTCCTGCTCGAGCGCGCGGCGATTCGCAAGGAAGCCGTGATTGCCCACATTGTCGACGATCGAATCGAACTGGCGACCGCTCTTTGTGTAATCCGCTTGCGTGTAGTCGATGACGTCGTCGGCACCGAGGGAGCGAACGAGAGCGATGTTTCGCGTGCTGCAAACGCCGGTGACATGGGCTCCCATCGACTTGGCGATCTGGACGGCGAAAGTGCCGACGCCTCCCGATGCGCCATTGATCAGCACGCGGGTTCCCGGGCCGACGCCCGCCCGGCGCAAGGCCTGCAACGCGGTGACTGCCGCGATATTGATGCCGGCCGCCTGCTCGAACGTCAGGTTCGGCGGTTTCAGTGCGATCGCGCCGCGTTCGCTGACGATGACATATTCCCCGAAGGCCCCGGTGCGCGCCCCGAAGATCTCGTCGCCGGGCTTGTATTGGGTGACGTTCTTCCCGGCCACCTCGACGGTGCCGGCGAAATCGACGCCAAGCCTCAGTTCCGTCGGCTTCCGCAGGCCGGTTTCGAGCCGCATGATGTAAGGCGTGCCCCGGATGTAGTGCCAGTCGAGCGGATTGGCTGCCGCTGCGTGCACCCTGACGAGCAACTGATCGTCGGCGGGTACCGGTTTTTCGATCTCCTTCAGCCGGAGAACGTCCGGCGACCCATAGTCGCAATAAACGATGGCCTTGATCGGGTCGCGCGGCGCCGTGCGGCCCGGATCATTGCAGGTGTTGTCAGAAGTCCAGTACGCGATGCAGAGCGCTGCAAACAGGACGAGCGGAATGGAGAGGGCGGTCCATCCCAGGATGCGCTTCAGTTTCATGCCGGGACTCCGATGCCAGGCCACGAGGCCGGCATCGATTTTCACCGGCGCCTGTCGGTAATCCTAGCCTGGCGCGACGGAAGGCGGAAAATGCGGACCGGGACGCGTCTCGTGGCGACGGACGGCGACCTGTTGCACGAATTCGCGGCGGCCATAAGCGCCGCCGCGACGAATGCGGCCCGGCGTCAGTTGCCCCCGTGGTTCGGCTTGGTCACCGCTTCCATCACGCGGTCTAGGTTGAGGCTGCCCGGCTTCTGGCGCGCGGAGTTTCTCGAATGGATCCATCCACGCATGGAGGCCATGCGCATTCTGTCTACGGCGCATTGCGCTGGCTCTGCGGCGGGTTGCGGCGACGGAAGGTACGCCCATTCCGCTGGCGCAGTTCGCGTTGGGAATGCCACCCTGCATCAGTTAGCGAAGGCCGGTTGGGTGAAGAAGGCTTACCGCCCGATCACGATCACGAACCTGAAAGGACTCAGCCGCTTCGCTGAAAGCGGGACCGATTAGTCTAGGGTGAGCTGGCGGTTGTAATCTGCCGCGTCGAAGTGACCGAGCGAGCTCGCGATCAGGCCATCGGCGCCGATGGTCCATTCCTCATAGCCGCTGATCCTGACCTTGCGGCCGCTGCCGCCGGGACCCGTATTCGTGCCGGTCAGTGTCCAGCGAAAGCGGTACTTGCCGCCGGCGTACTCGAGCCCATCCATCTCGACGACCATGTCTGGAAAAGCGGTCATGAAAGATTGCGCCGCTTCCGTGATTGCCGCTCGCCCGACGTTCGGCGTGCCGTCGTTGATCTTGAGCGACCCAGTCTCCGCGAAGAATGCCGCGACGCTCGCGGGCTCCTGGCCGCACCATGCAGCCGTGTAGCGGGTGGCGAATTGCTTCATGTCTTTCGCTCCGGAAGGGTGGGACACGCGCGTGGAATGCAACAGCGCCAATTTCCAGTTGCCCTTCACACGGCGGAGGATTGCGCTTTCGAGCCATTCGCGGCTTCGCGCCGCCTTGACGTCGTCGTAGATCTCGGAGCGCAGCACATAAACGGCATACGCCAGGTCGCGCTCGACCGTCACGGAATGGAACTCCAAGTGATCGGTGCGCCTGAAGCCGATGCCAGGCTTCGCCATGCCGGCCACATCGGCTTCACGGTCGATGATCGCACCGTGCTCGAGCAGCACGTAGTCTTCCGTCATGAATGCGCGGTACTTCTGTTCGTCGAATCCGCTGTAGGCGGCGTAAAAGTCCCTGATCGCCTGCTGGACGGCGGCGGCGCCATCGGCCGCGTGCACCGGGGCTGAAAGCAGCGGGGCCATGAGCGCCCAGGCCAGTGCAGTTCCTGCGTGTCGCTTCATGTGCATTCCCCCTGGCAGCAGACTAGGTGTGAAGCGTCTTCGTGTAGACGTAGAACGCATTGTCCCGCTGCCAGCCGCAGGACTCGTAAAGCGATTGTCCGATCACGTTGGTATGTGCGGTGCTGAGCTCGAGACGCGCGGCGCCGGCCTTGCGGCCGTGCGCTTCGGCCGCTTCCATCAGGGCGCGGCCCGCACCGGTGCCTCGCGCGGCGGGCGTGACGAAGAGGTCGTACAGGACGAAAGTCCTGTCGGCGAGCACGGAGCAGAATGCCGGATAGAGTTGCGTGAATCCGACGATCTCGCCGGTTTCATCCTCCGCGATGATGAGCACCGATTCATTTCGCTGGAACCGCTCGATGATGTAGCGTCGGGCGAGCGCGAGATCCGCGGGCTTTTCGTAGAATTGCCGGTAGGCGTCGAAGAGGACGGCAATCGCCTCGAGATCCCGTGCTTCGACGGGGCGGGTTGATATGCTTCCCATCGTTGTCTCCCCCTGTCTTCCTGATTAGCCGCGCGGCAGCATCTTGTCCAGCAATTCGAAGCCGGCGCGCTCGCTGTAACCGTGTTCGCGGTAGAAGGCGCGGGCGCGTTCATTCTCGTTCCCAAGCTGGAGCGAGACATTCGTGCACCCGCGACGGACGAACTCGGCTTCGGCCACTCGCAACAGTCCGGACCCGATCTCGCGACCGCGGAACGACGGCAGCACGAAGAACTCGTCGATCTCGGCGGTGAGCCCCAGGTGCTCGAGGCTGAACACGTAAACGGCGAGCAGGTAGCCCGCAGCATCATGGCCCGCGCTCGCGATCCAGCCGCTGCCGAGCGCGGGATCGGCGAGGAGGCGCTCAAGCGCCGCCGTGACGCGGTCCGGGTCAAAGCCCGCAATGTGCTCGAAGATCCAGTATTCCTCGACGAGTCTCAGGAGCGCGGAGATGTCGTTCACCGCCAACGGACGGATGACGGCGTTCACCTGCGCTCCCAGGCCGCGACCGGCCCGCGAACGCGACGGAACAGCGGATGGCATTGCATGATCCGGGTGCCGCGCCACTGGCGGTAACGCGAAGGATCCCGCACAGCAAGCTTGCGCGTCAGGTGCCGCCATTCGTACTCGATCTGCTCACTCGTGACGGCAATCCGGGCGAGCGGCCGCACCGGTTCGATCTTGCGGCGGTCGAAGTCGTAACCGCGAGTCGTCGCCTCCGCACGCACGGCCGCGAGATAGGCATTGATCGCGGAACGCGGCGAGGCATGCGCGCGAAATCGCTCGAGCTGCGGGTGATGCCGGTAGCCGCGGGTCTCGCCGCGGAGCACCGCCTTCGCGAGCAGCGCTTCGCGCCAGAGCGCGACCAGGCCCTTGGCATCCAGATATCGCGGATGGAGTGTCCAGAGTCTCATCGTTTTGCGGGAAGCTTCCGTTGCCATGCCGCGCGGAGCAACGCCTGCACATCTTCCGGCTTCGCGGCGTCGAGCGCGATCTTTAGTCCGACGATCTTCTTGCCCCAGCCGAGTTTCCTGTAGACGCCCGGATGCAGCGCGGTCATGCGGTCGCGATCCTCTTCGTCGACGAAGACGTGAAGCAGGCCGCCTTCCAGCGGTGCCGTCGCGTAAATCCGGCCGCGGACGCGGAACGACGTATACCGGTGATGCGGAGACTCGGTGGTGCCGAGGAGCTTCATTGTGATGCGGCGGACGTCGACGAGGGTCATCGTTATTGCGCGAGTTTCGTCGCGACCATGTAGATGAAGCAATCCGTTGCGGGCGCGGGCTCCGGGTAGGGCATTTCGGAAAACCCGAGTCGGCGATACAGCTGGATGGCGCGCGGGTTGCTGGCTACGACGAAGAGAGACATTGATTTGACGCCAAATTCGGCTGTACCCCATCGGGCGAGTTCGCGAATGAGCGTCGTGCCGTATCCGCTGCCGCGCAGCTTGGGCGACACCGCCAGCCGGCCGAAGTGGCAGCGCCCGACCCGGAGATAGCATTGGCCAAAGGCGGCCAACGTGCCGTCATCCTCCACGAGCGCCCAGGTCGGCAAGCTTCTGAGCTTCGCGTCCTCGCGGAAAGTCTCTTCCGTGAACGGAAACCGGAACTCCGGGCCACCCCAGGTCTGAAGCGTCATCTCGTCCGGAAACCACGTCATCAGTTCCGGCAGGTACGACTCTTTAAAGCGTTCGAGTTTCACCCGGCGAGCAGGACGATATCCCAGCGAGCGATGAGCGAATCGGGTTCCATGCCGGTCGCGGGCGGCAGGATACTCGCAGTCGTCGCGACTCTTTCCTCGGCGGTGAGGCTGCCGAAGATGATGTCCGTCTCGTTAGCGGACTCACCGGGAAAGTACATCTGGGTCACGAGGCGTGTATTGGCACCCGCGATGACGAAGTGAATGTGCGGCGTGCGAATGGCGTCCGGATTCATCGGACCGATCGGGTAGGCGGCCGGCTTGATCGTCTTGAAGCGATACTGGCCATCGGCGTCGGTCGTCTGCACGCCAAAGCCCTGGAAGTTCGGGTCGAGCGGCGCGGGATTGACGTCTGCCGGGTGCGCATAGCGGCCATGGGTGTTGCACTGCCACAGCTCGATCTTCGCGCCGCGAACCGGCGCGCCCCTATCGTCGAGCACGCGGCCCATCAGGTGAACGATCTTGCCCTGGGCGCGTCCCGGCTGACCTTGCACGACCGTGAGGTCGGCGTCGGTATCGAGCGGCCGGGTGATCGGATAGAAGGGTCCCATCGTCTGCATTGGCGTGAACGTGGCCGTTGCCGCCAAAGCGCGCTGAAACGGACTGGCGGCGAGACCGCCGACAGCGACCGCGGCGCCAAGGACTTCGCGGCGTGACGCAAACTTCATTCGAATCTTCATTTTTCTGCTTCCCTCGAAAACACGGTGCCATGTGGCACGGCGTTTCCAGTGAATCCATGCGGCCAGGACTTTCCGTTCAGGCTGATCCCGGGGCGCGGATCGTCGGGGTCGCGGAACCGGGCGTCCATCGTCAGCGTGCCGGTTGCCGGATCGAAATTCACCACGAACAGGCGACTGCCGCTACCGCCGGAGTTCAGCACGACGCGCCGGCCAGCCGGGTCGATTGCAATCCAGTGCGGCTCCTCGTCGTCGCCGAAGGTGACGGAGGAGACTTCACGCGGCTTTTCGGGATCGGAAATGTCGAGCGCCACGAGCGCATGAGTCTCCGGGACCGGCTGGAGCCAGTGGTGACCGGTGAGGACGGGCACGCCGCATCCGAAGCCCGGGAATGAATGCACCAGCCTGGCGCTCGGTTCGATATCTCCCGCGCCGTGCAGCAGGTACAGCCCGCAGCTGAAGGTGTGAATGTAGATGCTCTTGCCATCGGGCAGAAGGCGCGGCTCGCCAGACAATTTGTGCTCATCGCCCCTCGGCCCCGGTTTCAACGCAATGCTTTTCAGTAACTTGAGGTCGGACAGGCGCCAGAACTGAACCCACTCCGACGTCGCTTTCTCATTCAAATGATCCATGTCGGTCGTTGTGGATACCGCGCGATCGATCCCGGGCAACGGCAGTACGCTGTACGGATAAATGCGGGGGTCTGGAATCCGCGGGTCGCGCGCCGAAGCCGCACGAATGACTTCACCGCGTTCGGTCATCTCGACGAGTCCGCCGGTGACGTTCTCCGCTTTGGTGGATACCGACTCCGCCTCATGCCCGTGATGATCGGATTTTCCTGATGCGGCGTACTGAAACGTTGCCAGGACGTTTCCGTTGTCCATCCGGATGAAGGTGTGCGGGTGGCTGAAGCCGGCGAGGTCGTCGAACGACGTCAGGATGCGGGGCTCGAGCGGCTGCGTGAGGTCGAACAACCAGGTGCGGCCGGCGTGAAAGCCGTTCGCCAGCAGGTGGCCTGTTGCTGACATCTCGTGCTCGGTGTGATGCGGGTGCGTGCCCGAGTCGCCGGTCGGGAGCGACGCAACGACGGCGCCATAGCGCGGGGATGCCGGATCGGCGTCGATCACCGCGAGGAAGTCGCTTGCCTTGTCATCGGCGTCGCCCGCCCAGAGGAACAGGTACGAACCGGGTAGCGAGGTGGACTTTGCGGCCGGGGCCGTGTCGCAGCCGGCCAGTGACAGCGTTGCGACCAGCGACCAGAAAAATGTGGCCCTG
>CAYPQX010000129.1:0-4548 GCA_964412975.1 uncultured Steroidobacteraceae bacterium
CAGCCGTGCGCCGATACCCTGGGATCGCGACGGCGCACAGTCTGTGCCGGCGAGCGCGACGCGGCATCGCGGCGCGCGCCGCCATCTCGGAATTTACGCCTATCGCGTCTCGGCCCTGCGAATGCTTTCCGGGGTTGCCGCGACGGCACTCGAACTGCGGGAAAGGCTGGAACAGTTGCGCGCCCTCCAGAAGGGACTCGCGATCGTCGTGGCTGATGCGGTCGAGCCGCCAGGGCCCGGCGTCGATACGGCGGAAGACCTGGCGCACGTCGAGGAACGGATGCGGCGAGGCCCGCGCGCATGAACAGCGCCGCGGAACTCGTCGCGCCCTTCTATGCGATGGAGATCAATCGCATCGCGAACGAGCGGGAGCGGCGCGGCCTGCCTGTCATTCACATGGAAGTCGGCCAGCCCTCGGAAGGCGCACCGCGGGCAGCCATCGCGGCCGGTGAACGGGCATTGAAGGAATGTCCGCAGGGCTATTGGGAAAGCGGCGCTCTTGCGGAACGTATCGGGGTCCATTACCGCAAGACTTATGGTCTCGATATCGACGCTTCGAGAATCCTCCTGACGATGGGCGCATCGGCGGCGCTCGTGCTAGCGATGTCCGTGCTCTTCGGGCGCGACGCCCGGGTCGCGCTCGCCCGCCCGGGCTATCCGGCCCACCGCAACGTCCTGTATGCGCTCGGGCTCGAGCCGGTCGAACTCGATTGCGGCGCCGCCACGCGGTTCCAGCCGACCGCTGCCATGATTGCCGCACTCGATCCACAGCCCGCCGGCCTCATCCTGACGAGCCCGTCAAACCCCACGGGCACCATGCTTGACGATACCGAGCTTTCGGCGATCGCCGGGGTCTGCGCGGCGCGCGGCATCTACATCATTTCCGACGAGACGTATCACGGCATTACCTACGGAGTGCGCTCACGGTCGGTGCTCGAGTTCGGGCCTGATTCGATCGTCGCGAATAGCTTTTCGAAGTACTGGTGCATGACCGGATGGCGCCTCGGCTGGGCGGTCCTGCCCGAGCCGCTCGTGGAGACGATGCGCCGCTTCGCCGGCAACATGTTCCTGGTGCCGCCGACGCTCTCGCAGCATGTGGCGCTTGCGGCAATGGAAGGGCACGGAGAACTCGACCGGCGCGTCGCGACCTATGCCACGAACCGGCAACTGCTGGTGGACGCACTTGCGGGTCTCGGCATCACGCGCATCGCACCGGCCGATGGCGCGTTCTATCTTTACGCCGACATCGGGCACCTGACCCGGGACTCGTTCACGTGGTGCCGGGAAGTCCTGGATGCGACGG
The DNA here is from genome assembly GCA_964412975.1 of uncultured Steroidobacteraceae bacterium. Lineage (GTDB taxonomy): Bacteria > Pseudomonadota > Gammaproteobacteria > Steroidobacterales > Steroidobacteraceae > SCUD01. The sequence continues at coordinate 1,304 of CAYPQX010000129.1, forward strand.
GAGTCGCGATCAATACCGGCAAGGACTTCGATTCCGTGAATGGCGATCGATTCATCCGGATCTCATTCGCGGTGTCGACGACGGAAACGGTACGGGCGATCGATTGCCTCGACGGCTGGCTCCGAAAGCGAAAGCGTGCGTGACGCGCGTACTTTTCGTCTGCCTTGGGAATATTTGCCGCTCGCCGACGGCGGAGGCGGTATTCCGCGATCTCGCCAGCCGGCATGCGGAGAAACTTGCGATCGAAGTGGACTCCGCGGGAACGCACGGCTACCACACCGGCAGCCCGCCGGACGAGCGGGCGATCGCCGCGGCGCGCCGTCGCGGCATCGACATGAGCATGCTTCGCGCACGTGTCGTCGAGGCAGCCGACTTCGAGCGCTTCGACCTGTTGCTCGCGATGGACGAACCTGTCTACGAGCGCTTGCGCCGGATCGCGCCCGCCGGGCAGTCGGGACGCGTGCGGTTGTTCCTCGAATATGCGCCACAGCTGAGCCGGCGCGAGGTTCCCGACCCGTACTACGGCGGCGAAACCGGCTTCGAGGAAGTACTCGACCTGGTCGAGGAGGCCGCGCGCGGCCTCCTGGCCACGCTCGGCACCGATCGGTAGGTCAGTCTTTCGGCTCGAAGTGATGCCCTTCGCCCGGCGTCGATGACCACACCGTATGGGTCGGCACGGGCTTGGGAGCCGGTAATACTGGCGTCTCGGCTGCAGGCTGTGTGAAAACCGGCGGGGGCGGTGTGGCCGGTGCCATCGGGGCGACCGATACCGGCGGCGACGGTATTCTGTCGATCATCGGCTCCGAACCCGCCTCGGGCGCAGACATGCCGGGCGCATCGTTTCGCGGCTGCGAATCGCCATTGCCCTGGGCGACCGGCTGCGTATCGCCCGGCCGGTAGGAATCCTGCCGTCCTCCGCGACCGCCGCGTCCGCGGCGCCTGCGGCGGCGGCGCTGCGCATCGCCTTCCGCGGCCTGTTGCTGATCCGGGCGCGGGTTCTGGGCCGGCTGCGGCCGCGGTGGAGCGGCTTCCGCCGGTCGATCCCGATGCCTTGCACTGTCGTCGCGGGCGCTTTCTGCGCGTTGGCGATCATTGCGCTCGCTGCGTTCCGGGTCGCGATTCCGGTCCCGGTCCCGATTGCGGTTCCGGTCACGATCGCGATCGCGGCGTGGCCCGCGCTCGCCGCGAGGCGGTCGGCGGCCACCGCGCTCGTCGCGCTGCTGATCACGTGTATGCCGGCCGCCTTGACGTTCATGTCGATTGGATCCCGACGGCGCGGCCTCTTCCTTTGCCGGGTGCTTTGCACCCTGAAGAAAGCCCATGAGCCTCGACCAGAACCCGGGGCCTTTCTCCTTGTGGGCGACCGGTGCCGCCGACGCAGGTGCTGGCGCTGCCGGTGCAATCGGCTGCACCGCCGCAGGCTGGGCGGCCGCGCGCTTGTCCGATTGCGACTGGAAGTCGAGTTCCTTGTTCGGCTGGCCTGCCATCTGGTAGCTCGTCACTGAGTTCTCTGGCAGCGACAGCTCATCGTCGCGCACGCGGCGGATCGAGTAGTTGGGCGTCTGCATGTTCGGGTCGGGCACGAGCACGATTTCGATCTCGCGCTGGCTTTCGAGCCGGTGCAGCCATTCGCGCTTTTCGTTGATCAGGAAGGTCGAGACGTCGACGGGCAGCTGCGCGACCACGCGGGTCGTGCGCTCCTTGCGGACTTCCTCGCCGATCAGCCTCAGTACGGCAAGCGCCATCGATTCGACGCTGCGGATCGTGCCCATGCCGCTGCAACGCGGGCAGGCCATGTGCGTGGATTCACCGAGCGAGGGCCGCAGGCGCTGGCGGGACATTTCCATCAGGCCGAATCGGGAGATCCGTCCGAGCTGGATGCGGGCGCGATCCGAGCGTACGGCCTCGCGGAGTCGGTCTTCGACACCCTGCTGGTTCTTCTTCGATTCCATGTCGATGAAGTCGATGACGATGAGCCCGCCGAGGTCGCGGATCCGGAGCTGCCGGGCAATTTCTTCCGCGGCCTCGAGATTGGTGTTGTAGGCCGTCGTCTCGATGTCCGCGCCGCGCGTCGCGCGCGCAGAATTGATGTCGATCGAGACGAGCGCCTCCGTATAGTCGATCACGATGCCGCCGCCTGATGGGAGCGTCACGGCGTGGGAGTAGGCGGACTCGATCTGGCTTTCGATCTGGTAGCGTGTGAACAGCGGCACGTCGTCGGTGTAGAGCCGGATCTGACGCACCCCTTCGGCGTTCTGGAAGCGCTGCACGTATTCGAGGGCGCGCTGGTGGGCACCGGGCTCGTCAATGAGCACTTCGCCGATGTCGTCCGACAGGTAGTCGCGCAGCGCCCGCGTCACCGCGTCGCTTTCCTGATACACGAGAAACGGCGCAGGCCGCTCCGCGGCGGCCGTGACGATCGCGTCCCAGTTGGCACGGAGATTGTCGAGATCCCATTGCAGCTCTTCAGGGCCGCGGCCTACGCCCGCGGTGCGCACGATCGTGCCCATGCCGTCCGGAACGTGGAGCAGGTCGAGCGAATCCCGGGTCGCGTCGCGCTCCTCGCCCTCGATGCGCCGCGATACGCCGCCGGCGCGCGGGTTGTTCGGCATCAGCACGAGAAATCGGCCGGCGAGACTGATGAATGTCGTGAGCGCAGCACCCTTGTTGCCGCGTTCTTCCTTCTCCACCTGGACCAGCAACTCCTGGCCTTCCTGGAGGACGTCGCGGATGTTGAAGCGGGCGCCCGGCGCCGGCTGGAAACGGAAGTATTCCCGGGCGACTTCCTTGAGAGGCAGGAAGCCCTGACGCTCTGCGCCGTATTCGACGAAGGCGGCCTCGAGGCTCGGCTCGACGCGCGTTACGCGCGCCTTGTAGATATTGCCTTTCTTCTGTTCGCGGGACGGTAACTCGATCGAGAGATCGAAAAGCTTCTGGCCGTCAACCAGGGCGACGCGCAATTCTTCTTGCTGCGTCGCGTTGATGAGCATTCTTTTCATGGGCCCCATCCAAGGTGCAGGGGGCCGCTTCGCCAATGATGTCGCGCTTTGTCCCGAGGGAAACCCGTTGCCCTGCAGGCGCGGATCGCGGGCGCAAAGGAGCATGCCGCAGCGCAGGGCTGCGGGCGGGTTGACTCCTGCACGAACCAACGAGATCGACACGCGCGGGGAACATGACATCCGAACGAAGGGCCGGCGATGGTCCGGACATTCCGGACCAACTAACATGCGGCCTGCCCGAAGGGG
>CAYPQX010000130.1:0-9573 GCA_964412975.1 uncultured Steroidobacteraceae bacterium
TCGCGAATCGGCTCGGCATCCATTCGATCAAGCTCGAGCTCGAGGAGCTCGGCTTCCGGACGCTGTATCCGCAGCGCTACCGCATCATCGAGCGCGAGCTAAAGCGCGCCCGCGGCAACCAGCGCGAGTTCCTGCCGAAGATCGTCAAGGCGCTGCGCAAGTCGCTCATCGCCGCCGGCGTCAACGGCCGCGTGGAGGCGCGCGAGAAGCACCTTTACAGCGTGTACCTGAAGATGCGGAGGAAGCGCCTGTCCCTGTCACAGGTCGTCGACATGTTCGGGCTCCGCATCGTCGTCGGCAGCGTCGACGAATGCTATCGCACGCTCGGACTCGTGCATGGCCTCTACCGGCCGATGCCCGGCCGTTTCAAGGATTACATTGCGATCCCGCGTGTCAACGGCTACCAGTCGCTGCACACCTCGCTCTTCGGCCCGAACGGCATGCCGATCGAGGTGCAGATCCGCACCGAGGACATGCACCGCATGTCGGAATCCGGCATCGCCGCGCACTGGCAGTACAAGACGGGCGAGAAAGACGGCGAAGCGCAGCAGCTGCGCGCGCGCGAATGGCTGCAGGGCGTGATGGACTTGCACGAGGGCTCGGCCGAAGAGCTCATGGAGAGCGTCAAGGTCGACCTCTTCCCCGACAAGGTCTACGTGTTCACGCCGAAGGGCGACATCATGCGACTGCCGCGCGGCGCGAGTTGCGTCGATTTCGCCTACGCCGTGCACACGGGCGTCGGCCAGCGCTGTGTCGCGGCCAAGGTCGACCGGCGCCTCGTGCCGCTGCGCACCGTGCTGCGAAACGGGCAGACCGTCGAGATCATCACCGCGAAGGGCGCGCAGCCGAACCCGGCCTGGGCGAGCTTCGTCACGACGGCAAAGGCGCGGTCGGCGATCCGCCAGTACCTGCGCACGCTCAAGAAAGGCGAAGCCGCGGAACTCGGCGGCCGCATGCTGAACCAGGCGCTCGAGGAGTTCGACCTGTCGATCAAGAAGCTGCCGGAAGGCCGGCTCGACGAGGTCGCGCAATCGCTGTCGCTCAAGGACGGCGCGGAGCTGCTCGAGAAGATCGGCCTCGGCGAGCGCCTCGCGCGCCTGATCGCGCGGCGATTGCTGCCGGAAGACGACAAGCGGCCGGACGCGGGGCCGTCGCCGCCGCTCGCGATCGCGGGCACGGAAGGACTCGTTGTCAGCTATGCGCGCTGCTGTTTCCCGATTCCGTATGACGCGATCGTCGCCTACCTGTCGAGCGGGCGCGGCGTCGTGGTCCACCGCGACAACTGCTCGAACGTCGCCGCCTTCGGCAAGCAGCCGGACAAGTGGATCTCCGCGGTCTGGCAGAAGGACCAGCAGCGCACGTTCACGGCCGGCCTCGCCGTCGAAGTCACGAACCGCATGGGAATACTCGCCGAGGTCGCCACGCGAATCGCCGGCGAGCAAAGCAACATCAGCCACGTCAATGTCGATTCCTCACAGGGCGACCATTCGACGATCCTGGTCGAAGCCCAGGTCCGTGATCGCGGGCACCTTGCGCGTATCATCCGTGCCATCCGTGGCATGCCGGACGTCATGAAAGTAGAGAGAAGCCTTACATGAGCCGGAAGATCATCCACACGGACCGCGCGCCGAAGGCGATCGGCCCCTACTCGCAGGCAGTCGCGGCGGGCGGCGCGATCTACCTGTCGGGCCAGGTTGGCCTCGACCCGAAGAGCGGCGAACTCGTCGCCGGCGGCCTCGAGGCCGAGGCGCAGCGCGTCTTCGAGAATCTCACCGCCGTTGCCGAGGCCGCGGGCTCGAGCCTTGCGGCAGCCGTGCGGGTGACGGTCTTCCTGACCGATCTCGGCCAGTTCGCCGTCGCCAACCGCATCATGCAGGCCTATTTCCGGGAACCGTATCCTGCACGCGTGACCATCGGCGTCGCGGCCCTGCCGCGCGGCGCCGCGATCGAGGTCGACTGCATCCTAGTGCCGTGACCGGCGGGTATCCATGCAGCCTGAGCCCGGCCGCCGCCGCGCACCAAGGCGCGCGAGCGCAGCCTTGGTGGTTCCAAGACAAGCGAGCGCAACGCCGGTGCGCGGCGGCCGGCGGGCTCCCGCAGGGCCGCACGGTACGACCGCCGCTCGGCGTTGCCGTCGCTTCACGTGTTCACGACACGCGTGCGCGCCGGCGCCTTGATCGGCGGTCGTGCCGTGCGGCAGTCAGCATGGATACCCGCTGGTCACGGCACTTTCCGTGACCATCGAACGCCGCCCGGTTACCGGGCTCAAGGGTGTCGGCCCGGCGCTTGCGAAACGGCTCGCGAAGCTCGGCATCGAGACCGTCGCCGATCTCCTGTTCTGGCTACCGACACGTTACGAGGACCGCACGCGCCTCGTCCCGATCGGATCGCTGCGCGCAGGCAGCCGCGCCGCGGTCGAGGGCACGATCGAGCTCGCGGAGGTCGTGTTCCGCGGCCGGCGCTCGCTGCTCGTGCGGCTTTCGGACGGCACCGGCTTCCTGACACTCCGGTTCTTCCATTTCAGCGGCGCACAGCAGCAGCAACTGGTCCGTGGCACGCGCCTGCGCTGCTTCGGCGAGGTGCGGCGCGGCAAGCACGGGCCGGAAATCGTGCACCCAGAATACAAGAATGCGGATGCACCCGACACCCAGGCGGTGCAGGACGTGCTGACGCCGATCTATCCGGCGACCGAAGGCATCCAGCAAGGGCGGCTCCGGAACCTGACGGCGCAGGCGCTCGCCGCGGTCGGCGACGGAGAGCTTCCGGACTGGCTTCCCGAGGAGATCCGGCGCGAACTGAAACTGCCGGGGCTTCGCGAAGCGCTGCAGTTCGTCCATCGTCCGCCGCCCGATGCGAAGCTCGGAGAACTCGAGGAAGGACGCCACCCGGCGCAGCGCCGCCTCGCATTCGAGGAACTCCTGGCACACCAGCTTTCGCTTCGGCAGCTGCGCAACGAGGTGCACCGGGATCCTGCCTGGCCGATCGCCGTGCCCGGAAGGCTTGCGGAACGCCTGCTCGCGGTCACGGGATTTACGCTAACCGGCGCGCAGCGTCGGGTGATCGGCGAGATCCGCCAGGATCTCGCGATTGCGCACCCGATGATCCGGCTGGTGCAGGGCGACGTCGGCTCCGGCAAGACGATCGTCGCGGCGCTCGCTGCGGCGGATGCGGTCGAGGCCGACCGCCAGGCCGCACTGATGGCACCGACCGAACTGCTCGCGGAGCAGCACTGGCAGAATTTCTCGCGCTGGCTCGCGCCGCTCGGCATCGAGCCGCTCCTGCTCACCGGCCGCCTGCAGCCGCGCGCGCGCCGCGAAGCACAGGCCGCGGTTGCCGACGGCTCGCGCCGCGTCGTCATCGGCACGCACGCGCTTTTTCAGGAGGACGTGAGCTTCGGACGGCTCGCACTCGTCATCATCGATGAGCAGCATCGATTCGGCGTCCACCAGCGCCTGCGACTGCGCGAAAAAGGCGCGGATGGACGTTATCCGCACCAGCTCATCATGACGGCAACGCCGATCCCGCGGACCCTTGCGATGACAGCCTATGCCGACCTCGACGTGTCGGTCATCGACGAGCTGCCGCCGGGCCGCACGCCGATCATTACTGTCGTGATGCCCGATTCGCGCCGCGACGAAATCGTGCGTCGCATCCGCAGTGCCTGCCTCGAGGGGCGCCAGGCCTACTGGGTGTGCCCGCTCATCGAGGAATCCACGTTGCTGGAGGCACAGGCGGCGGAAGATACTGCCTCGGCGCTCGCGGCCGCGCTGCCCGACATCGTGGTCGGCATCGTCCACGGGCGCATGCCCGCCCGCGCGCGCGAGCGCACGATGGCGCGATTCAAGGCCGGTGAGATCGGGCTCCTGGTCGCAACCACGGTGATCGAAGTGGGTGTCGACGTGCCGAATGCGAGCCTGATGGTGATCGAGAACGCCGAGCGCATGGGTCTTGCCCAGCTGCACCAGCTGCGGGGCCGGGTCGGTCGCGGGCGCGATGCGAGCAGTTGCGTCCTGCTCTGGCACGGACCGCTTTCGACGCTCGCCAAGGAGCGCCTCGCGGTGCTCAGGAACACCAACGACGGTTTTGCCGTCGCTCGCCGCGATCTCGAGCTGCGCGGTCCCGGCGAACTGCTCGGAACCCGCCAGACGGGCCTGATGCAGCTCAAGGTGGCCGATCTCATGCGCGATGCCGACCTGCTGCCGCGGGTGCAGGCCGCGGCAGACGTGATGCTGCGTTCGCATGCGGATAACATTGCGCCGCTGAAGCGTCGCTGGATCGGCCAGTCGATCCACTACGGGAAGGTATGAACGGACAACCGGCTGCGAGGGTGGAACCACGACCGGCGCCCCGCTGGAACGAGCGGCTGGACGAGCTTTCGCCAGGCGCCGATCCTGCCGCCGCGGCCTGGCTGCGCGAGCCCGGGCTCCTGACCGAGCGGCTGCGCGCCTGCTGCGACGGGATGCCGGGGCTTGCCGTCATCGCGGAAGCGGAAGCGCCGCTTGGAAGCCACGATGCCGCAGTGCTGAAGGCATCGGGCAACTCCGCCTTCGTGCGCGAGATCGAACTCACCTGCGACGGCCGCCCCTGGGTGTTCGCGCAAACCGTGATTCCGCAGGCGACGCTCGCGCGCCAGGCCTGGCTGTCCGCGCTCGGCCGCGCCGCCCTCGGCGAACGCCTCGCCGCCGTACCCGGAATAGAACGCGGGCCGCTCGAGTTCGCACGGCTCGTCGCAGGCGACCGCCTCTACCAGCGCGCGCTCCGCGAGCGGCGCGATCCGCCCGCCGCCCTGTGGGCGCGGCGTTCCTGGTTCGCGATCGAAGGCGACCGCCTGCTGGTGCAGGAAGTGTTCCTGCCCGAAGCGCACACGTGAACGCAGACACCGAGCACGCGCCGTCGCGCCGCCGCCCGGCGGATCCCGAGTACAAGCCGCAGTGGCAACCGCATGGCCTGCGCGATGCCATCCGCGCGCTCGGACGGACGCTTCGCGAGTACGCGCTCCTGATGCGCCTGCACCGGCCGATCGGCATCTGGCTCCTGCTGTGGCCTGCTTTGTGGGGGCTCTGGATCGCAGGCGACGGCCAGCCCGATGCGCGGCTTCTCATCATCTTCGTCGCGGGCGTCGTCGTGACGCGATCGGCCGGCTGCGTCATCAACGACTATGCCGATCGCGATTTCGATCCGAAGGTCGCGCGGACGCGCGATCGTCCGCTCGCCGCCCGGCGCGTGGCACCCACCGAAGCGCTCTTCCTGTTCGTCGCGCTCGGATTCATCGCGGTCTGGCTCGCCCTGCAGCTCGATCCCTACGCGCAGCTCTACGCCGTCGCGGGCGGCCTGCTCGCCGTGACCTACCCCTGGCTCAAGCGCATCGTGCACGTCCCGCAGTTCTATCTCGGCGTCGCGTTCGGCTGGTCGATTCCCATGTCGTTCGCGGCGCAGACTGGCGCCGTACCGAAAATCGCCTGGCTTCTGCTGACTGCGGTCGTGCTCTGGGCCGCGGTCTACGACACGATGTATGCGATGGTCGATCGCAAGGACGACCTGCGCATTGGCGTCAAGTCGACCGCCATACTCTTCGGCGAGGCGGATCGCTTCCTCATCGCCGTGATGCAGGCCATGACGCTGTTTGCCCTCTGGCTCGCCGGCAAGGAAGCAGGACTCGGCCCCTGGTACCGCGCGGGACTCGCCGTAGCGGCGCTCTTCTTCGTGTACCAGCTGTGGCTCATACGGCGCCGCGTGCCGGAAGCCTGTTTCCGCGCCTTCAACAACAATCACTACGTCGGGATGGTCGTTTTCATCGGGCTCGCGCTCGATTACCTCTATCGCACCGGCGGCTGAACAACGTCAGGAGAAACCAGATGACCACGATCGATCGGCGCACACTGTTGTTGACGGCAGGCTCTGCCGCGGCCCTCACCGCACTGCCCCGCTTTGCTCTCTCGGCGGTGAAGGACGGACCGCTCGTGGCCCGCATCGAGCCCGTGACCGACACCCACTTCGGCACGTCTGTGACCGATCCCTATCGCTGGATGGAGAATCCCGCCGACAAGGACTGGGAACCCTTCATGAAGAGCCAGGCCGCGCATGCGCGCGCCGTGCTCGACGCGATTCCAGGGCGTGCGGCGATGGCGCGGCGCGTCAGCGAGCTCGCGGGCGATCTCGAGATCATCAACACAATCCAGGTCGGCGGCCCGCATGTCTTCATCGAGAAGCGGCCGGCCGGTGCAAATAACTTCCGGCTCTACGTGCGCGAAGGCCTGGATGGTGCCGAGCGTCTCCTGATCGACTCGGAAACGCGCACCCAGGGCGAAGTTCACTATTCAATGAATTACTGGAGTGCCTCGCCGGACGGCAAGTACGTCGCATATGGAATTTCTCCGTCGGGATCCGAAAACGCCGTCATCGAAATCATGGAGACGGCAACCGGCAACGTGCTTCCCGATCGCATCGACCGCGCGCAGTACGCGTTCCCGAGCTGGCTGCCGGACGGGACGGGCCTCTTCTTCAATCGCCTGGCTGAAGGCGGGACGGCGGGCACGACCGACTACTACCTGAACAGTGTCTGCTGGCTGCACAAGGTTGGCACCGATTCGAAGGCCGACATCAAGGTCCTGGCGCGTGGGCAGTTCGCGGACGTCGCAATCCAGGAAATCGAATTCCCGATCGTCTTCTCGCAGCCGGGCTCGAATTACGCCGTCGCCTTCCTGTTCGCAGGCGTCCAGAACGAAATCACGATGTACGTGAATTCGCTCGAGGCCGCCGCGAAGGGCCAGAGCGGCTGGAAGAACATCTGCGTTCCGGACGACAAGGTGACCGGAGGCACGCTCAAGGGTGACGACATCTACCTCGTCACCTACAAGGATGCGCCGCGCTACCGCGTGCTGCACGTGAAGGCGGCTGAACCAGCCGTTGCCGGGGCCCGCGAGGTCGTCTCGCAGGGCAAGACCGTCATTCAAAACGTCATTGCCGCGAAAGATGCGCTCTTTGTCCAGGAGCTCGACGGAGGCGTCGGGCGCATCCGCAGGCTGGGCACCGACGGAAAGATCACGCCCATCGCGCTGCCTTTCGAGGGCACGCTCGGTTCGATCTATGCCGACACGGAACACGACGGCCTGTGGTTCCAGCTGCAGAACTGGGTGAGGCCGGCGGCGGTATTCCAGGTTACGGCTTCGGGTGCAGTGACCGACACGCGGCTGGCGACGCAGCCCGATATCGACGTCTCGCCCTATGAATCGACGCGTCTCTTTGCAACCGCAAAGGACGGCACGATGATTCCCGTGTCGGTCGTCTATCGCAAGGGAATGAAGCGCGACGGCTCGTCACCCGCGCTGATCGATGCCTACGGATCCTACGGCATCACCGAGGATGCCTATTTCGCCCCGCGATTCATTGCCTGGCTGGAACAAGGCGGCGTTTGGGCGACGGCCCATGTGCGAGGCGGCGGCGAGTTCGGGCGCGAATGGCATGAAGGCGGCCGGCTGCTGACCAAGCACAACACCTGGGGCGACTTGATCGCGGCGGCCGAACAACTGATTGCCGATGGCTGGACGAGCGCCCGGAAACTCGCGATCCGCGGCGGGTCGGCCGGTGGAATCACGGTCGGGCGCGCGATGACCGAGCGGCCGGACCAGTTCGCCGCCGTAATCAGCCAGGTCGGCGTATCGAACACCCTGCGCGCGGAGTTCTCGCAGAATGGGCCGCCGAACATTCCGGAGTTCGGGTCGGTGACGACAGCCGACGGATTCAAGGGCCTGTACGCGATGGACGCCTATCTGCACGTCAAGGACGACACGAATTATCCGGCCCTGATGTTGACGACGGGCATGACCGACCCGCGCGTCGATCCCTGGCAGGCGGCCAAAATGGCGGCGCGGGTACAGAAAGCAACGGCATCCGGCAAGCCGGTGCTGCTGCGCATCGACTTCCAGGCCGGCCATGGCCTCGGCTCGACACGCACCCAGCGCGACGAAGAGTTCGGCGACATCTTCGCCTTCATCCTCTGGCAGGCGGGCACCACGGGCTTTCAGCCCGCGAATTGAGGGCGCTAGGCCCGCGCCACGGCCCAGACCTCGATGTGGCGGCAGCCCGCGCGTCGCAGCACTCGGGCCAGCGCATCGACCGTCGCACCGGTCGTCAGCACGTCGTCCACGATTGCGATCGAAGGCGGCACCGGTTTTCGCGCGCGGATCTCGAAGGCTCCGCTCACGTTCACGCGGCGCACGATGGCCGGGAGTGCAGCCTGCTCCTCGGTGTTGCGGATTCGGTATGCGAGGCCCGATTCGATCGGCAGGCCGAGCAATTCGCCCGCGAACACCGCGATCTCCCGCGCCTGATTGAAGCCGCGCCGCACTTCGCGCGAGGAATGCAGCGGAACCGGAACGATGGCGTCCACGGTCGGCGGCCCGCGCTCCGCAAGTCGCCGCGCAAGCAGCATGCCGAGGATGCGAGCGATCGCCACCTGCCCGCCGTACTTGAGGCGATGAATCAGCTCGACCAGCGGGAACTCGTAGCGATAAGGCACGAATGCTCCGTCGAATGCGGGGCGGCGGCGCAGGCAGCGCTCGCAGCTGACGCCCGCGTTTGCGACCGGCGTCGCGCAGTTCGGACAGGCCGAGAGGATTCGCGGGAAATCGTCCTCGCAGGCCCGGCAGAGATCGAGGCAGGGCGGCTGTCCGGGGTCCAGGCAGAGCAGGCAAGTCGCCGGAAAAAGCTTGTGCAACAGGGTCTTGGACGCACCGTAAACCTGCCGGAACAGGCTTGGTTGACAGGCCGTCATCGCGTTCGAATACTGGGCCACGGCGAGACATTGCGCCGCGCAGGCGCCCGGCGTGCCGCGGTTTTTCGATCCGAATAGGGAGCAATTCGATGGCCTTGAACGGCGGCGCAGCCGGCGCGATCCGGAGCGACTGGACGCTCGAGGAAGTGCGCGCACTCCATGCGCTCCCTTTCAGCGACCTCATCTATTTCGCGCAAGCGGCGCATCGGCGTCACTTCGACCCGAACGCCGTCCAGGTCTCGACGCTCCTCTCGATCAAGACCGGTGCCTGTCCGGAAGACTGCGCCTATTGCCCGCAGAGCATTCGCTACGACACCGGGCTCGAGCGCGAGTCCCTGATGGAGTCCGCCGCCGTGGTTGCGCGCGCACGCGCTGCGCGCGATTCCGGCGCGACCCGCTTCTGCATGGGCGCGGCCTGGCGAAGCCCGAAGGATCGCGACCTCGACCGCGTCGTCGAGATGGTGCGCGGCGTCGCCGAGCTCGGGCTCGAGACCTGCGCGACCCTCGGCATGCTGACGAAGCCCCAGGCCCGGCGACTTCGCGACGCGGGCCTCGACTACTACAACCACAACCTCGATACGTCCGAGAAGTTCTACGGCGAGGTGATCACGACGCGCACTTACCAGGATCGCCTCGACACGCTCGCCGCCGTCCGCGATGCAGGCATCAACGTCTGCTGCGGCGGAATCCTCGGCATGGGCGAGCAGGCGGAAGACCGCATTGCCTTCCTGCACACGCTCGCGACGCTCGATCCGCATCCTGAGAGCGTACCGATCAACAACCTCGTGCAGGTCGAGGGC
>CAYPQX010000131.1:0-10627 GCA_964412975.1 uncultured Steroidobacteraceae bacterium
AGAAGGGCGCCTATGTGAATCCGACGCTTTTCACCGGCGTCAAGAACGACATGTCGATCGCGCGACAGGAGATCTTCGGGCCCGTGGCATCGGTCATCGAGTTCAACGGCGCGGACGAAGCCATCAGGATCGCGAATGACACGATCTATGGCCTCGCGGCCGGCGTATGGACCCGCGACCTCGACACCGCCTTCCGACTCGTGCGCGGTATCGAGGCCGGCGTCGTCTGGATCAACTGCTTTGACGAAGGCGACATGACCCAGCCGTTCGGCGGCTTCAAGCAGTCCGGCAACGCACGCGACAAGTGCCTCGACAGCTTCAAGAGCTACACGCAGCCGAAGTCCGCCTGGTTCCGGCTGAAGGAAGGCTGAGCGTGGCCGATGCGCTCGTATTGACGGAGCGTCACGGCGCCGTCGCCGTGCTGACGCTCAACCGACCCGACAAGCTGAACGCCGTCAACGCCGCGATGATCGACGCGCTCGATCGGGCGCTCGACGAGGCAGAAGCAGATGAGACGGTGCGCGCGATCGTTCTCGCGGGCACAGGCCGCGCATTCTCCGCCGGTTTCGATCTTGATATGGGCGTCGGCGACGGCCGGCCCGATCCGGCCGCCGTCCGCCGCGCGCTCGAGAAGGATTTCCGCATCATCCTGCGATTCTGGGACAGCCCGAAGGTGACGATCGCTGCGACGCAGGGCTATTGCCTCGGTAGCGCGATGGAACTCGCCATGGCCTGCGACCTGACGATCGCCGCTGACGACTGCCGCTACGGTGAACCGGAGGTGAAGTTCGGCAGCGGCATTGTCGCGCTGCTCCTGCCCTGGCTCATCGGACCGAAGCAGGCCAAGTACCTGCTGCTCACGGGCGAGGATCGCGTGGGCGCGGCCGAGGCGCAGGCACTCGGCGTCGTCAATCGAGTCGTGCCGGCCGCGAAACTCATGGACGAGGCGCTCGCACTCGCGCTTCGCATCGCCGCCAACGACGCCCTCGCCGTGCGGATGACGAAGCAGGCCATCAACCGCAGCCTCGACATCGGCGGCATGCGCCAGGCGATGTTGAATGCGCTTGAGATCGACATCCAGGTCGAGACGTCCGAGACGGCGGAATCGCGCGAGTTCAACGAGATCCTGCGACGTGACGGCGCAAAAGCCGCCATCGCCTGGCGGACCGGGAGAAGTTCATGAGCAAGGCGACCAAGCGTTTTCCGGAGGAACTCCAGAAGTTCCTGGAGAAGTATCCGGACACACAGCAGCTCGAACTGCTGCAGCCCGACATGCTCGGGATCCTGCGCGGCAAGCGGGTCGGGCGCGGCGAATTTGCAAAACCGTTTACCGACGGGCTCAACTTCTGCGGCGCCACGGTGCTGCTCGACGCCAAGGGCCTCACCTTCGACCGGATCGACAACGGCGGTCGCGACGGCGATCCCGACGCAATCTCGACCGCAGTGCCGGGCTCGCTCGCGCCTGTGCCGTGGGCGCACGTGCCGACCGCGCAGGTCCTGCTCGCGATGGAGGACTCGAAGGGCGGGCCCTTCTTCGCCGATCCGCGCCAGGTGCTCCGTCGCGCGATGAAGCCGCTGCAGGCAATGGGCCTCACGGCGGTCTGCGCGACCGAACTCGAGTTCTATCTGTTCGACGCCGACACCGAGCATCCAACGCCCAAGGTCGGCAACATCCCTGGCACGCGCAAGAAGCAGACCGGGCCGCAGTACGGCAGCATGGAAGATGTCGAGGACGCCGATCCCTTCCTCGCGGACCTGTTCGCCACCTGCCAGGCGCAGAACATTCCGGCCGGCGCGACGCTCAAGGAATTCTCGCCGGGCCAGTTCGAGATCAACCTGCACCACGTCGCGAGCGCCGAGCTTGCCGCAGATCACGGCGTGCTGCTGAAGCGCGCGGTGAAGGCGGTGGCCCGCAGGCACGGCATGGCTGCAAGCTTCATGGCGAAGCCCTTCGCGGAATGGGCCGGCTGCAGCATGCACGTGCACATCAGCCTGTTGGATTCCGCCGGCAAGAACATCTTCGCCGGCACGAGCAAGGACGGGCCGTTCGCAGACGCGCTCCGCCATGCGATCGGCGGACTCGCGCAGGCGATGCCGGAATCCATGGCGATCTTTGCGCCGACCGCGAACTCGTACCGCCGCTACCGCCCGGGCGTCTTCGTCCCGCTCGAGCCCAACTGGGGGCGCAATCACCGCGGGGTTGCGCTGCGCATCCCGATGTCGGGCATCAAGGACACGCGCGTCGAGCACCGACCCGGCGGCGCGGATGGAAATCCTTACCTTGTATTGGCGGCGATACTCGCCGGCGTCCACCACGGCATCACGAACAAGGTGGACCCGGGCCCGATGGTGGCCCAGGAATCCATCATCGACGAGAAGATCGAGCTTCCGGTGCGCTGGAGTGCGGCGCTCGATGCGTTTGACGCCGGTAAAATCCTGCCGAGGTACCTCGGCGAGAAGTACCACAAGCTGTATGGAACCTGCCGACGCGAGGAAGAGGAGCGCTTCCACGCGGAGATCAGCGACCGCGACTACGAGTGGTACCTGCGCGCTGTTTAACGCCAGGGATTTCAGCGCGTTGCCGGCCTGTAGCAATATGTTCGGTGCCGTACGGAATTCTTGAGACGACAAGGCAACACTTGCGGGGCGAAGCTCTGTCCGAGCTGATGCTTGCGATGCAGGTGACTCCATGGACACTGTCGAGGGACCCGGCGTGGCTCGTGCCTGGTGCCTGGTGTTTTTGCTCGGCGCAGCCGCGTCGGGCTGCAGTGGTGGGCGTGATGGCATCCTTGGACTGCCCGACGGCACCGGGCCAGCCCCCACGGTGACGAGTGTTGCGCCGGCCGACGAGGCCGAAGGCGTCGCGCTCAACATCACATTCGTTTCCGCAGCATTCAGCGAGCCGATGGCTCCGATGACCGCTGCCGCGACTTTCACACTGACCTGCGTCGAACCCTGCACGAGCCCCACAGGCACCGTAGCTCTCGACACTTCCGGAATGCAGGCAAGCTTTACGCTGACACCGGCCACTGAACTCGAGTCCCTCACGCTCTACACCGCGACGCTCACCGATTTTCGCAGCCTGGCGACCGGCGTCCCATTGGCGGCCCCCTTTGTCTGGAGCTTCACGACTGGACTCTCAGCCGACACCACGGCACCGCGGGTAAGTTCGACGAGCCCGCGCGCGGATGAAACGGGCGTTGCCTTCAACTCGCTCATTGCCGTGAGCTTCAGCGAGCCGATGGATCCCCGGTCGATTTCCGCGGCGAGCATCGAGCTGGCCTGCCCGACTGGTACACCCATCGTTGGCATTGTCGGTTACGTGGACGGCGATGTCGCAACCCTCACGCCGGCCGGCGATCTTCCGGCGGGCACGACCTGCGCCGCCGCGATCACGACCGGTGTCGAGGATGTCGCCGGCAATGCGCTGGCCGGTCCTTTTGAGTGGACTTTCACGACCGGTGCGGCTCCGGACAGCACGGCACCCTCCGTGAGTTCGACGAGTCCCGGTTCGAATATCATCGGTATCGCCCTCAATACACTGGTCACGGCCAGTTTCAACGAGCCGATCGATCCTCAGACGATCTCCACGACGAGCTTTGCGCTGGAATGTCCGACCGGCACGCCGGTCGCGGCCAGCGTCGATTACGCGGTGAGCGGCAATGTAGCGACGTTGACACCCGCCGCGGATCTCCCCCCCGGCACGATGTGTACCGCCACCATCACTACCGCCGTCGAAGACGTGGCCCATAACCCCATGGCCGCCGCCCACACCTGGCAGTTCGTCACCGGTGCCGCGCCCGATGTCACCGCCCCCCTCGTAAGTTCGACGAGCCCGCCCGCAGACGCCACCGGCATTGCATTCAACTCGCTCGTGACCGCCAGCTTCAGCGAGCCGATGGATCCGGCGACGATCACCACGGCGAGTTTCACGCTCGACTGCCCGACGGGCGCATCCGTCGCCGGCACCGTCGGATACGCCGTGATCGGCAACGTCGCGACCTGGACGCCGACGGGCAATCTTCCGGCGAGCGCGGCCTGCACCGCCACGATCACCACCGACGTTGAAGATGACGCCCGCAATCCCATGGCGATTGCGTTCAACTGGTCCTTCACGACCGGAGCGGCGCCGGACACCACGGCACCCACCGTGATCTCGACGAACCCGTTTCCGGACGAAACCGGTGTTGCGACCAGCTCGTACATCATGGCTGACTTCAGCGAGCCGATGGACCCCCTGACGATCACGCAGACCAGCTTCACGCTTGCCTGCCCGGCCGGGACGCCGATCGCGAGCACGGTCGGCTACGCCGTGAACTCCATCAACCCAATGCTGATGCCCACTGGCGATCTTCCCGCGAGCACCATTTGCACGGCTGCGATCAGCATCGCGGTCACAGATGTGGCCCATAACGCGCTGGCTACTGCCCATGAATGGAGCTTTACCACCGGACTCGCGCCTGATACCACCGCCCCGCTGGTCGATTCGACGAACCCAGCCGACAATGCCATCGGCGTCTGCACCAACAAGACGATCAATGCGACGTTCAGCGAAGCGATGGATCCGTTCACCATCACGACGGCCACCTTCACGCTCGACGTCGCGCCGTCCGGCTCCGTGGCGGGCGTCGTGACCTACGATGACCAGACAAACATCGCGACGTTTGAACCGAGTGCGAATCTCACGGGTGCGCCTGCGACCGTGTACACCGCCACGATCGTCGGCGGCCCGGAAGGCGTCAGGGATCTGGCCGGCAATACCCTTCTTCAGGACAAAGTCACGACGTTCGCAACGAATGCATCGACCTGCACCACGTCGCCCGCGCTCGGAGCCGCTTCACCGTTCGGCGGGTTCGGCGGCGACGCCACGCTGACCAACGACGGGCTCGACACCCGCATCAATGGCGATATCGGCGTCAACGCAGCATCGACCTCGATTACAGGCTTGCGGGATTCCGCAAATAACCTCTACGCAGTCTCCCTCAACAACGACGGGTTCGTGAACGGGCTGATCTACTCGCTGACGGCGCCGCCGGATTCCGTTCCGGGCGACGCGGTAACGAAGGCCCGTGCCGACGCATTGGCGGCTTTCAACTCGCTGTCGCCTGCCAACCTGCCAGGCGGCATCGACATGGCAAACCTGGCGCAGTGTCCGAGCTGCGGCGGAGCCGGAGACGGCGCAGGTGAACTGGCCGGGCGCACGCTGCCACCGGGGGTGTATCTGTCTGCGACCGGCACGTTCGACCTCGCTGGCGCGGGCCACACACCGGGAAATCTCACGCTGGATGCCGGCGGCGACACCAATGCGGTCTGGGTATTCCAGACCACGGCGCTGACCGGTACGTTGAATGTGGGTCTGACCGGTCCGGCGCCACCCGCCGTTCCGATTCAGGTACTGCTCATCAATGGCGCGAAACCTGAAAATGTCTTCTGGTACGTGCCGGCCGGAGCTGTCATCGGCACGGGTTCAACCCTCGCGGGGACCGTGCTCGCAAACGCCGCAATCACTATTTCGACGACCGGCGGCACGCCGCCGACGGCGCCCATCACGACCGTGAACGGTCGAGTGATTTCCCTGGCGGCGGGCGTCACGATGACGAATGCCGTCATCAACGTGCCTGCGCCGTAGGACCCAGACGCACGGCTGAGGATGTCAGATCCCCTTCATCTCGATGTCGGGGCAGCGTTTCGCTCCGCGAAAGTGCCCCGCGCCGGCATCTCGACCAGCTTCGCGACCGGCAGCCGCGCCCGGATCCAGTCCTGGAACCCCGCGAGCACGATTTCCTTGTCCGACAGGATGCCCTGGCTGTAGGCGCCGGATTCGAGCCCGCGCTGCACGGAGCGTGTCAGCACCTCGTCTTCGGCCTGCACGCGCGCGTTGAGGCGCGCGCAGAGGAAGCGCGTCGCCTTCATCTCACGGCTGTTGTCGATGAAGCCATAGGAGCGCGCGCGGATCAGCGTGCGGCCCGCAGCGAGCGGCACGACCTGGAAGTAGTCGAGCCACTCAGGATAGATGTCGAAGAAGACATTCGGGTACAGGCCGAAATAGGTCCAGCGCCGCCGCATGTCCTGCGGCAGGTGCTCTATGACCGGCAGGAACTTGGCATAGCCCTGCGCGCTCCAGGACCGGAGCGGCTTTTCGCGCATGCGATGCGAGAGGCGCATCGTGCCGCCGGGGAAGGATTCGCGGTCGTACTGCGCCTCCATCAGCGCGGAGAGGCCCGGATGGCCGATTGGGAAGTGGTAGTCCTCGACGTAGTTCTCGATCACGTTCTTCCAGTCGATCGCGACCTCGTTCGTCCACATCTCGTCGAGCGGGACCATCTCCGCCATACGGTAATGCGTCAGCTCAGGCACATGCGGCGCCATGCGCTCGACGACCGAAGGCTCGCCGCCCCGGAAGCGGATGAACACCATGCCCATGAAGATCTCGAGCTCGATGGGCTTCAGGCCGTACTTCGAGCGGTCGAACTTCGGGAAGGTGTCGGGCGCGCTGACGCTTCGGTTCCGGCCGTCGAGGTGATACGTCCACCCGTGATACATGCAGGTCATGAACTTAGCGCAGCGGCCGCGTTCGCCCGAGACGACCGCGTGCGCGCGATGTGCGCAGACGTTGTGGAAAGCGCGGATCTCGCCGTCGGCGCCCCGAACGACAAAGCCACGGCGGCCGAAGAACTCGAAGGCCACGTAATCGCCGGCCGTCGGGAGCTCGCTCACGTGGCAAACGACCTGCCAGGAGGACAGGAACAGGTGCTCGCGCTCCAGCTCGTGAAATTCCTCGCTGTGATAGGCCCAGGCCGGCAGCGTCAGGCGAATCGCCGGATCGACGGCGACCGCGGGTTCGGGCGCGCGAATCCTGGCGGGTGCCGTGGCCTCGATGCGGCCGGCAAGCCAGGGGAAGACGCTGCAGAGATACGCACGGCACTGGCGGCGCGCCGCTTCGCGGTCGAAATCATCGCCCTCGAACAGGATGCCCTGCCACTGCTGGTCGATGAGGCCCATCAGGCCTTGCGCGACCGCCTCGGCATCCGGCCACAATCCGTTGCCGCGCGCGGAGATAAGCCGCTTGCAGAGGTCTATAACCATACGATTCCAAGCGGAATCACGCTCGCCGCAGATGCGCTGGTAGTCGCCGCGCGCCTTGGACTCGGCGAGGAAGGCGTACCAGACCGCGATCTTGTGCGAATCGGAGAGCCCGCGGCCGAGGCTGGTGTGGATGATGCTGAGGAGCGCTCGTAAATCGTCATCGCCCGCCTCCTCGAGCACGGTTGCCATAACTTCGGCAAACTCCTCCGACACTTCGCGGAGCGTCGCGAGCAGGAGCGCTTCCTTGCTGCCGAAATGGAAGTTGATCGAGGCCGCCGTGTGCCCGGCGACGCTCGCGATTTTCGCGGATGTCAGCTCTGAGAGGCCGTGCTGCGAAATGGCGGCGACGGTCGCCTGGATGAGGTCGAGCTTGGAGCCGCTCGGGCGGGCGTCGGTGCTGGGTTCGAGATTCGCGGCCATGGAAACCCCCTCGCAGGATGCCGTACATTCTATCTCGCACGGCCTTGTTGACTCAACGACCGTTCAGAATACTGAATAATGATTTAGTCATTTGTAAGGTTATGTTTTTACAATGATTTTTAGAAACACGCTTGGACTCATCACGCTCCTGCTCTTTCTCCAGGCCTTCAGCGCGGTCGCGGCCTCCGAAAGTCCCTCGTCTTACGGCATGGAGATCCGGTCCGCCTGGATCGCAATGCCCGACGGCACTCGCCTGTCAGCCGATCTCTACCGCCCGACAGGCGGGAAAGCCGACGAGAAATCCCCCGTGCTGCTCGAATATCTGCCCTACCGAAAGCGGGAGGCGCAGAGCCGCAACTGGCCGCTCTATTCCTATTTCGTGCAGCGCGGGTACGTGGTTGCCGCGGTGGACATCCGCGGCACCGGCAACAGCGAAGGACGGCTGATCCCCTATGAGTACTCGGAGATAGAGCAGGCCGACGGCGAAGTCGTGATCGACTGGCTCTCGAAGCAGCCCTGGTCGAACGGCAACATCGGCATGTTCGGCATCTCCTGGGGCGGCTTCAACTCCATCCAGATGGCGGCGCGCAACCCGCCTGCGCTCAAGGCGATCATCGCGATCGATGCGACCGAGGACCTTTTCCAGGACGACGTGCATTACATGGACGGGATCATGCACCTCGACTCCTGGGAGATGAGCATGGATCTCGACAACGCCCGCCCGGGCGCGGCGGACTACGTGATTGACGACGATAACTTCCGCAACCGCTTCGACACCGAGCCGTGGATGCTGACCTATAAGAACCAGCAGCGTGACGGCCCCTTCTGGGACCGTGCCTCGGCACGCGATCGCTACGACGACATCCGCATTCCAAGCTTCCACATCGGCGGCTGGTATGACGGCTACCGCGACAGCATTCCGCGCATGCTCGAGCACGTGAAGAACGCGCCGGTTAAGGCGATGATGGGCGCCTGGCACCACACCTGGCCGCACCAGCCGTACCCAGGCCCCGGCATGGAATGGCGCCACGAGGCCGTGCGGTGGTTCGACCAGTTCCTGAAGGGCGAGGACACCGGCATTCTCGACGAGCCGCGCTTCGCGGTTTTCGTCCGGGATTGGCATCCGCCCGGCCCGCATCTCGATGATGCACCGGGTTCCTGGCGCTACGAGGACGGCTGGCCAATCCGGCGCCTCCGCGACGAGGTCCTCTACCCGCAGCCGAATCGCACGCTGATGACCGTGGAGCCCGCGCCGGAAACGCACCCGCTTCGATACATTCCCTCGGTCGGCTTCGAGGCGGGCGGCCCGGTCATGTGGTGGGGTGATGTCGCGCATGACCAGCGCGGCACCGATGCCTTCAGCCTCGTCTATGACAGCGGGCCACTTGAAGCGGACCTCGAGATCCTTGGATTCCCGCGCGCCATCCTCACGGTCGCCGCGAACGCGACGCGCGCGAACTGGATCGCCCGCCTCTCGGATGTCGCGCCCGACGGCACGGTGACCCAGGTCACGGGCGCCGCCATGAATGGCACGCATCGCGTCTCCGCGCGCGCGCCTGCGGCCATCGTGCCAGGCGAGCCCTTCGAGCTCGACATCGAGATGCATTTCACCTCGTGGGTGTTCCCGAAGGGCCACCGTATCCGGCTGGCGGTCAATAATGCGATGTGGCCGATGCTCTGGCCGACGCCGGAGCCGATGACGACGGAACTGCACCTCGGCGCCTCGCGGCTCACACTGCCGGTCGTGCCTTATGAGAAGCGCCCGGTGCCGGACTTCCTGCCGCCCTCGAAGTACGACCCGGAATTCGCCGGCGTCGAGTCGCTCGAGGGTGGAACGACGTCGGGCTACGGTGAGATTTCATCGGTGGAGCGCAACCCGCAGACCGGCACTGTAGTCGCGAAGGCGACCAATGAGTCCGGCACTCGCTATCCCTGGGGCATCGAGCGCAACTTCGAGACCATCCGCTACGAGATCAACGACCACGCCCCTGCGGATGCCAAGGTGACCGGCACGTACCGCATGGAGGCCGAGCTGCCCGGCCGCAAGCTCGTCTGGGACGCGGAGCTCACCTTCCGGAGCGACCGTGAGAATTTCCATTACAGTTACTACCGGCGGCTTTCCGAGAACGGCGAGCCGGTGCGCGAAAAGACCTGGAATCAGACCATACCTAGGGATCACCAATGATGAAGCCCATGAACCCCCGTCTTGCGTTGTCGATCGGAATCCTCCTGGGCGCGACCGCGCTCGCGGGCTGCGCGCGCGATGACGTCGACGAGGTCGATAGCAGGAAATCGGACGGCGCCGAGCTCGCCCTCACGGGCGGCGCGATCTATACGGTGGACGGCTCGCGCAGCTGGGCGCAGGCAATCGCGATTTCCGACGGACGCATCGTTTATGTCGGCACCGATGCGGGTGCCAAGGACCACATCGGGCCCGAGACAAAGGTCGTCGACCTCAAGGGGCACATGGTCGTGCCGGGATTCCAGGACGTGCACATCCACCCGATCTCGGGCGGCATCGAGGCAAACGCCTGCGACCTGAACGCGGCCGCGACCGTCGAGGAATACGTCGTGACGATCAAGAAATACGCCGACGCGAACCCGGACGCGCCCTGGATCAAGGGTGGCGGCTGGTCGATGGCAGCATTCGGCCCGGGAGCGCTCGCGCGCAAGGAATTGATCGACGCGGTCGTCCCGGATCGTCCGGTGATCCTGTGGAGCCGCGACGGTCATACGGTCTGGGTCAACAGCAAGGCGCTCGAAGCCGCAGGCATTACGAAAGACACCCAGGACCCGGCAGACGGCCGCATCGATCGCGATCCGAAGACCGGGGAAGCCGTTGGCAGCCTGCAGGAAGGCGCGGGCAGCCTCGTCGCCGTGAAAGCGCCACCCGATACGGACGCCACGCGCGATGCGGGGCTTCGCTATGCGATCAAGATGCTGAACGGCTTCGGTATCACGGGCATCCAGGATGCCTCGGTCAACGAAGACGACCTCAAGACCTACCGCAGGCTCGACGACGCAGGCGAGCTGTCCCTGCACGTTGTCGGGTCGATCTGGTGGGAGCGCGACAAGGGCCTCGAGCAGATCGACAACATCAAGCGGCTCAGGAGCGAGTATT
>CAYPQX010000132.1:0-23818 GCA_964412975.1 uncultured Steroidobacteraceae bacterium
CTGTGCGCTTGGCAGGGTTGTAGGCGACGATGATCTCGACCGGCCGGTGCGGCGGCTGCGCCCCCGCGCGACGCAGCAGCGGAATCGAGCCGAGCCCCTCGGCAACGTTCTCGAGGGCGGGCTGGCTGCCATCGACCAGGATCTGAATCGCGGCGCGGTCCCCCTCGGCGATGCGACGCTCGACGTCCGGCGCGATCACAATGCCGACGTTGGCGTCGCCGCGCTGGATCAGCCTCCGCAATTCCCGTTCGCTGCCTGCCTGGCGGATCTCCCCGAGCACCTGCGTCGCGCCCAGGTCGCCGACCAGGCGCCGCGACAGCGAAGTGCGCGCCTGGTCGAGCACCGCCGTCGAGACCCCGCGCACGTCGAAATTGATCGCATAGCCGAACAGCAGCAGCTGGATGGTCGGGATGCCGACGATCAGCCCGACCGTGATGCGATCTCGCGATAGCTGCCGGACTTCCTTGGCAGCGATCGCAAACAGGCGGGCGAACCAGATCACGCCGCGCGCTCCCGGATCGCCGATTCCCGGCGCAGGCGCGTCGCCGCCACGAACACGTCCTCGAGCGAGGCAGCCACCCGCTCGACCCGCGCCTCCGGGCAATGCGGCGCTAGCGCCGCGCGAAGCTCGCGTTCGGGATCGCGCGCATCGCATGGCATGAGCACGCGCAGGCGGTTGCCGAGCTGGGCGACGCTTCGGATCGTGGGCACCGAACCGAGCGCGCGGCGCGCAGCGACCAGATCGCCGCATTCGATTTCGATCACGGTGGCGTCGATGTCGCGCGCGAGGGCCTTGGGCTCCCCTTCCGCCGCTATGCGCCCGCGATCGAGGATCGCGAGCCGGTGGCAGCGCTCGGCCTCGTCCATGTAGTGCGTGGACACGAGGATCGTCGTGCCGGCTGCCACGAGCGCAAAAAGGTTCTCCCAGAAATCGCGCCGGCTCTGTGGATCGACCGCGCTCGTCGGCTCGTCGAGCAGCAGGAGTTCCGGGTCGTGCAGGGTCGCGGTGGCGAGCGCCAGGCGCTGGCGCTCGCCGCCCGAAAGCGTGCCCGCGCGCTGGCCCGCGATGGCGGCCAGGTCATAGTTCGCCACGCGGTCCCGGATCCGCTCCCGGCGGAGCGCGCGGGCGATCCCGTAGACGCGGCCCATGAATTCGAGGTTCTCCTCGACCGTCAGGTCCTCCCAGAGCGAGAAACGCTGGGTCATGTAGCCGAGCTTGCGTCGCAGGATTTCCGCATCCCGCGGCACGGCGTAGCCGAGCACGTCCACCGTGCCGCGCGTCGGCACGAGCAGGCCGCAGAGCATCCGGATGGTCGTCGATTTCCCCGAGCCGTTCGGCCCGAGGAAGCCGTAGATCTGTGCGCGCGGCACGTCGAGGTCGATGCCATCGACGGCGATCACCTTGCCGAAATGCCGCGCGAGGCTGCGCGCGCTGATCGCGGGCGTCACGGCCCCGCCCGGGTTCCCGTCAGGATCGCTTCGACCGGCATGCCGGTGGGAAGCCGGGCCGCCTCGGGCTCCGTCAGCACGATCTCGGCAAGAAAGGAGAGCCGGCCGCGCTCGCGCTCGTTGAGCGCGTAGTAAGGCGTAAACGCCGCCTCCGAGGAGATGTAACGCACTTCGGCCTTCCAGTCGCGATCCGTGCCGTCGATGCGCACGATGGCCGGATCGCCGGGTGCGACGGCAACGCGCTCCGTCTCGGGGACGTACACGCGCGCGTACGGCGCCCCCGCCGCGAGCAGGACCGCGACCGGCGCGCCACGCGGCGGGCGCTCGCCCAGTTCGTACGGCAGCGCGTCGACGATCCCGGCGCGCGGCGCGTGCACCGAATGCCGCGCGAGCGAAAGCTCGAGCTCGGCGACCTGCGCGCGCGCCGCATCGAGCGCAGCGGCCGCCTGTTCGACGACCTCGGCGCGGGTGCCGTGTACGAGTTCCGCAAGCCGCTCGCGGGCGGCGCGTTCATCCGCGATCGCGCTGTCCTTCGCCGCTCGCTGCCGGTCAAGTGCGCTCGCGGGTAGCAGGCCTTCGGCAACGACTTTCTCGACGCGATCAAACTCGCTCGACTCGGTCACGGCGCGCGCGCTCGCACCTGCGACGATTGCCCGCGCCTCACTTACCTGCTCCTTGCGGGCGCCGGCGACGGCTTCCGCATGGCGCCGCTCGGCCTGCCGCGCATTCGCGCGCGCCTGCGCGAGACGGATCTCCACGGCGGCCGGGTCGAGCCGAAGAACCAGGCCGCCTTCCGGCACGGTGGCGCCTTCGCGCACCGCGACCTCGACGATCGTTTCCTGGGCTTCCGCAACCAGCTCGATGCGGTCGCGCTCGAGCGTTCCGAGCATCGCACCGGCATCGCCGTCGCATGCGGCGACCGCCATGGCCATGGCCATGGCCGCGCTAATCGCCGGCAGTCGGTACCTCATTGCGTCACTCCCCGGCCCGATTCGGTCGCCGCTCGCCTGGCGGGGTCCGGTTCGCGGATAATAGCGGAACAATGTCTGATTCCAGATTCTTGCCGGCAATACTGGCCTGCCTCGCGATTGCGATGCCCGCCATCGCCGCCGACGGAGACCGACCGATGATCTCGATCGCCATACACGGCGGCGCCGGCGTGATCAGCCGCGCCGCGATGAGTGCGGAAAACGAGCGCGCCTACCGCGCGGATCTCGAGCGGGCGCTGGACGCCGGTTATGCCGTCCTCGAGAAAAACGGGTCGAGCCTCGACGCGACGGTCGCCGCGGTCCGCATCCTCGAGGATTCACCGTACTTCAACGCCGGCCACGGCGCGGTATTTAACCACGCAGGCATCAACGAGCTCGACGCAGCGATCATGGACGGCGCGACGCAGAAGGCGGGCGCGGTTGCGGGCGTGCGGCACATCCGCAATCCCATCGAGCTCGCGCGCCTGGTCATGGAGCGCACCTCGCACGTGCTGCTCTCGGGCGAGGGTGCGGAGGAGTTTGCACTGGAGCAGGGGCTGACGCTCGTGCCCGGCAGCTACTTCTATACCGAGCGGCGCTGGAAGCAGCTCGAAGTGGCGCAGAAGAACGAGCGCGTCGCTTCAGTCGACGAGGACATCGGCTATTTCGGTACGGTCGGCGCGGTTGCCCGCGACGGCAACGGCAACCTGGCCGCGGCGACGTCGACTGGCGGCATGACCAACAAGCGCTGGGGCCGTATCGGCGATTCTCCGATCATCGGCGCCGGCACCTACGCCGACAACGCCACCTGTGCAGTTTCTGCGACCGGCAGCGGCGAATTTTTCATCCGCGCAGTCGTTGCACACGAGATCTGCGCGCGCGTACGGCTCTCCGGCGTGAGCGCAGCCGAGGCGGCGCGCGAC
Source organism: uncultured Steroidobacteraceae bacterium (assembly GCA_964412975.1). Taxonomy (GTDB): domain Bacteria; phylum Pseudomonadota; class Gammaproteobacteria; order Steroidobacterales; family Steroidobacteraceae; genus SCUD01. The sequence goes on from CAYPQX010000132.1 coordinate 3,341, forward strand.
GTGATTCACGGCAAGCTGAAGGAGATCGGCGGCGACGGCGGCGTGATCGTCGTCGACAAGGACGGCGTCCTGTCGCTCGAATTCAACACCGAAGGAATGTTCAGGGCAGCGCGCGACTCGCAAGGCCGGCGTGAGGTCGCGATCTACTGATCCTTACCGGGCTCGTTCTTCTCCGGCATGTGCCGACGGAAGTATCCCGTCTTCATGTGCTCGTATTCAGCCGCCTGCACGCGCGCCAGGTTGCGGCCGGCGTCCTTCGCCGCGTAGAGCGCCTGGTCGGCGAGCTGCATGAGACCTTCACAGCTTCTGCGTGCGACGGGTACGACGCAGCCGATGCCCATGCTGATCGTCAGGACCGGCGCCGCGCCCGAATCCGCGTGCGGAATCGCGAGTTCCCGCACCGCCGCCATGATCTCCTCACCGATTCGCAGCGCATGGTCGCAAGTCGTGTCGAAGAGCACGATCGCGAATTCCTCGCCGCCGTAGCGCGCCGCGAGGTCGAGCGGCCGGCGTGCGAAGTGCGCGAGCACCTTGGCAACGGCTTTGAGCGCCTCGTCGCCTGCCTGGTGGCCGTAGCGGTCGTTGAACGCCTTGAAGTGATCGATGTCCGCGAAGAGGAGCGCGATGGACCTGCGCTCGCGGATATTCTGGGCCCAGACACGCTGCAGGTGATCGTCGAAACGGCGCCGATTGGGGATTCCCGTCAGTCCGTCCTGCAATGCGGACTCCGCGAGGAGCCGGCCTTCGAGCCAGGCGGTGCGGCGCGCATGCTCGAGGTTGTACGCACCCGCCGCGCAGATCACGTTCGTCATCAGGAGCATCGCGACGTAATGGGTGAGGTCCGCCCAGGGCATGGCCTTTCCGACGGCGGCCGCGGCATAGAACGCGATCGCAATGAGGTTCGCTGCAAGCGCTGAGCGGAACGGAAGGCCGAGCACGAAGTACACGGCGATTGTCGCGATGACCAGGCGGACAAAAACGCGGCTCTCACCGGCCTCCCACGAGGCCAATCCGACCCATGCGACGCCGAGGAGCCCCACGCACATGCCGACCGCCATGAACCGCGGGTACCAGACGTCAGATCGACGCAGGAAGGTGAGTGCAAACCCGATCATCAGGATCGGAACCAGCACGCCGATGCGCGCCAGGTTCGGGATGACCTGCACGACCGTCGGCAGCACCACCTCGTCGATCTGCACGATCGTAAAAATGATCGCGGCCAGCAGCACGAGGTTGACGCGCAGATACGTCAGGCGGTCCTGGAAATGGTCGCGCCGCCACGCGGCTTCAAGGTCCGGGCTGAAACGCAGGCCATGAAAGCCGCGTTCAAGTTGTTGTACCGTCAGCGAGGACGCGGGATATTCGCTCACTTCACTGACGCCCGTCTTCAGACCAACGAGCCTGCATTATAACGTGCCACGAAATCGGCGAACGGCAGCGCGTCGCGGCTTTCAATCGCGCGCTGCTCTTCGAGCGAATGATCCGCCTCCGCGCGAAGCTCGGCGAGGCGCCCGGCATTCGGCGGGTACAGCTCGCGGAAATAGTCGCGATGCATGCGCGACATCCACATCGCAAGCTCGAAGAACGACATGTCCTGGCTGCGCATTTCCTCGAGCAGCCGGGCCGAAGGCAGTTCGCGGTAGTCATCGAGCTTCGCGCGCTGGAAGGCGAGCGCCGCCGCATGGGGCCGTGACGGCTCGCCGGCATCCAGGAGCTCGCAGATGCCCTGCATCTGGTCGAGGATCTCCGCCGACCAGTCGGCGAGCGTGCGCGTGCCTTTCTCCGTCCACAGCTCGAGTCCCGGTTCGCGGCCCCGGCTCGCAACGGTCACGTGATTGGTCTCGAATCGCTCAGACTGCTCCGGCGACAGCGGTTCGCTCCCGCGCAGCAGGCAGAGTGCCGCGAAGGCCTCGAGAAAGCACAGCTTGCGCTGGTTGACGCCAACGGGATCGTAGGCGTCGACGTCCAAGGAGCGCATCTCGACGTACTGCACCCCGCCGCGCAGCAATGCCCTCGTTGGCCTCTCGCCGGAAAACGCGACGCGCTTCGGACGGATGAAGCTGTAGTACTCGTTCTCGATCTGCAGCAGGTTGGCATTCAGCTGCCGCCATTCGCCGTCGACCATGACGCCGTGTGCTTCGTACTCCGGGTGCGGCGTGAAGATCAGGCGCGACAGGTCGCGCACGTACTCCTCGAGCGAGTTGACCGACACGTAGACACCCGCCTGGTTCTTGTTCCGGTAACCGAGGTCGCTCATGCGAAGCGAGGTCGCGTGCGGCGCGACGAGCGTGTGGCGGCCTGCCGGCTCGAGCCCGACCGGTATGTCGCGTCCCGCAAAGAAGGAGCGGCAGACGGCCGGCGAGATGCCGAAGAGGAACAGGATGAGCCACCCGAATCGGCGATAGTTCCTGAGGAGCGCGAAGTAGGAATCGTCGATGAAAGCCTGGCCTTGCAGTTTCGATTCGTTCACCGCCTCCAGCACCGGCCAGAACCGCTCCGGAAACGAATAATTGAAGTGCACGCCCGAGATCGCCTGCATCACGCGTCCGTAGCGCAGGCCGAGCCCGACGCGATACACATGCTTCATGCGCCCGATGTTCGAGCTGCCGTAGTTCGCGATCGGGATCTCCGCGTCGCCGCCGACCACGCAGGGCATGCTCGTGACCCAGAGGAGTTCGTTGCCAAGTTCCCGGTAGACGAACTGGTGGATGTCGCAGAGGTACTGCTGGAGCTCCCAGGACCGGTCGAATGGCGGCGTGACGAGCTCGATCAGGGCTTCCGAGTAGTCGGTCGTGATGTGCGGATGGGTCAACGTCGAACCGAGTGCGCGCGGGTGCGGCACCTGCGAGATCCGACCCTCGGTCGTGACCCTGAGCGCCTCCCGCTCGACGCCCTTCAGGCCGCCGCTCATCACGCCGCGCTCACGGGCATTCACGAGGCCCGACAGGCGGCGTTCAAAGGAGCGATCCAGGCTGGTTTTGGGCATAAGCCGGCCATTCTGCGTCCCCCGGCAAAGTTAGGAAACCGTTGGTCGGTTTCGACTTGGTGGGGGTTTGGCGCGGGGGTAAATTGGGCTTCACCGGGCCTTCAGCCGCCATTCACCTGCCGCGAGGCATGTTGGAGCCATGCAGAGGAAGATCGCCGCCGCGCTCGCTCTTTCAGCCGCCCTGCTCTTCGTCGGCCCGGCCGCGGCCGACTCGTTCCGTTGCGGCACGAAGCTCGTCAGCGACGGCGACAGCAGCGACAAGGTCGAGGCACTTTGCGGCCCGCCGTCATCCATCCAGCGCCGCGAAATCCTGCGCCCGGTGTACTGGAATCGAGGGTATCCATACCATTCGTCGTACGAAGTTTCGCTCGAGTACTGGACCTATAACCTGGGTCCCAGCAAGTTGATGGTCCGGCTCCGATTCGAGGACGGACTCCTGGTCGACGTTGAAACCTTGAACCACGGATACCAATCCACCAACAGCGACTGACCGCATTCGCAGGCGGACGGGCCAAAATCGTCCGCAGATGGCGACACCCCGAGTTAGAAATTCTTCGCCGACGGTCTTATGTTTCGGCACGAGGCACGTATGCACCGTCCCGAATCCATCGATTGGCTCCTGAACTACCGCGCGGTGCTCGTGGATAACGCCATCCGCGCGGTCCGCGAAACGCCTTTCGCAATGACCTCGCCCTATCTGGCCGCGAAGCGCCACGCCTGGCAGAAGGTGCCGGTCAACGCTGGCGCCTGGCGGGCCGTTGCGGTCGCCGCCGGAGCCGTTTCAGTCGACTGACGCCCCCCCAGCCGACTGCGCTGTCATGCGCGCGTGCGAGATGCGCCGATAGCGCCAGATCAGGAAGAAGGCGCAGGTCGTGAGTCCCGCGATCAACCCTGCCCAGATGCCCGACGGCCCGACGCCCTGACGGATGCCGAACCACCAGGCGGCCGGAAAGCCGATAAACCAGTAGGCCGTGAAATTGAGCGCCATCGGCACGTTCGCATCCTTGAAACCGCGCAATGCCCCCGCTGCGCCGACCTGGAGTCCGTCCGGCACCTGGAAAACCGCGACGAAGAGCAGGAGCCACACGGCGAGCTCGCGGACATCCGGGTCCGTGGTGAAGGCCGCGGCGATGCCGTCCCGCGCGGCGAGGATCACGAGCGAGGAAAGAACCATGATGAGGCCGCACATTGCGATGCCGCTCCAGCCGGCATTCCGGCCCGCGACCACGTCGCCGCGGCCGACCTGGTGGCCCACGTGGATCGTGGTCGCCGAATGCAACGACAGCGGAATCATGAACATGAGCGAGGCGTAGCTGATCGCGATCTGGTGCGCGGCGACGATTTCGGTGCCGAGCGTGCTCATGAGGAGCGCGGCGACCGCGAAGAGTGCGCCTTCAGAGACCACCGAGCCCGATATCGGCAGGCCGAGCGCGAGTATTTCGGCGAGCGCCGCGCGGTCCGGCCGGTCAAAGCGCTCGAATAGCGCGAATCTCCGGTAGATCGCGTGGCGGCGCTGGTAGAGGTGCATGGTCACGAGCATCGCCCAGCAGGCGAGCGCGGTCGCGATCCCGCAACCGGTCGAGCCCTGCGAGGGAATGCCGAGGCCGCCGAGCGTGAATAGCCAGTTGCCGGCGATGTTGGTCGAAAGGCCGACCACGGCCGTGTACATGACCGGACGCGTCCAGCCGATGCCTTCGCTCGTGTAGCGATGCGCGAGGAAGACGAGCATCGCGGGCATGCCGAAGCACATCGCGTACACGTAGCCCGCTGCGTGCGGAATCGCGCGCGCGTCGGTACCGAACCACCGGAGCATCGGCTCCACGCAGGCAAGCAGCCCGACGAGAGGAACCGCGAGCATCAGGGCAAGCCAAATGGCCTGGCGGAACCGGCGGCCGACCTCTTCATCACGGCCCGCGCCATAGGCGTGGGCGACGATTGGCGAGACCGACATCAGCACGCCGAGGCCGAACAGCCAGAACATCTGGTAGTAGCTGCCGCCGACGGCGACGCCGGCGAGCGGCTCCGGGCCGAGCCGTCCCGCCACGATCGTGTTCGCGAGCATCATCCCGGCCAGCACCAGGTTGTTGACGACAAGCGGCCCGGCAAGCAGCAGGATCGAGCGCGAATCGCGCGGAAAGGCCTTGCGGAAGCTGCCGGGTTCGCTCATTTGGCACCGGACGGCGCGCCGTGGCGGGCCCGTTCTGATGATGGCATTCTAGCGGAAGCAGGCAGCCCAGCTTTCATCGGAGACCCCCCATGCTGGTCGGAACGCAACCCCGGCGAGTTGCCGTCATCGGCGGCGCCCGCATACCCTTTGCGCGCGCGCACGGCGCATACGCGAACGTCGGCAACCAGGAGATGCTCACGGCCTCATTGAAGGCGGTCGTGGACCGCTTCTCTTTGCGGGGAGTCAGGCTCGGCGACGTCGTCGCGGGCGCGGTCATGAAGCATTCGAGCCAGTGGAACCTCACGCGCGAGGCGCTGCTCGACTCCGGTCTCGCGCCCGAAACTCCCGGCCTCGACGTTCAGCGCGCCTGCGGCACGAGCATGGAGGCAGCGATCATCGTCGCGAACAAAATCGCCCTCGGCCAGATCGACGCGGGGCTAGCCGGCGGCGTCGACACTGTGAGCGACCCGCCGATCGTGTTCGGGCGCGAATATCAGCAGCTGATGCTGCGCGCGTTCCGCGCGCGCAGCTTCGGCGAGCGAATCAAGCCGTTCCTCGGCCTGCGACCGAGGCATTTCAAGCCCTCCTATCCCGGCACGGGCGAGCCGCGAACGGGACTCTCGATGGGCCAGCACACGGAAAAAATGGCTCGCGAGTGGCAGATCACCCGGCAGGCGCAGGACGAACTCGCGCTCGCGAGCCACGAGCGCGCGGCGCGCGCCTGGACCGAGGGTTTTATGTCGGATCTCGTCGTGCCCTATCTCGGGCTCGCGACCGACAACAATGTCCGCGCCGACACGAGCCTCGAGAAGCTCGCGAAGCTCAAGCCCTCATTCGCTGCGGATGGCACGCTGACCGCGGGCAATTCGACGCCGATGACGGACGGTTCGGCGGCCGTGCTCCTCGCCAGCGAGGACTGGGCGCGCTCGCGCGGACTGCCCGTTCAGGCGTACATGACCTTTGCGAAGGCCGCGGCGGTCGATTTCGTGGGTGGCGAGGGACTCCTCATGGCGCCCGCCTACGCCGTGCCGCGCATGCTCGCGGACGCGGGCCTCAAGCTTCAGGACTTTGACTTCTACGAGATCCACGAGGCCTTTGCGGCGCAGGTGCTCTGCACGCTGAAAGCCTGGGAATCGGAGAAGTTCTGCCGCGAGCGCCTCGGACTCGCCGCACCGCTCGGGTCCATCGATCGCGCGAAACTGAACGTCAAGGGGGGTTCGGTCGCGGTGGGCCACCCGTTCGCAGCGACTGGCGCGCGCATCGTCGCGGCGCTCGGGAAGCTCCTCGCGACGCGCGGATCGGGGCGGGGCCTGATCTCCGTCTGCACGGCCGGCGGCATGGGCGTGACGGCGATCATGGAAAGGTAACCGCGGAACCGTCGCCGGAGGGGACTGTCACCTTGATTAAAGGGGACGTTCACCTTTAGTCTCGATCGCCCATGACTTCATCGTCGAGCTGACGCTAAAGGTGAACGTCCCCTTTAATTCGTCCCCTTTAATCAAGGTGACAGTCCCCGTGCGGGTGTCGACTTGCCAATGGTTACATCTGTAACTAAATTGAGCCGATGAAACGCTACATCGGTCATCCGCGGGTCGAGGGCCAGGCCTCCCGCCAGGCGCATGCGGACCTTCCGCCCGGCACCTTCGAGCGGGAGATGAGCAAGGAAGGCTTCTTCGGCCCGGCAGCATTCTTCCATCACCGCCATCCACCGACAGGTTGGTCGTCCTTCGAGGGACCGCTCTCCCCGCACGCGTTCGACCTCACGAAGCTCGACGCCGTCACCGCGCATCCCTGGTCCGCGCCCGACCTCCTGACCAACGCACACTGCCGTCTGCGCTTCTGGCGCGTCACGGAGCGAATGGCCGCGCTCGCCCGGAACGCCGACGGCGACGAACTCCTGTTCGTTCACCAGGGCCGCGGCGATCTCTACTGCGATTTCGGCCGCCTCGCCTTCGAGGCGGGTGATTACGTCGTGCTGCCACGCGGGACGATGTGGCGGCTCGACTGCGCGGAACCCGCGGCAATCCTCCTGATCGAGGCGACGAACGCCTCGTACATGCTGCCGGACAAGGGGCTGCTCGGTGGCCACGCGATCTTCGATCCCGCGATGCTCGACGTGCCGCGCGTGGACGAGGCCTTCCTCGCGCAGCAGGACGAGAAGCCCTGGCGTGTCGCGGTGAAACGGCGGAACGCCGTCTCCACGGTCACGTTCCCCTACAACCCGCTGGATGCGATCGGCTGGCACGGCGACTTGTCCGTGTGCCGCATCAACGTGCGGGACATCCGTCCGCTCATGAGCCACCGCTATCACCTGCCGCCGTCGGCGCACACGACCTTCGTCGGCAACCGCTTCGTCGTTTGCACCTTCGTGCCGCGCCCGTTCGAGACCGACCCGGGCGCGATCAAGATCCCGTTCTTCCACAACAACGACGACTACGACGAAGTCATTTTCTATCACGCGGGCGAATTCTTCAGCCGCGACAACATTCACCCGGGCATGGTGACGCTGCATCCGGGTGGCTTCACGCACGGGCCGCACCCGAAGGCGCTCTCGCGCATGCTCGTTCAGTCGAAGCCCGCGACCGATGAATACGCCGTGATGGTCGATACGCGCGATGCGCTCGAGATCGCTCCCGCCGCCTCCCGGGTCGAGTGGGCGGGTTACATCGACAGCTGGAAAGGCGCGGCAAAATGAAGCTCGCCTCGCTCGCCGGCGGCCGCGACGGCCGGCTCGCGGTCGTAAGCAGCGATCTGTCGTGTGCCACGCCCGCCACGGAGATCGCGTCCACGCTCCAGGGTGCGCTCGACGACTGGGCGCGCGCGAAACCCGCGCTCGAAACGCTCGCGCGTGAACTCGAAGCCGGCCGGGCCGCGAGCCTTCCGTTCGATGCGTCGAAGGCGCTTGCCCCGCTGCCGAGGGCTTACCATTGGGTCGACGGCAGTGCCTACGTGAATCACGTCGAACTCGTCCGCAAGGCGCGGGGCGCGACGATTCCGGAGTCGTTCTGGACGGATCCGCTCATCTACCAGGGCGGGTCAGACGATTTCCTCCCACCGGCGGCCGATGCACCCTTTGGCAGCGAAGAATGGGGCATCGACCTCGAAGGCGAGGTCGCGGTCGTCACGGACGACGTGCCGATGGGCACCGATGCCGTGGCAGCGCGGAATCACATCGCGCTCGTCATGCTGGTGAACGACTGGTCGCTTCGCAACCTGATCCCGGCCGAACTCGCCAAGGGCTTCGGCTTCTAACAGACGAAGCCGGCGACCGCGTTCTCGCCGGTGGCCGTGACGCCGGACGAACTCGGCGGCGCCTGGAAGGATGCGCGCGTTCAGCTTCCGCTCGTCGTACACCTGAACGGCGAGCCGTTCGGGCGTCCCAATGCCGGCATCGACATGACTTTTGACTTCGGCCAGCTGATTGCACACGCCGCGAAGACCCGCCGCCTCGGCGCGGGCAGCATCGTGGGCTCCGGGACGGTGTCAAATCGCGATCGTGCCTCAGGCTCGACCTGCCTCGCCGAGCGGCGCATGCTTGAATCCATCGAACAGGGCAAACCGATGACACCATTTCTTTCTTTCGGCGACCGTGTGCGGATCGAGATGTTCGATGCCGCGGGACGCTCCATCTTCGGCGCGATCGACCAGCGCGTCGTGAAGGCGGCCTGATGCGCGCGAAAGACGACAGCCGTCTCGCGGGTGCGGGAACGCTCAAGCTCGAAGACCGCTCGCTCCTTCGCGAGCAGTGCTTCGTGAATGGCGCCTGGTTCGACGCCCCGGGCAGCGCGACGATTGCCGTCCACAATCCGGCGACCGGCGCAGAACTCGGCACCGTGCCCGCATTCGATGCAGCGGCGACCGAGAAGGCGGTTGCAGCTGCGCACGCGGCAGTCCCGGCCTGGGCCTCGAAGACCGCAAAGGAGCGCGCCGTGCTGCTCCGCCGCTGGAACGACCTGATCCTCCTGAATGCCGCCGATCTCGCACAGCTCATGACAGCCGAGCAAGGCAAGCCGCTCGCGGAATCGAAGGGCGAGATCGCCTATGCCGCCTCCTTCGTCGAATGGTTCGCCGAGGAGGCAAAGCGCGTGTACGGCGACGTGATCCCGGGTCACCAGGCGGACAAGCGCATCCTCGTGTTGCGTCAGCCGGTCGGCGTGGTCGCGGCGATCACGCCCTGGAACTTCCCGGCCGCCATGATCACGCGCAAGGTCGCGCCGGCGCTCGCCGCCGGCTGCACGGTCGTCTGCAAACCGGCGACGCAGACGCCCTACTCCGCGCTTGCGCTCGCCGAACTCAGCCATCGCGCCGGCATTCCGCCCGGCGTGCTGAACGTGATCACGGGCCCTGCCCGCGAGATCGGCGGCGTGCTCACGGACGATGCACGGGTACGCAAGCTTTCCTTCACCGGCTCGACCGAGATCGGCAAGCTCCTGATGGCGCAGTGCGCGAAGACGATGAAGAAAGTCTCGCTCGAGCTCGGCGGCAATGCGCCCTTCATCGTGTTCGACGACGCGGACCTCGATGCGGCCGTCACGGGCGCAATCGCCTCCAAGTACCGGAACACGGGCCAAACCTGTGTCTGTGCAAACCGGCTCCTGGTCCAGGAGGGCGTCTACGAGGCCTTCAGCGCGAAGCTCGTCGCCGCGGTACAGAAGTTGCGCGTTGGCGACGGACTCGCTGGCGAGACCGAGCAGGGGCCGCTGATCGATGCCGCGGCACTGAAGAAGGTGGAAGAACACATCACGGATGCGACGTCTAAAGGCGCCAAGGTCGCGATTGGCGGCCGGCGCCACGCGCTCGGTGGCACGTTCTTCGAACCGACCGTACTGACGGGCGTCACGCCCGCGATGATGGTCGCGCGCGAGGAAACTTTCGGCCCCGTCGCGGCTTGTTTTAGATTCACATCGGAACAAGAGGCCATAGCGATGGCCAATGACACCGAATACGGGCTCGCAGCCTATCTGTACACGCGCGACCTCGCGCGCTCCTGGCGCGTGTCCGAGGCACTCGAATACGGCATCGTCGGACTCAACACGGGAATCATTTCGACGGAAGTCGCGCCGTTCGGCGGCGTCAAGGAATCTGGCACCGGTCGCGAGGGCTCAAAATACGGCCTGCTCGACTACACCGAGATCAAGTACGTCTGCGTCGGCGGCATTTCCTGAATTCTGCACGCAGCCAGATACCTGGCCTTACAAGGGATTGTGGTCATGAAGTTGATTAATGCCATGCTTGGCGGCCTGCTGCTGGCGGTCGCCCCGCTCGCGGCGCACGCCGAAGACATGAGTTACTCGTACATCGAACTCGACTGGGCGCACGCCGATGTCGATAATGGTCCGAGCGGCGATGGCATTCGGGCCGAAGGCTCAGTCGGATTCGCCAACCACTTTTTCGTATTTGCCAATTACGCGACGCTTGACGTCGACGTCGTGGACATAGACACCTACATCGTAGGCCTCGGCGGTCATGTCGGTATTACCGAGAGTCTGGACTTCGTAGGCCGCGTCGGCTACACCAGCCTCGACCTTTCGCTCGCCGGTGGCGGCGCGAGTACCGACGGTTACCACCTCACCGCGGGCCTCCGCGGACGCCTCGCCGATCAGTTCGAGCTGGAGGGCGACATCATCTATCGCGACCTCGGCAACGAAGGCGGCGAAGAAACCGCTTTCTCGTTTGGTGGCCGTTACCACTTCACCGACGCCTTTGCGCTCGGCGTGGAGTACCAGTTCGGCGAGGATACCGACACGCTGTTCGCCGGCGTCCGTTTCAGCTTCTAGGCGCATCGAAGCATCCGCGGCCGGGAACTTGCCTCCCGGCCTCTCCGTGCGGCCGCAATACCGGGCTCATTTCGACCGGCGTCACGTTGTGCGGGAAGAACTGTAGACGCCGATCACAGTTGCGGCATCGCTTTATGTCACCGACCGGAACTGACTTCTACCATGCCGTGTCGAAAAACTGCACGCAGGCAAATACCCCTCACTCACATAGGAATCTGATCATGAAATTCGTGAAAGCCATGGTAGGCGGATTGTTGCTGGTGGCAGCGCCACTCGCGGCGCTCGCTGACGACATGAGCTATTCGTACGTGGACCTCGCGTATGTCGAGACCGACGTCGATGGTCTCGGCGAGTCGCTGGACGGTTTCGGCGCGCGCGGTTCGGTAGGTTTCGCCGAGAATTTTTTCGCGTTCGGTGAATTCGTGACCCAGAGCGTCCAGGGCGTCGACCTCGACACGATCGCCGTCGGTCTCGGCGGCCACTATGGCCTGGCCGAGAATCTCGACCTGGTCGGCAAGCTCGGCTGGTTCCAGGTGGACATCAGCGGCGGCGGCGCCAGCTTCGACGACGACGGCTATCTCGCCGACCTCGGCCTGCGTGGCCGTGTCGCCGACAGCGTCGAGCTGGAGGGCGGCGCGCGCTACACGGACCTCGGTGGCGCGAATGGCGATGACACCGTGTTCTATGTCGGCGGTCGCTACCACTTCAACGAGATGTGGGCGGTCGGCGCCGAGTACCAGAGTGGCGACGATTCCTCGTCGTGGCTTGTGGGCGTGCGTATCAGCTTCTGATCGACGGCGGTCCCTCGAGCGGCGGGGAGCTTTGCTCCCGGCCGCTTTTTTTCGCCTGCCCGCTCGCTGAGCGCGACGGGCATCGGGTATCGTGACGACATGGCGTCAGAAACCGGCGTCCTGGTCGTCAATCTCGGCACGCCGGATGCGCCGACTCCAGCGGCGGTGCGGCGCTTCCTCGCGGAGTTCCTCTCCGACCCGCGGGTCATCGACCTGCCGCGCCTGCTGTGGCAGCCGCTGCTACGCGGCCTGATCCTGCCGTTTCGCCCGCAGAAGAGCGCGCGCGCCTACCGCAAGATCTGGACCCCGGCGGGCTCGCCGCTCCTCACCGGCACCGAAGCCCTCACGCGCGCGCTCGCGCGCCGGCTCGCGTCGCTTCGGACCGGGGTGCCCGCGGTTGCCATGGGCATGACTTACGGAAATCCGTCGATCAGCGAGGCCCTCGAAAGGCTTCGCTCCAAGGGCCTGCGCCGCCTGATTGTGCTGCCGCTTTATCCGCAATACTCCGCGACGACGACCGCGGCGGGGCTCGACCGGGTGGAGGCCGCGCTTTCGCGCTGGCCGTCCGCGCCGGAAATCTCGGTGATCGAGGATTACCACGCGGATGAAGGCCACATCGCCGCGCTCACTGCGAGCATCGCCTCCGCCAGGACGCCGTGGGAACACCTGCTCTTTTCCTTCCACGGCATTCCGCGGCGTTATGCGGATGCGGGCGACCCCTATGGTGATCGCTGCCATGCGACCGCGCGGCTCGTCGCGGAGCGGCTCGCCCTTCCGGCTGGCCGGTGGTCCATCGCATTCCAGTCGCGCGTCGGCGGCGCGCGCTGGCTCGAGCCCTATACCGAGGACCGGCTGCGTGAACTTGCGGCCGGCGACGCGAAGCGCATCGCAGTCGCCTGCCCCGGCTTCGCGGTGGATTGCCTCGAGACACTCGAGGAGATCGCGATTCGCGGCAGGGAGACCTTCCTCGCCGCCGGCGGCCTCGAGTTCGAGTACATCCCGGCACTCAACGACGACGCGGCACAGGTCGAATGCCTGGCGCGCCTCGTCGCGGAGCGCGCGGGCTCGGTGCTGGAGCCCGTTCGATGATCGGCCGTTTCCACGAAATCAGCGTCTACGCGCCGGACCTGCTCGACTCGCTCGCGTTCTACGAGCGCCTCGGCTTCACGCAGGTCACGACGGGCGAGGCCTGGCCTTATCCGTACGCGGTCGTCGCAGACGGCCGGCTCGCGATCGGACTGCATGGCCGCGAACTCGATCAATCGCCGCTCCTCGCCTTTGTACTTCCGGATCTTTTCGGGAACCTCGGGGCGCTCGAAGAGCGCGGAATCGAGATCCTCGACCGCCGCCTCGGCGACGACGTGTTCAACGAAGCTAGCTTCGAGGTCCTCGGGCAGAGGATCCGGCTGCTCGAGGCCCGGACGCATTCGCCAGCGCAGAAGTCGCCGCGCGAATCCTCGCGCCTCGGCTGGTTCGAGGAAATCGTGCTGCCGGTTCCCGATGTGAAGCAGGCGGAGCAGGCTTGGGAGCGAATCGGATTCGTCCCGGCCGAGGAAGGCGAAGAACCCTATCCGCACATCGGCCTCACGAGCGACTCGCTCAACGTCGCGCTGCTCAAGAGCTCGCTCCTCAAGCGGCCGGCGCTCATGTTCGCCGATGAGGACATGCCCGCTCGCATCGCGGGACTCGTGGAAGTGGGTTTCGAGATGTCGCGCCGGCCGCCGGGCAACCTGGACCCGAAGCGGCATGCGCTCCTCATCGCGCCCGAAGGAACGCAGCTCCTGCTGACCACGACCGAATGAGCCGTATTGCGCTCGCCGCCGCACTGCTTGTCGCCGCGCCCGCGGCAGGCGCCTGGGTGCCCTGTGAACAGAAAGGCATCACGCCGCCCGTTGCGATTTATCGCGAGGCGCCCGCTTACCCGCCCGCGGTTCGCGCGACCGGGATCGAAGGCACGGTCGAGGTTTCACTCACCGTGCTCCTTGACGGCAGCGTCGGCTGGGTGCGGGTCGTCCGCGCCGAGCCGCGTGGCTACTTTGAACAGGCGGCGGCCGACGGCGTGCGCCAGTGGCGCTTCAAGCCCGCGAATGCGAACGGCAAACCGGTTGAATGCCGGATGCGCACGCGCGTGCGATTCGCGCTCGTCGATCCGGTGGCGACCGCCGCGGGCGCGGGCGATGCCGCGCGTCCGCGGCCCGTCTACCCCGCGGCCCTGCTCCAGCAACGCATCGAGGGCTACGCCGAGGTCGAGTTCGATCTCGACGCGAACGGCGCCGCCGGCAATGCACGGGTCATCGCCGCAATGCCGCGCGGCGAGTTCGAGCGCGCGGCGCTTTCGGCCGTCCGCGGCTGGCGGGAAGCGCCTGCCGCGCCGCGCCACGAGAGCCGGCGCTTCGAGTTCCGCCTGCCCGACACGATGCTGGACGTCGTGCCGGCCACGACCCTCGGGAGTGCACCGTTCCCGATGGCGGCCTGCGAGCGACGCGTCACCGGCCGGGTCACGCTCGAGGTCGAGACCGATGCCGACGGCCGTGTGCTCGAGGCGCGCATCCTTGCCGCCGAGCCGACCGGACTCTTCGACGAATCCGCGCTCGCCGTTGCGCGTGCATCGCGACTTTCGCCCGCTTATCGCGACGGCCAGTCGATCGCGGCGACCGCGCTCGTGACGCTGTTTTTCGATCCCGACAAGGCAACCTGCCCGAATCTCCGCTCGCCCGATCGGGAACCGCCGGCGCGCTACCGCCCGGAGCCACGAGTGACCGGCACGATGAAAGGCCCTCCCACTGCGCCGACCGGTTAACGGCCCTGTCCGGCGGCGGTGCCCAACCGGTACCATGAGCGCTTCGCCGCCGCCCGGCGACCCTGCGGAATTAATGGAGTTCCCGATGAAGCTCGTTCCGATTGCGGCGCTTGCCGCGTTCGCGGCCTTTCCGGCTGCCGCCGAGGAAGGCATGTGGACCTTCGACAATCCGCCGCGCGCCGCCATTGCCGAAAAGTACGGCGTCACGCTCGATTCCCCGTGGCTCGACCGGGTGCGCGAGGCGACCGTCCGGCTCGAGACCGGCTGTACCGGTTCCTTCATTTCCGCCGACGGCCTGATCCTCACGAATCACCATTGCGCCGAGGACTGTATCGCGCAGCGCTCGTCCGAGGGCAACGACCTCGTGGCGAACGGCTTCCTCGCCGGCTCCCGCGAACAGGAGCTCCGTTGCGAGGAGGACGCGGTTTCCGTGCTGATCGGCACCGAGGACGTGACCGCAAAAGTCGCAGCTGCGACCCGGGGACTCGCGCCCGAGGCGGTTGTCGAAGCGCGGCGCGCCGCGCTGACCAAGCTCGAGCAGGCCTGCGAGGAGTCCTCGACCAAGGCGAAGGGCGGCCCGCTCAAGTGCGAGCGCGTATCGCTCTATCAGGGCGGCCAGTACTGGCTCTACAAGTACCGCCGCTATGAGGACGTGCGCCTCGTGTTCGCGCCGGAGCGCGACATCGCCGCCTTCGGCGGCGACCCGGACAACTTCCAGTTCCCGCGCTGGTGCCTCGACATGTCGATCCTGCGCGCCTACGAGAATGGGAAACCGGCGAAGACGCCGAATCACCTTCGCTTCGACTGGAGTGGCGCCGAGCCCGGCGACGCGGTGTTCGTCTCCGGACACCCCGGCAACACGGATCGCCTGCTGACCGTCGCCCAGCTCGAACTGCAGCGCGACACGTTCATGCCGTTCTGGCTCATGCGGTTCTCCGAGCTGCGCGGCCGCATGCTGCAGTACTCAAAGCAGGGCGAGGAACCGCGGCGCACGGCCGAGTCCTACCTGAACCTGGTCGAGAACTCAATCAAAGTGCGCCGTAAGCAATTCGATGCCCTGCTCGATCCGGCGCTCTTTCAGAACGCCGCGCAGAAGGAAAAGGCATTGAGCGATGCGGTGACCGCCAATCCTTCGCTCGCCTCTGCGGCGGGCGCGTGGAAGGAGATCGATGCGGCCCAGGACGTCTGGCGCAACATCCTCGTGCCGCACACCTTCATTGAGGGTGGCGCTGCGTTCAACAGCACGCTGTTCGGACATGCGCGCGCGCTCGTGCGCGCAGCCGCAGAGCGCGCCAAGCCGAACGAGGCGCGGTTGCCCGAGTTCACCGAAGCGCGCCTCGCCGCGGTCGCACAAGGCCTCGGCGCCGATTCGCCGATCTATCCTGACTTCGAGATCCTGAGGCTGTCGTTCGGCCTCGAGCGCATGCGCGAATGGCTGGGACCCGACTACCCACTGGTGCGCCAGGCATTCGGCAACGATTCCCCCGACTTGCTCGCGACGCGTCTCGTCCGCGACAGCACGCTCGGGAATCCCGCCGCACGCATGGCACTCTACGAGGGCGGACAGGCCGCGATTGACGCAAGCAAGGATCCGATGATCCGCCTTGCGGCAGCAGTCGACCCGGAGGCACGCGCACTTCGCAAGCAGATCGAAGAGCAGGTCGAGGGGCCGGTGCAACGGGGCCAGGAGGAGATCGCCAGGGCGCGCTTCGCCGAGTACGGCACGAGCATCTATCCGGATGCCACTTTCACGCTTCGCGTGTCCTACGGCGGAATGATGGGCTGGAACGAGAAGGGCCAGGACGTGCGACCCTGGACCGAGCTGTCGCGCGCCTTCGAGCGTGCGACGGGCGAACCGCCGTTCAAGATCCCGGAGCGCTGGATGGCGGCGAAGGATCGCCTCGACATGACGACGCGCGCCAACTTCACGACCAACAATGACATTGTCGGCGGCAATTCCGGCAGCCCGATGCTGAATGCAAAGGGCGAGATCGTGGGGCTTGCGTTCGACGGCAACATTCACTCAATCTCAGGCAGCTACTGGTTCGACGAGCGGATGAACCGCTCGATCGGCGTGCATCCGGCCTACATCCGGACGGCGCTTGAGAAGGTCTACGGCGCGAAGGCGCTGCTCGAGGAGATCGACCGGCGCTGAGCCGTTTGCGGACTTGAAAAGTAAGCGCCCGCTGCCTTGCGGCAGCGGGCGCGTTTTTTTATCCCGTGTTCCGGGCTAGAGCTGAGCGACCGTTACCTTGACGATCTCGCCGGTGAAGGCGTTGCCGGTCTGCCCGTAATCGTTCGAGACGGGCGTTTCACCGTCCTGGCCCACGTCCGCGCCCTCATCGCCGGAGAAGGCGAAGGGCTGAGTTTTCGGAATGTGCCCTTCGGCGACCTTCTGCCCGTCGATGCTGAGGATCGACTTGCCGCCGGTGCCCGGCTTCGCTTCGTCCGGAACGAACTCGTACACGATCGTGTGCTTGCCCGGCGCCAGCGCCGTCTTCGACCCGACGTTGGTGCGTTCGAGTCCGAAGAAATTGTACTCATGGTGGACCTTACCGCCCTTCATGTACAGGGTCCAGCCGCCGAAGGCGCCGGCCTGCGCGATGATGACTCCTGCCGTTTTCGCGTCCGGCACGACGACCTCGGCGGTCACCGAGTGCGGCACGCTCTTGACGTTGATGAAGACGTTTTCCATCAGGCCGGTCATGCCGTCATACACGGTCAACGTCTTGCGTCCGCCCATCAGGTCAGGACGGCCGGCAATAGCGGCGTTGAAGCGCTCGGAGCGGCGGTCGTCGAGCGGCAGCACGAAATTGCGCTCGGCTTCCTTCAGGAAGAGATCCTGGAGCTCCTTGAGCTTCTCCGGGTTATCTTCGGCCAGATCGTTTGCCTGGCTGAAGTCCTCACTAACGTTGTAGAGCTCCCACACGTCGTCAGCAACCGACGGCAGCTCTCCCATCACCCAGGGCAGCGAGTGACGCGTCGCGGCAACCCAGCCTTCGTGGTAAATCGCGCGGTTCGCAAACATTTCGAAGTACTGCGTCTTGCGCCGGTCCTCCGCCCTCGCATCGGCCACGGAATACAGCATCGAGATGCCGTCCATCGGTCGCTGCTCGACGCCCTTGACCATCTTGGGCTCAGGCAATGTCGCGGCTTCCAGCACGGTAGGCGCGACGTCGATCACGTGGTGGAACTGGCTCCTGATCTCGCCGCCGGCCTTGATGCGCTCAGGCCAGTGCAGGACCATGCCGTTACGCGTACCGCCGAAGTGGCTCGCCACCTGCTTGGTCCACTGGAATGGCGTGTTGGTCGCCCAGGCCCAGCCGATCGCGAAATGTGGATAGGTCGTCGCGTCTCCCCAGCTGTCGATATGGCTCATCATCTGCTCGGCGCGGCCTATGACTCCATTGAGGGCCATCATCTCGTTGTAAGTTCCTTCCGGCCCGCCCTCGGCGCTCGAGCCATTGTCGCCGAAGATGTAAAAGAAAATCGTGTTGTCGAGTTCACCGATGGCCTCGAGCTGCGCCACGAGCCGTCCGACTTCGTGGTCGGTGTGCTCGGCAAAGCCGGCAAAGGTTTCCATCTGGCGCCGGAACAGCCGCTTCTGGTTTTCATTCATGTCGTCCCAGGCCGGGATTTCCGCAGGCCTCGGCGTCAACTGGGCGTTGGCCGGGATGACGCCCATTTCCTTCTGGCGGGCAAAGGTTTCCTCGCGGAGCTTGTCCCAGCCGCCGTCGAACTGGCCCTTGTACTTCTGGATCCACTCCCTCGGCACATGGTGCGGCGCATGCGTCGCGCCGGTCGCGAAGTACATGTAGAACGGCTTGTCCGGCGTCAGCGACTGCTGGGCGCTGACCCAACCGATCGCCTGGTTGGTCATGTCGATCGTAAAGTGATAATCGGGCGACTTGTCGTGCTCGACCCGGGTCACGCCGTTGTAAATCGCCGGCGCCCACTGGTTGGTCTCACCGCCGATGAAGCCGTAAAAATGGTCGAAGCCCGAACCGGTCGGCCAGCGGTCATAAGGACCGGAAACAGAAACCTCCCAGGGCGGCGTCTCATGGTACTTGCCGAAGGCCGCCGTGCTGTAGCCATTCTGGCGCAGGATCTCGGCGAGCGGCGTCACGCTCTGCGGCCGGATGCCGGTATTACCCGGAAACGCGGTGGCGAGCTCCATGACGGCGCCGGCATTATTGACGTGGTGATTGCGTCCGGTGAGCAGCGCCACGCGCGTCGGGCTGCAGAGCGCGGTCGTGTGGAACCGGTTGTAGCGCAATCCCTCGGAAGCCATGCGATCGAGTGTCGGCGTCCTGATCGGCCCGCCAAAGGACTCGGAAGCGCCGAAGCCGATGTCGTCGATAAGCACGACCACGACGTTAGGCGCGCCGTCCGGCGCCTTCACCTCGAAACGAGTCGGGGCCGTCGCGTTGCGTGCATCGAGTTCCTTGATCACCGTCGGCGCAGGTTCATGGATCGGCAAGACCGTGCGATCGAGGCCACCCTCTACTGTTGCGACTTCCGCTTCCTTCTTTGCGCAGGAGACGGCAAACAGGACCGCCATCGCCGCAAAACCGAGTCCAGCATTCACTCTCTTCACAATCCACCCCACTCAAGCGCCGCGCGTGTGGCGCGGATAGTACATTAATCCGGTGGCCCTGCGTTCACGAGAACCAGCTGCGCAGCATCTCGAGCACCTGCTCATGACGCAGGCCGGCGTAGAACACGAGGACGATCAATCCGCCGACATACAGGGTCGAAACGAGCGTCATCACGTAACCGAGCGCGATGACGATGCCGTCCCTCTCCGCCATGCCAAAGCAGAGCAGGATGATCGCCAGCGCCGGCAGCGAGTTGACGAAGGGGATGAGCGGCAGCGGCGCCATCAGCAGCAACACCGCCGCGATGACGAGTGCACCGTTCACGGCGTTGATCGCGCGGCCGCCGGTCAAGCCGAGGAGCCGGGGCCGGACCAGGTGTTCGAACCGCTCCGCCCAGCCCCGCACCTTTTGCAGGACCTTCCTGACTGTTGCCGCCGACAGGCTGCGGTTGAGCAGTCGCTCGGGCAGCCAGGGAACGCGGCTCACCATCACCGCGAATCCGATCAGCAGCATCGGCAGGCCGAGCACCGTGCTCATTCCCGGTACGGTCACCGGCAGCAGGAAGGGCGCGGCGAGCACGCCGCAGAACACGAGCAGCCCCTGTTCCCCGAGCAACGCCAGAAGTTCCCGGAGCGTCACGGCGGGATCGCGCACGGCCGCCTGCGCCGCGGCCAGAGCGACCGACATCCGTACCTCGGGATTGCGGAACTGGATCGCCGTCACGAGGCGCGCCTGGCTTCGAGCCTGAGGTTGACTTCGAAATCATCACGCACGCGGAGCGCCCCAAGAGCGACCGTGAACGGCACGAGACCGAGGTCGGCATGCGTCAGGCGAAAATTCGCGTGCGCGCTCAAGCGGCCGCCTTCGATATTCACGGTAAACGGCACCGAAATCACGCGTTCACCGCCGCGGAGCGCAACCCGCACGCGCGCCTGATAGCTGCCAGGCTCACCGGACAGTTCCTCCGCCGTCAGGCGGAGCACGGCCTGACTCGCGGCGTCGAGCACGGATTCTCCCAGCATGTTACGGCGCGTGGCGTCGCGGTCCTTCTGCGGCACCGGATTCGCGAAATCGCCACCCGCGCCGTCGCGCGCCGACGCATCATCGACGACGAGTGACTCAAGCGGAAGGCGGAGGTCGAAGCCGCTCTTCGTCAACGGTTTGCGCAGCTCAATCGAACCTTCGACCGCGTCCGAGCTGATGAGATGATTGTGGCCGAGCTTCTGCATCGGACCGTCGCGATAAACGCGCACTTCGAGATGCGAGGATACGAGGATCCAGCTCTCATAAGGAATGGCGGCCGCAGCCGGCGGCGGCACTCCCGCCGGCGGAGCGGCGGGCGGCTGTTGCGGCGGCACG
>CAYPQX010000133.1:0-6458 GCA_964412975.1 uncultured Steroidobacteraceae bacterium
GGGAGCGTTGTCGGATACGCACGGCGAACGTCAATCGCAGCTTGGTGGGGTGGTGAGCGATGCGCGCGACTACGGTCCCCTCCCTCTTCCTCCGCCGGGCACTGGTCCGAACGCACGATCAAGGAAGCGCGGCGCTTCGTGACGGTCGGCATTGCGGCGGACGAAGCGGGTTCGCAGTACACGACGGTGCCGGAACCCGGCGGGTTTCGGCTGACGCCCGGCGCCGCATACGTTCATTACACGCCGAACGAAACGATCGGCGGCGTCGAGTTTCCATACATCCCGGATACGGGCGCAGTACCGCTCGTCGCCGACATGTCTTCGACGATCCTCTCGCGGCCACTCGATGTCACCCGATTTGGACTGATATACGCTGGCGCCCAGAAAAACATCGGACCTTCCGGGATCACGGTCGTAATCGTGCGGGATGACCTCATCGGTCATGCGCGCACTGACACACCGATGGTCTTCGATTACCGCGCGGTAGCGGATGCCGGTTCCATGCTGAACACGCCGCCAACCTTCGGATGGTACTTTGCGGGACTCGTGTTCCAGTGGCTCAAGCGGGCAGGCGGCCTGGCGGAGATGGAAAAGCGCAATTGCGCGAAGGCTGAAGCGCTCTATGCGGCGATTGACGCCTCCCCGTTCTATTCCAATCCGGTTGCGCTTAATTGCCGGTCCTGGATGAACGTGCCATTC
Organism: uncultured Steroidobacteraceae bacterium; assembly: GCA_964412975.1. Taxonomy (GTDB): domain Bacteria; phylum Pseudomonadota; class Gammaproteobacteria; order Steroidobacterales; family Steroidobacteraceae; genus SCUD01. Next base: position 700 of record CAYPQX010000133.1, read on the forward strand.
AGGCTGGCAAAGCCGGAGCTCGAGAAGACTTTTCTGGCGGAAGCCGACCTGGCGGGTCTCACGAACCTGGCAGGTCATCGCGCGGTCGGAGGCATGCGTGCGAGCATCTACAATGCCATGCCGATGGAAGGCGTCGCGGCGCTCGTCGAGTTCATGCGCGAATTCGAAAGGCGGCACGGTTGATGCGCTTCAGGATCCAGACGTTGAACGACATTTCGGTCAAGGGTCTCGAGCGACTGCCGCGCGACCGCTATGAGATTGCTTCCGAGATGGGGCATCCCGACGCGATCCTGGTCCGCTCTGCGGACATGCATTCGATGCACATTCCCGTAAGCGTGCTCGCGGTCGGCCGTGCCGGCGCAGGCACGAACAACATTCCGGTCACGCTCCTGTCGCAACGCGGCGTGCCGGTCTTCACCGCGCCCGGCGCGAATGCAAATGCGGTCAAGGAACTCGTGCTTGCAGGAATATTCCTCGCGGCACGGCATATCTGCGAGGCCTGGGACTTCGTGCGTGAACTCGACCTGACGGGTGATGCGCTCGAGACCGCAGTGGAGCAGGGCAAGAAGCGCTTTATCGGCCATGAACTGCCTGGCCGAACGCTGGGCGTCGTCGGCCTTGGTGCAATCGGCGTCGAAGTCGCAAATGCCGCGCACTTGCTCGGCATGCGCGTCCTCGGCTACGACCCGCAGATCACGGTGCAGCGCGCCTGGCAGTTGTCGTCCGGCGTGGAACAGGCGCTGAGTCTCGACGACCTGTTCGCGCGCTCCGATGCGGTCAGCGTCCATGTCCCGCTGACCGAGGAGACGCGCGGGCTCGTGAATTCGAAGCGTCTCCGCCACATGCAGGATGGCGGCACCGTGCTGAATTTTGCCCGTGCGGACATCGTCGACGAGTCCGCCGTGGTTGCCGCGCTGCGCTCCGGCAAGCTCGGCGCCTATGTCTGCGATTTTCCATCGTCGACGATCCGGGGCGTGCCAGGCGTCGTCGCCCTGCCGCACCTCGGCGCCTCGACCAGCGAGGCCGAGGAGAACTGCGCGATGATGGTGGCCGACACGCTCAGGGACTACCTCGAGAACGGCAATATCCGGCATTCGGTCAACTTCCCCGAGGCAGCCCTGCCGCGCGTAGCCAATACCGCGCGCATTGCGATCTCGAACAGCAACGTGCCGAACATGGTCGGCCAGATTTCGACACGGCTGGCCGAGGCCGGACTCAATATCGCCGACTTGTTGAACAAGTCGAAAGGCGAGGTCGCCTACACTCTGATCGACATCGATGGAAAAGCGCCGGCAGGGCTGGTCGACCGCATTGGCACGATCCAGGGAGTCTTGAGTGCCCGGGTCGTCTAGGAGGGCGGGGTGAACCGGTTTGAACCGCTTGCGGCACCCGGTGTTCGCGAACTTTCGCCCTATGTTCCCGGCAAGCCGCCAGAGACGCTCGAGCGCGAGCTTGGGATCAGGGACAGCATCAAGCTCGCCTCGAACGAGAATCCGCTGGGCCCCGGCCCCCTGGCGCGGGCCGCGCTTGCGACGGCAATGGGCGGCGTCGGCCTGTACCCGGACGGCAGCGGCCACCTGCTTCGCGCGGCGATTGCAAGGAAGCATGGCCTCGACCTCGCCCAGGTTACGCTCGGCAACGGTTCGAACGACATTCTGGTGCTGCTTGCCGAGGCATTCCTCACGCCGGGACTCGAGGCCGTGTATTCAAGGTATGCGTTCGCCGTATACCCGAACGCCGTCCAGGCCTCGGGCGCAACGGCGCGCGTCGCCGCGGCCAATCCGCCGGATCATGCGATGCCCCTGGGTCACGATCCGGCGGCCATCCTTGCCTCCATCGGTCCGCGCACGCGCATGATCTTTCTCGCCAACCCCAACAATCCGACCGGCACATGGCTCGCCGCACGGGAGCTCGATGACCTGCTGCGCATGGTCCCGCCGGAGGTCATCGTTGTCCTCGACGAGGCGTATCATGAGTATTCCGCGGAACTCGGCGTACCGGACGGCTTGCAGTGGCTCGCGCGGCATCCGAATCTCGTGATCACGCGGACGTTTTCGAAGGCTTATGGCCTCGCGGGACTCCGGGTTGGTTACGCGCTGTCGCACCCGGATATCGCCGACCTCTTGAACCGGGTGCGCCAGCCGTTCAACGTTTCCGTCCCGGCCCTCGCGGCAGCTGCCGCCGCGCTCGACGATCGTGAGCATCTCGAAGCGACGATTGCCCTGAATCGAGCGGGCATGGCGCAGTTGCGGAGCGGGATATCAGGCCTCGGATTTCGGGTGCCGGCTTCCGCAGGCAATTTCGTCTTCGTTGATCTGGGGCGACCGGCGACGGCGGTCAACGATGCGTTGCTCCGCCAGGGAGTGATCGTGCGCCCGGTTGCCAATTACGATCTGCCGAATCACCTGCGGATCACGATCGGCACCGCGGCCCAGAACGAGCGCCTGCTGAAGGCGATGTCCGTGGCGCTCGCCGGCGCTTCGTGAGCGCGCGAACCGCAAACTACGTCGCAATGCCCAACGGCCGGGTTGCCGGGGAGATGCGGGTTCCCGGCGACAAGTCGATCTCCCATCGTGCGGCCATGCTCGGTTCGATCGCGACGGGTATCACCGAGATTCATGGATTCCTGGACGGCGAGGATTGCCTGGCGACACTGGCTGCGTTCGCCGCCATGGGCGTACACATCGAGCGTCCCGGACCGGGCGATGTACGGATCCATGGGGCCGGCATGCGGGGTCTTCAGCCTGCGGCGGCCGCACTTGATCTCGGCAACTCCGGCACCAGCATGCGACTTCTCGCCGGGCTCCTGTGTGGCCAGCGCTTCGATTCGGTCCTGGTCGGCGACGCGTCCTTGATGCGGCGTCCGATGGAGCGTGTCGCCGTGCCATTGCGACGGATGGGAGCGGACGTGCGTACGAACGAGGGCAGGCCGCCCCTTACAGTCGCGGGGGGCCGGACTCTCCGCGGATGCGAGCACCGACTGGAGCTGCCAAGCGCCCAGGTGAAGTCGGCCATTCTTCTGGCCGGCCTTCAGGCCGAGGGCCGGACGACTGTCCGGGAGCCGGGGCGTGCACGCGATCACACAGAGATATTGCTCGAAGAATTCGGGGTCGCAATTGCCCGTGAAAAGCAGGTCGTGTCGCTCGAAGGGCCGGCCCAACTTGCCGCCACGCGCATCGACGTGCCTGGCGATTTTTCGTCCGCAGCGTTTTTCATCGTCGCTGGCTTGATCGCAGGGCGATCGCCGCTCCTGATCCGTGGCGTGGGAGTCAATCCGACGCGCACGGCCCTGCTCGACGTCCTGCGGTCGATGGGCGGGGACATTCGCCTGCATCCTGTCGCCGGCCGGGGCGGTGAGCCAGTCGCGGACATTGAAGTCCGGCCCGGGGCGCTCCGCGGCGTCACCGTGCCGGCGGAGTCCGTGCCGATCGCGATGGATGAATTTCCATGCCTGTTCGCTGCGGCGGCGGTTGCCGAGGGGGAGACAGTCGTAACCGGCGCCGGCGAGCTGCGCGTCAAGGAGACGGATCGCCTGTCTGCCATGAGCGATGGTCTGGTCGCGCTCGGCGTGGACGTCGAGCCGCTCCCCGACGGCCTGCGCGTGCGAGGTGGGACCGTGGCCGGCGGTATCGTCGACAGCCGGGGAGATCACCGAGTGGCGATGTCGTTTGCGGTGTTGGCGGCCCGTGCACAATCCCCGGTCACAATCCGCGACGTGCAGAATGTCGGGACGTCGTTCCCGGGATTTGCGACCGCGGCCCGGACTGCGGGACTTCAGCTGGAGGAGACAGGTTGAATCGGGTTCCGGTCATCGCCATTGACGGACCGGGCGGATCCGGCAAAGGCACCGTTGCGCGCCTGGTCGCGCGGCATTTCCGCTGGCACCTGCTCGACAGCGGCGCTCTCTACCGCCTGGTGGCGCTTGCGGGCATGTGCGCGGGCCTTGCGCCGGACGATGTCGCCGGACATGCGCGGGTCGCGGCGAAGCTCGACGTCCACTTTGGCATGGACGCCCAGGGCGAAGAACAGGTGCATCTGGCGGGCGAGGACGTAACCCGCGAATTGCGCGCCGAAGCAACCGGCGAGGCTGCTTCCCGGGTCGCCGCCTGGCAGGACGTGAGATCGGCCCTGCTGGGCCGCCAGCGGGCCTTTGCGCAGCCACCCGGCCTCGTCGCCGACGGACGGGACATGGGATCGATCGTTTTTCGCGATGCCGGGCTCAAAATCTTCCTGACTGCGAGCCCCGAGGAAAGGGCCCTCAGGCGCTATAAGCAGTTGAAAGGAAAGGGGTTGAGTGGTAGCCTTGCCGGCCTTTCCGCGGAGATCGCCGAGCGGGACAGGCGGGACACCACGCGAGCCGTGGCCCCGCTGATCGCTGTCCCGGAGGCAGTCATCGTGGATTCGACTGCGAAGTCCATCGAGGAGGTCGTCGGGCGGGTCATAGCACTCGCGCGCGAGCGGTTTCCTGAGGCGGCGCGCGGGGATTGACGAGGCCGGACAGGTCCGGCGAGGACGGCGGGGCAGGATGCCGCGCCGCGTTGACCAAGGACCCGGAGTGGCGGGATGCCGTCCGGAGAGTAATCACAATGGGCCCCGCGGCCCGGAAGACCCAATGACCGAATCTTTCCAGCAGATGTTCGAGCAGAGTCTCGCGAACCAGCAGATCAAGTCTGGCCAGATCCTGACCGGCACCATCGTCGATATCAACGCCGATGTCGTGATCGTCAGTGTCGGACTCAAGTCCGAAGCAGTGATTCCCGCGGAACAATTCCGCAATGAAAACGGAGAAGTCGACGTCACCATCGGTCAGGAGATCGAAGTGGCGCTCGAAGCCGTCGAAGACGGCTCGGGCGAAACCCGGCTGTCGCGCGAAAAGGCCAAGCGCGCTCGTACCTGGACCCGCCTCGAAGAAGCCTTCACGAAAGGCGAGATCGTCCGCGGCATCATCAACGGTCGCGTCAAGGGCGGCTTCACGGTGGAACTCGACAACGTCCGCGCGTTCCTGCCGGGCTCGCTCGTGGATGTGCGCCCGGTGCGCGACCCGAGCTACCTCGAAGGCAAGGAACTCGAGTTCAAGGTCATCAAGCTGGACCAGCGCCGCAACAACGTCGTGGTGTCGCGCCGCGCGGTCGTCGAGCAGGAGTACAGTGCCGAGCGCTCGCAGCTCCTCGACAACCTCAAGGAAGGCGACGTCGTCAAGGGCGCGGTCAAGAACCTGACCGACTACGGCGCATTCGTGGACCTCGGCGGCATCGACGGCCTGCTGCACATCACCGACATGGCCTGGAAGCGCGTCAAGCACCCGTCGGAGATCGTCAAGGTCGGCGACGAAATCGACGTGCGTATCCTCAAGTTCGACCGCGAGCGCCAGCGCGTTTCGCTCGGCATCAAACAGTTGGGTGACGATCCCTGGCACGATCTGGCCCGTCGCTACCCGCAAGGCTCCCATATCTTCGGCAAGATCACGAATATCGCCGATTACGGTTGCTTCGTAGAGATCGAAGAGGGCGTCGAAGGACTGGTGCACGTGTCCGAAATGGATTGGACCAACAAGAACGTGAATCCCGCGAAGGTTGTCCAGGTCGGGCAGGAAGTCGAAGTCATGGTGCTCGAGATCGATGAAGAGCGCCGCCGCATATCGCTCGGCATCAAGCAGTGCCAGCCGAACCCGTGGGCCGAGTTTTCCGCGACCGTCAACCGTGGCGACAAGGTATCCGGGCAGATCAAGTCGATCACCGACTTCGGCATTTTCATCGGCC
>CAYPQX010000134.1:0-23364 GCA_964412975.1 uncultured Steroidobacteraceae bacterium
TTGGTGTTGGCGGGGCTTTTATGTGCCGTCGGGCTTCTTACACCGGTTTCTAATTGGGGCGGGTTCGTACTTTTCTTTTCCTGGCGCACCCGATTCCTAAATTTACCACCCGGCACCATAGAATGCCGCGATGACGCCGGCCGACATCAGGGAGCAGATCGAGACCGCACTGCCGGGGTCGACGGTCCGCGTCGAGTCCGAAGACAACGTGCATTTCGCCGCGCTCGTTGTTGCGGCGCAGTTCGCGGGCCTGCGGGCGCTGCAGCGCCACCAGCTCGTCTATCGCGCGCTCGGCACTGCGATGGGCGGCGAGATCCACGCGCTGTCGCTCGACACGCCGACGCCCGACGAATGGGCGGCCCGCAACAGCGGTTAAGGGAGCACGCTTCTGGAGAAGTTTCAAATCACCGGCGGCAGGCGCCTCGAAGGCGAGGTGCGCGCCTCGGGCGCCAAGAACGCCGCCCTTCCGATTCTCGCCGCAGGCCTCCTGGCCGATGCGCCGGTAACCATTGCCAACGTGCCGAAGCTTCACGACGTGACGACGATGATGCGCTTGCTTGGACGCATGGGTGTCGCGGTAACGGCCGGTCAGGGGACGCGCGTCGAGGTCGATGCGCGCGGACTCGGCGACCCGGTCGCTCCGTACGAGCTCGTCAAGACCATGCGCGCCTCGATCCTCGTGCTCGGTCCGCTCCTTGCGCGCCATGGCGAGGCGCGCGTTTCGCTGCCCGGCGGCTGCGCGATCGGCGCGCGTCCTGTGAACCTGCACGTCGCCGGCCTCGAGGCCATGGGCGCCGACATCTCGATCGAGAACGGCTACATCCATGCGAAGGCCGGGCGACTGCGCGGGGCGCGCATCGTGCTCGACACGGTGACCGTCACAGGCACCGAGAACCTCATGATGGCGGCGACGCTCGCCCGCGGCCGCACGGCGATCGAGAATGCCGCGCGCGAGCCGGAGATCGCCGACCTTGCGGGTTTCCTGACGGCGATGGGCGCGAAAATAACGGGTGCGGGCACGGACACGATCGTAATCGAGGGCTGCGAGCGCCTGGGTGCCTGCGAGTATGCGGTGCTGCCGGATCGCATCGAGACCGGGACGTTCCTCGTCGCGGGCGCCATCACCGGCGGCCGCGTGCGTGTGACCGACTCGCGCCCCGATCATCTCGACGCCGTGATCGCGAAGCTGCGCGAGGCGGGTGCCGTCGTGACCGTTGGCGCCGACTGGATCGAGGTGGACATGCATGGACGCCGCCCGGCCGCCGTGGACATCCGCACGGCGCCGTATCCCGGATTCCCGACCGATATGCAGGCGCAGTTCGCGGCGCTCGACACCGTCGCCGACGGCGTTGCCACGATCGTCGAGACGATCTTCGAAAATCGCTACATGCACATGCTGGAACTGCGCCGTCTCGGCGCCGATGTGCGCATCGAGGGACACACCGCCGTGATCCACGGCATACCGCGCCTGTCGGGCGCGCCGGTCATGGCGACCGATCTGCGCGCCTCGGCGAGCCTCGTGCTTGCGGGACTCGTGGCCGAGGGCACGACTGACGTGCAGCGCATCTATCATATCGACCGCGGCTACGAATTCATCGAAGAGAAGTTGGGCCGCCTCGGCGCCGATATCCGCCGCCTGCCGGGCCCGAGCACCTAGGAGCGTCGCGACTCAGGACGAGCGCGAAGCACCGGCTTCCCGCGGACGCTCAACGACCTCGATCCGCACGCTGTGCTCGAGACCGTCGCTTTCGGCTGACGCGCGTCGCCAGAGCCTGAGGCGCACGCCCTGGCCGGGTTTCAGCATGGCGACGCGCGCGAGCAGGTCCTGCGCGCCGCGCAGTGGCGAGCCGTTGACCTGCGTGATGACGTCGCCCCTCGAAATACCCTGGGCTTCGGCTGGGCTTCCTCGGTAAACGTCACGGACGAGAACGGATCCGTCGGGCACGCCGGTCTGCTCGATTTCTGCCGCGCTCAGGTTGCGCGGCACAACGCCGATCCAGCCGCGCACGACGCGCCCGTCGCGCAGGATTGCGTCCACGACGCCGCGTACGAGATCGACGGGAATGGCAAAGCCGATGCCCTCAATGCCCGCCTGTCGACCGGCGATTACGCTGTTCAAGCCGATCAGCTTCCCGGTGGCGTCGACGAGCGCGCCGCCGGAGTTGCCGAAGTTGATCGCGGCATCGGTCTGGATGAAGTTCTCGAAGGTCGAGACGCCGAGCCGGCCACGACCGGTTGCGCTGACGATACCCTGTGTGACCGTGTGCCCGAGGCCGAGTGGATTGCCGATCGCGAGCACCGGCTCGCCGACCCGCAGGCGATCCGAGCGCCCGAGCGGCATGATCGGCAGCGTACCGAGATCAATCTTGAGCACGGCGAGGTCCGTGTCGGAGTCCACGCCGACCAGCTTCGCAGGCGCTTCGCGGCCATCGCGCAACTGCACGCGCACCTGGGTCGCGCGTGCAATGACGTGATAGTTCGTGACGACGTGGCCGCGGACGTCGTAGATGATGCCGGAGCCCAGGCTGCGATCGACGCGCTCGCGATAGTCTGGCCAGACTTCGCCGAACAGCTGGCCGAATTGCGGAGGCACGCCGGCGACGTTCGGCACGACGACGCGCCGCTCGGTGTAGATGTTGACGACGGCCGGTGCGGCAGCGTCGACGGCGTCGGCATAGCTCACTAGCTGCAGTTGCGGCGGCGCGGCGGACACCTGCGGATTGCCGCCGGCTTCGGTCGCATCGGCCGGCGCCCCGGATGTCGCGGGCGGCGATACGGCCCGCGCCGTTTCCTGAGGCGCGGGCCGCAGCAACACGAACGCGAGCGCCGCCGCGAGTCCGAGCGCGACCCAGGGTGAAATCCAGCGCAACCAGCCCGGAATGACCGACATGATCGCGGCCGCCTCCGATCGTCCGTGTTTGGCCGTGTATAATGCGACAATCCCTGCAACGAACGAAAATCAATCGATGAGCGAAGCAATCGACAGGGGAAGGCGGCAGCTTCTCACCGTGGCGACAGCCCTGACCGGTGCCGTCGGCGTCGCTTTTTCCGCCGTGCCGTTCCTGGCGTCCTGGAAACCGAGCGCCCGTGCGAAAGCACTGGGGGCGCCGGTCGAGATCGACATCAGCAAGCTCGAGCCGGGCGCGATGATCAAGATCGAGTGGCGCGGCAAGCCCGTCATGGTCGTGCGGCGCACACCCGAGATGATCGCCCGACTCGACGGGAACGATGAGCAGCTCGCAGATCCCGGTTCGGAGCAGTCGCGGCAACCCGAGTACGCCAGGAATCCCGCGCGCGCGATCAATCCCGAATACCTCGTCGTGCTCGGAGTCTGCACCCATCTCGGCTGCCTGCCGCAGAACCGGCTGAATGCGGGCGCGAGTGCCGACGGCGTGCTGAACGCGGACTGGCCCGGCGGCTTCTTCTGCCCCTGCCACGGTTCCATGTTCGACCTGTCCGGACGCGTGTTCCGCGGAGTTCCAGCGCCGACGAACCTCGAGGTACCGCCCTACGCGTTCGCCGACAGCGGTCACCTCGTGATCGGCCTCGACCAGGGGAGCGTCGCCTGATGGGGGCGCGGGAAGCGCCGGCCGCGGGCGGCCGGATGGCGGCGTTCGGTGCCTGGATCGACGCGCGTTTTCCGATGACGTCGCTCTGGAAAGAGCACGTGTCGGAGTACTACGCGCCGAAGAACTTCAATTTCTGGTACTACTTCGGCTCGATCGCACTCTTCGTGCTGGCGCTTCAGATCGTCACGGGCATCTTCCTGACGATGAGCTACAAGCCCTCGGCAACGGAGGCTTTCGGTTCCGTCGAATACATCATGCGCGACGTCGAGTGGGGCTGGCTCATCCGCTACCTGCATTCGACCGGCGCGTCGGCGTTCTTCATCGTCGTCTACCTGCACATGTTCCGGGCGCTGCTTTACGGTTCGCACCGCAAGCCGCGGGAGCTCCTGTGGATCTTCGGCGTCCTGATCTATCTCGGGCTGATGGCCGAAGCATTCTTCGGGTACCTGCTGCCCTGGGGTAACATGTCCTACTGGGGCGCGCAGGTGATCGTGTCGCTCTTCGGCACTTTCCCGCTGATCGGCGATTTTCTGATCGAGTGGATCCGAGGCGACTATTTCATCTCGGACATCACTCTGAACCGGTTCTTCGCGCTGCATGTCGTCGCGCTGCCGCTGGTGCTGATCTTCCTGGTCGTCGCGCACATCCTCGCGCTGCACGAGGTCGGATCGAATAATCCGGACGGCATCGAGATCAAGAAGGCGAAGGGAGGGGACGGCCATCCGCTCGACGGGATACCGTTTCATCCCTATTACACGGTCAAGGACATCTTCGGCCTGAGCGTCTTCCTCGTACTGTTCGCGGCCGTCGTCTTCTTTGCGCCCGAAATGGGCGGTCTCTTCCTCGAAGCGCCGAATTTCGAGCCCGCGAATCCGCTCTTGACGCCGGAGCACATCGCGCCCGTCTGGTACTTCACACCTTATTACGCGATCCTCCGCGCCGTGCCGGCCTTCGCGGGCACGCAGGTTTGGGGCGTTCTGGTCCTGTTCGCTTCGATCCTGATGCTGTTTTTCGTGCCCTGGCTCGACAAGTCGCCGGTCAAGTCGATCCGCTACCGTGGCCCGATCTACAAAATCGCGCTGATGGTCTTTGCCGCGAATTTCATCATGCTCGGCTATTGCGGCCTGAAGCCCGCCGTTCAGCCATTCCAGACGATGTCGGTCATCGGGACCCTCCTGTACTTCGCCTTCTTCCTGGCGATGCCCTGGTATTCGCGCATCGACCGCCACAAGCCGGAACCATCGCGGGTGACCACTTGAAGGCGTTGTGCGCGCTCGTCCTCGTGGTCGCGGCCCTGCCGGCGGCGGCGCTCGCGGCGACCGAGGGCTATCCGCTGCAGGAAGCGAACACGGACGTGTCGAGCCTCGCATCGCTGCAGCGCGGCGCACGCAACTTCGTCAACTACTGCCTCGGCTGCCATTCGGCGAAATACATGCGCTATAGCCAGGTCGCGGAAGACCTCGCGCTCACCGAAGAAGAAGTGCGCGCGAACCTGATGTTCACCGGCATGCGCATCTACGACACGATGGAGTCGGCGATGCCGGCGGAGAAGGCCCGGCAGTGGTTCGGCAACGTGCCGCCGGACCTGTCGCTGATCGCCCGCAGTCGCGGCGTGGACTACGTGTACACCTTCCTGCGGTCCTTTTTCGAGGATCCGTCGCGTCCGACCGGCGCGAACAACGCAGTGCTGCCGCAGACCGCGATGCCGAACGTGCTCGCGGGGCTCCAGGGCGCGCAGCGTCCCCGCTTCGAAAAGGTGGTGGACAAGGAAGGCAAGGAGACCGAGCACCTCGTGGCGCTCGAACCCGGAACGCCCGGCGAGATGCCGGCCCCAGCCTTCGACAGTTTCGTGCGCGACACGGTCGCTTTCCTCGAATACGTCTCCGAACCCGCAAAGGCTCAGCGCAAGTCGCTCGGCGTCTGGGTCATCCTCTTTCTCCTGATGTTCACGACGTTCTCATGGCTCCTCTACAAGGAATACTGGAAGGACGTGAAATGATCCGCCCGCAGGCGATGAGGAACTGAGTCCATGGCCGCGGCGCCAATTTCGCGACGGCCTTACCTCGTTCGCGCGATGCACGAGTGGATGACCGCGAACAACCAGACGCCTCACCTGGTCGTCGATGCAAGTGCCACGACCACTGAAGTACCGCGGGCCTATGTGCGTGACGGGCGCATCACGCTGAACGTCGGCTGGCAGGCGACTCAGGGTCTGAAGCTCGGCAACGAGTGGATTGAATTTTCCGCGCGCTTCGGCGGCGTCTCCCAGCAGGTGCGCGTTCCCGTCGGCGCCGTTCTCGGCATCTACGCCCGCGAGACGGGCCAGGGCATGCTCTTTCAGGACGAAGGCGAAGCACCGCCGCCGGTGTCGGGTCCCAGCGACACCGGCAGCCGGCCGAAGCTACGCGTCATCAAGTAGATAAGACTCGCGCCGCGAGCGGGATCCGGCGAGGTTTCTCGCTCGCGAACTCCGGCTTTCCAAAGGGGACGTTCACCGTTTTCGCCACCGATTTAGTGCTGCGACAAAGGTTAAAGTGCCCGGTGGAAAGCGCGAGAACCCCCCCACCGCGCTTGCGATGCGAGAATGGGCTAGAGGCTGAACGCGCCTCGGATGAGGTGGCAGTCGAAGGCGTCGACAGGTCCGGTGACTTCAACGACATCGAATCGTGCCGGCAATTTTGCCAACGGCGGGTGGGTCGCGAGGAGGGCGCGGGCGGCGCGGACGATGCGGCCGCGCTTGCCGGCCGTGATGCTGGCGGCGGCGCCACCGAAGCGATCGTCCGCGCGATAGCGGACCTCGACGATCGCAAGCGCAGTGCCATCCATTGCCACCAGATCGAGTTCGCCGCCCTTCGCGCGGAAATTAGCGGTGAGGATGCGGTAGCCCGCGCGTTCGAGCATTCGGGCCGCAGCCGCCTCGGCCGCGCGGCCGAGCGCGAGATGCGGCGGGACGCTCATGTGGCGGGGGCGAACTCGAGCGGTTGCGGCCAGGGCACGGGTCGCCCGCCCACGATCTGCGCCCAGCCGAGCTCGCGGCGCACGCGGCCCTGGCTGTCAACCGCAAGCCGGCCGGTCATGCCCGGCAACGGTGTCGAACTGCCGGCGCGAAGGCGGCGCAATTCACCGATCAGGCGAAATGCGTCGTAGCCGAACGCGTGCAGGCGCTCGAGCTGGCCGTTTCGCTCCGGCCAGACACGTTTGGCGACATCGCGAGCGCTCGCAGGCGTGCCCTGGGAGTCGATAATCCAGGGCATGTCGGGGAATATCACGCCGTCGAGGTCCACGTTGCCGGAACCGGCCGGATCGAAGATGTCCGAAGTCGCATACATCGGCAGGGCGCTCGCATAGTTGAATCGCAGCTGCGTGCGGATCAGGCGCCCGTAGACGGGCTGCGCAGCGACGAAGATGAACTGTGCGTCGGCCCGGGGCGTGCTGCCGCGCTGACCGGTCGTGCGAAGCAGGCGGCGCAGCAATTCGTTGAAGTCCGCAGTCGACGGCAGGTAGTCCGCCGAATCCACGATCTGCCCGCCGGCAGCGGCGAATTCCTCGGCAAAAGCGGCATGGATCCTTCGTCCCCAGTCGGACTGTGGCACGAGCGTTACGCCGCTCATCCGTCCGTCGGCGACGATGCGGCGGGCCGCAAGCCGGGCTTCGTCTTCCGGCGACAGCGCAAACTGGAAGAAACGGTCCGGCACCAGCACGCCGTCCGGCAGGAAATTGAGCGCGAGCGTCGTCGCGCGGCCGTCCGCGAGCGTCGCGAGCGCGGCAACCTCCTCGCGCGTCAGCGGGCCGACGACGAAGTCACTGCCGTCCGCGAGCGCCTGGAGATAGGCAGAAGGCGCGTCGCGGGTGGCGACGTCATAGACTTTCAGTTTCGGTCGCGACGCGTTGCCGTCGTCGTAGTACGCACTCAGGAATCCGTCGCGCACCGCCGTGCCCGCGGCCGCCGAGCGGCCGGACAAGGGGAGCAGCAGGGCGACCTGGTGCGGCTGCTCACTCGGCGCCAACGGGCGCTCGAGCATGCCCTTCCAGAGGGATTCGCTCGCGGGATGCGCGGGGTAGCGCTCGCGCCAGGACTGGACGCGGCGTTGTCCGCCGAGAGCGCCCGCCTGCGTGTCAGCGATGATTCGCCCGAGCTCGAGCCAACCCGCCAGCACCGGATCGGCACCTGCAGGCGTCCGCACGTCGGCGCCGCGAAGGACCGAGGCGCGGATCCCCTCGACGATCATGCGCTGGTTCGCGAGCTTGTCGTCAGCGTTGGTGAGGAGCCGGTCGCGCGCGACCAGGCTGGAAACTGCATCCGCGACCTTGAGGCTTCCGAACTGCACGCGGGCGCGGGTCGCGAGCGTCGCCGCATCGTCGCCCGGGATGCCTCGCAGGAGTTCCGCCGCGCGCGCGGTGTCGCCGCGCGCCAGCGCGACCTCGGTGTCGAGCCGCAGCCGCTCGCGCGTGTCGGCGGCGGAAAGCGGTGCCGCCACATTCGCAAGCGCGGCTTCCGCGGCACTGACGTCGGCGCCCTGGAGCCATTCGCCGGCCGCGGCGAGCCAGTATGTATTGCGGTCGCCTTCGACCGCGCTTCGCGCCGCGGATTCGTAGCTACGCGCGGCCGCCGCGTGGTCGCCCTGGCGCGAGTGGCGTGAGGCGCGCTCCGCGGCAGCATCCGCGCCGCCGGGTGACGGGAGGCCTGCCATCTGGCACGCAGCCACGAGGGCCGCGAGCAGCAGGGTGGCGACGGAATTCCTGGCGATCCTGACATTCGCTTGCATCGGCGGCGGCCCTTGGCGAGGATCATCCGGCCGCCCGGTGCGGTCGGGGAGGGACATCTTATAGCGACACAGGCCGGCGTGCTCTACGTGGTCGCGACGCCGATCGGCAACATGGGCGACATTTCTGCGCGTGCGCGCGAGATTCTCGCGGGCGTTGGTGCAGTCGCCGCGGAAGACACGCGCCACAGCGCGCACCTGCTGCGCGAGCTCGGCCTCGAGCGGCCGCTCGTATCCCTGCACGAGCACAATGAACGGGCGCGCTCGGCCGAGCTGGTCGGTCGCCTGCGCGCCGGAGAGAGCATTGCGCTCGTCTGCGACGCCGGCACGCCCCTCGTCAGCGATCCCGGCTACCAGCTGGTTCGCGCGGCGATCGAGGCCGGCATCGTCGTCACGCCCTTGCCCGGTCCCTGCGCGGCGATTACCGCGCTGTCTGCGGCAGGCCTTTCGAGCGACCGCTTCTGCTTCGAGGGCTTCCTGCCCGCTCGTGCGGCAGCGCGCAGGCGCCGCCTCACGGAACTCGCGGCCGAAACGCGCACGCTGGTTCTCTATGAGGCGCCGCACCGGATCGCAGACTGCCTCGAAGACCTTGCTGCCGCCTGCGGAGACTCGCGGCGCGCCTGCGTTGCGCGCGAAATGACCAAGCGGTTCGAGACTTTCTATCGCGGCAGCCTTGGCGAACTGGCGCTTCGCGCGAAGGACGATCCGGACATGCGACGCGGCGAGTCCGTGGTGCTCGTCGAGGGTGCGGCAGAGCCCGAGCCCGCCGCGGCGCGCCTCGACGAAACGCTCGCCGTGCTGCTCCGGTACCTGCCGCCGTCCTCGGCTGCTGCGGCCGCAGCGGGACTGACCGGCGTCCGCCGCAGCGACGCCTACGCGCGGGCGCTTTCAATCTCGAAGCAGGTGCCGCCCGATTCCGCTTGAGGCATGGCGCCCGACGCACTATGTTGTGTATGGGAGTCGGCCAGGCAATCGCTGTTTTCGCAAGAAAACAGAGGAAAGTCCGGGCTCCGCATGGCACGGCGCCAGGTAACGCCTGGGGGGCGCGAGCCCACGGAAAGTGCAACAGAAAAGATACCGCCCAAGCGCGCGCAAGCGTGACGGCAAGGTTGAAATGGTGCGGTAAGAGCGCACCGCGTCGACGGCAACGGCGACGGCAAGGCAAACCCCGCCGGGAGCAAGGCCAAATAGGGAAGCACGCGGTGAAAGCCGCAACGCACGGCCCGTGCGCGCTTCCGGGTAGGCTGCTTGAGGTGTACGGCGACGTGCATCCCAGAGGAATGATTGCCCTCGACAGAACCCGGCTTATCGGCCGACTCCCATCTCAGTCCCAGCCAAGAATCAAGAAAAGGGACACTCCTAACAAGTCGCTGTAGAAGCGCCCCGTAAGTCGCTGATTTCAGTATTGCTGACTTGTCTGAGAATGGGCTTTCGCCGTCGGCGCTAAGTGTCTGACGCGTCACGAAATTTCTCGCGTTAACCCGTTGACCCACCGTCCCGGCCTGCCTATAGTGGCAGCGAGTGGGAGAAAGTGGGGGGAAATGGGACAACGTCCCGTTTTGACACATGTTCCGCGGCGCTACCAAGGTCACCCTCGATGCGAAGGGCCGGATGGTCATTCCCACCCGGTATCGCGAGCGTCTGGCCGAACGCGGCGAGTCCCATCTCGTGGTCACGATCGACCGCGATCAGTGCCTGCTGATCTACCCGCTGCCTGACTGGGAAGAAATCGAACGGAAGCTCATGCGACTGCCGACCTTGAACGAGCATGCGCGGCGACTGCAACGACTGATGGTCGGTCATGCGACCGACGTCGAACTCGACGGGCACGGACGCCTGCTGCTGCCGCCGACATTGCGCGGATTCGCGCATCTCGAACGTAACGCGATGCTGATCGGCCAGGGCAATCGCTTCGAGCTCTGGGACGAACAGCGATGGGATGAGCGCCGCGAGCAGTGGCTGAACGGCGAGGAATCGTCGATGTCGCTGCCGGCGGAACTGGGCTCGCTTTCATTGTGATCGGCGCGCCGAACGGCGTGCCGGACGAAGAGCCGCGCGGCGGGGTACACGCGCCGGTGCTCCGGGATGCGGCGATCGATGCGCTCGCGATCCGGGCCGACGGCTGCTACGTGGACGCGACGTTCGGTCGCGGTGGTCATGCCGGGGAAATCCTTGGCCGGCTCGGGAAAGAGGGGAAGTTGCTTGCAATCGATCGCGATTCCGAGGCCTGCGCGGCTGCGTCCGTGCTTTTTGCCGGGGACTCCCGCACGACGATCGTGCACGCGCCTTTTTCCGAGCTCGGACGACACGTCCCTGCAGGCAGCGCGCAGGGAGTCCTCTTCGATCTCGGCGTTTCGTCGCCGCAGCTCGATGAAGCGCGGCGCGGCTTCAGTTTCCTGCGCGATGGCCCGCTCGACATGCGCATGGATCCCGATGCCGGCGAATCCGCCGCCGCTTTCCTTGCACGTGCGGATGAACGCGAGATCGGCGCCGTGATTGCGCGGCTCGGCGAAGAGCGGCATGCGCGGCGCATTGCACATGCGATCGTCGAGGCGCGGAAATCGGGCCCGGTCGAAACGACGGGGCGCCTCGCGGGCATCGTCGCCGCCGCCGTACCCGGGCGCGAGCCGGGCCGCCATCCGGCGACCCGCACGTTCCAGGCGCTCCGGATACACGTCAATGACGAACTCGGCGAGATCGAGCGCGCGCTGCCGCAGGCAGTTGCGGCACTAGCGCCTGCAGGCCGCCTGGTCGTCATCAGCTTTCAGTCGCTCGAGGACCGGATCGTCAAGCGCTTCATGCGCGCCGCGTCGCGCGAGGATCCGGCATGGGCCGGCCTGCCGGCCATTCCGGCCGCGGCCCGGCCACGGCTGCGGCTCGTCGGCCGCGCGACGTTCGCAGACGAATCCGAAGTCGCGCGCAATCCGCGCGCGCGAAGCGCCGTAATGCGCGTCGCCGAGAGGCTCGCGTCATGAGCCGGCGCTGGGTGCTCATCGGCCTGCCGCTCCTGTGGATCGCGGTGCTCGTCTCGGCGGTCGCCGTCGTGCGCGCGAGGCACGAATCGCGCGCTCTGTTCGTGGAACTCGAGAGTCTTTCAGCGGAACGCGACGCGCTCAACATCGGGTGGAGCCAGCTGCAGCTCGAGCAGAGCGCGTGGTCCAACCACGGCTTCGTCGAGAGCGTTGCGGCGACGCGGCGGGGCATGGTGTTCCCGAAGCCTGACGAAGTGCGGATCGTCGCCCCATGAGGCGCAGGGACGGTGAAGTCGAGTTCGACGCGCCGCAGTTCCGGCTGCGCGCGCGGTTCATGACCGGCCTGCTGCTGCTCGCGGCGATCGTGCTGCTCGGACGCTCGGTCCAGCTGCAGGTGTTCGACCAGCAGTTCATCGCGAAGCAGGCCGACATGCGCCATGCGCGCAACGCCAAGATGATCGCGCATCGCGGCGCCGTGCTCGACCGCTTCGGCGAACCGCTCGCCGTCAGCTCGCCGGTCGACACGGTGTGGGTGAACCCGCCCGAGTTCGCGCAGGCCGGCGAGGGAATTGCAAAGCTTGCACGCGCGCTCAAGCAGAACCGCCAGTGGCTCGAGCAGCGGGTCACCAGCAACCTCGACCGGCAGTTCCTTTATGTCGCGCGTCACATGGATCCCGACGAAGCCGCGAAGATCAAGAAGCTCGGCATTCCCGGCGTGTACCTGCTGCGGGAATACCGGCGCTACTACCCGAACGGCGAGATCACCGGTCACGTGCTCGGCTTCACGAACCTCGACGAGGACGGACAGGAGGGCCTCGAACTCGCCTACAACCGGTCGCTCGCCGGAATCGACGGGGAGAAGCGCGTCATACAGGACGGGCATGGGCGCATCGTCCAGAACGTCGAAATCAACCGCACCCCGGTTCCGGGCGAGGATCTCCACACGAGCCTCGACCTGCGAATCCAGTATCTCGCGTACCGCGAGCTGAAAGGCGCCATCCGTACCCATCGCGCGCGGGCAGGTACGGTGATCGTGATCGATATCGCGACGGGCGAAGTGCTCGCGATGGTGAACCAGCCGTCGTTCAATCCCAACGACCGCGCACAGTACGAGGTCGCGCGCTATCGCAATCGCGCGGCGACAGACATCTTCGAGCCGGGCTCCAGCATCAAGCCATTCGTCATCGCGGCCGCGCTCGCTTCGGGCCGCTATCGGGCGGACTCGTCGATCGACGCGATCCCATTCACGGTCAACCGCAAGCTGATCCGGGACAAGCACGACCTCGGCACCATCGACATGGGCCAGGTGCTCTCGCGCTCGAGCAATGTCGCCATGGCGAAGATCGCGCTGTCGCTCGAGCCGGAGCAGATGCACGGGACATTGCGCGCGCTCGGGTTTGGCGAAGTCACGGCGAGCGGATTTCCGGGAGAGTCGGCAGGCCTTCTCACCGGCGTCGCGAACTGGCGGCCGATCGGCATCGCGACGATGGCCTACGGCTACGGCCTGTCCGTGACGCCGCTGCAGCTTGCGCAGGCCTACGCGACAGTCGGCGCATCCGGCCTGCATCGCCCGATCACTTTCCGCCGGGCCGAGGAAGCGGTACCGGGCGAGCGCGTCATGCCGCAGAAAGTCGCCCGCGAACTGATCAGCCTGCTCGAGGGGGCCGTGAAGCCGGCGGGCACGGGCGTCAAGGCCGCAGTGCCCGGCTATCGCGTTGCGGGCAAGACGGGCACGGCGTGGAAGGCGACGGCCGGAGGCTATTCGACCGATCGCTACCTGTCGGTCTTTGCGGGTGTCGTGCCGGCGACGCAGCCGCGACTTGCCGTCGTCGTCATGATCGATGAGCCGAGCGGCGTCCTGTATTACGGCGGCGACGTCGCGGCACCCGTCTTCTCCGCGGTGACTGCCGGCGCGCTTCGGCTGATGTCGGTCGCGCCGGACGACCTTGCGCGTGTCTCGCCGCTGAACTTCGCGGAGGCCGCGCCTTGAGCGGATCGGTGCACCTCGACGAACTGCTGTCCGGCATCGCCCCCGCGCCGAACCTCGCCGTGGCGGGACTCACGCTCGATTCGCGAGCCGTGTGCGCGGGTGATGCGTTCGTCGCGCTCAAGGGCGGCAGCCGCCACGGCCTTGAATATGCCGGACAGGCGGCGTCCCGTGGCGCCCGCGCGATTCTCTGGGATCCCGCGGAGGGACGGTCGCCGGGGGCGACGAGCGGTGAAATCGCCTATGTCGCGGTGCGCGAACTCCGCGACCGGCTCGGCGGCATCGCCGACCGATTCTACGGTGCACCCTCGTCGCAGCTTGCGGTCGCGGGCGTGACGGGGACCAACGGGAAGACCACCTGCGCATGGCTCCTTGCCAGCGCGGTCGAGCGCCTCGCCCGGCGCGGCGCCTATCTCGGCACGCTCGGCGCGGGATTCCCGCCACGCATTGAAGGAGGAGCGCTCACGACGCCCGACGTCATTTCGCTGCACCGCCAGCTGCGGGCGCTTGCCGACGCCGGCGCGACGCATGTCGCGATGGAGGTGTCCTCGCACGCGCTCGATCAGGGACGGGTCGACGGCGTGCGCATGCGAGTCGCCGGCTTCTGCAACCTGAGCCGCGATCACCTCGATTACCACGGCACGATGGAGCGCTACGCGGAATCCAAGGCGCGGCTTTTCCGCTATCCGGGACTCGAACACGCGGTAATCAATGTCGGCGACCCTGCCGGCGCGCGCTTCGCCGCGGCGCTCGCTGGGCCGGTCGTGCTGACCGCGATTGCGGTCGGCGGCGAGGTTCCGTCGGCTGCGCGCTTCATCCACGTCGGTCGAGTACACGCCGCGCCGCGCGGCATCGAACTCGAGATACGCGGCCACTTCGGCAACCGGAGGCTGCGCTCGCGGCTCATCGGCGGGTTCAACGCCGAGAATCTTGCGATCACGCTCGGCATGCTGCTTGCCTGGCAGTTCGACGTCGACGACGCGCTTGGCGCGCTCGGCGCCTGCACCGCGCCGCCGGGACGCATGGAAAGCCATCGGCTCGCGAACGGTGCGCTCGCGGTCGTCGACTATGCGCACACGCCCGACGCACTTGCGAAGGCCCTCATTGCGCTCCGTGCGCATGCGCGCGGCCGCGTGTTTGCCGTCTTCGGCTGCGGCGGCGACCGGGACCCGGGCAAGCGCCCGATCATGGGCGAGACCGCCGAGCGCCTCGCCGACCGGGTGATCGTCACTGACGACAACCCGCGCAGCGAGGATGCCGATCGAATCGTCGCGATGATCCTCTCGGGGATGCGCGCGCCCGCGCGCGCACGCGTGGAGCGTGACCGTGCGCTCGCCATCCGAGCCGCGATCGACGAGTCGCAGCCGGGCGACGCCGTGCTGATCGCGGGCAAGGGCCACGAGGAATACCAGATCGTCGGCGACGAGCGGCGGCCCTTCAGCGACCGCGAATGCCTGCGCGTGCGAATGGGGAGCGCGCAATGAAGGCGCGCCTTGCGGACGTTGTCGCAGCCACCGGCGGCCGACTTGCCGGCAGCGATGCTGCGTTTGAGGGCGTCTCGATCGATTCGCGGACGATCGAACGCGGCCAGCTCTTCGTGGCGCTTCGCGGCGAGCGCTTTGATGGGCATGCATTCGTCGCCGCCGCGGCAGAGCGGGGCGCCGCTGCCGCGCTCGTTGAGAGGCCTGTTGAAGCCCGCCTGCCGCAGGTGGTTGCGCAGGATGCGCAGGCCGCGCTCACCGCGCTCGCGCGCGCCTGGCGGCAGAAGAGCCAGGCCCTCATCCTCGGCGTCGGCGGCAGCAACGGCAAGACGACGACCAAGGAACTACTCGCCGCCATTCTCGGGCGTGCCGGGCCAACGCTGGCAACGCGTGGCAACCTGAACAACCACATCGGCGTCCCGCTGACGCTGCTCCGCCTCGATCCCGCGCACCGCTTTGGCGTGATCGAGATGGGCGCCAATCATCCGGGTGAGATCGCGGCGCTCGCCGCGCTCGCGGCGCCGGGAATCGCCGTCGTGACGAATGCCGGCGACGAGCATCTCGAGGGCTTCGGCGACATTGAGGGCGTCGCGCGGGCTGAGGGCGAGATGTTCGCGGCGCTGCCGCCTTCGGGCACCGCGGTCATCAACGCCGACGACCCGTTCAACGGCCTGTGGCGCGCAATGTCGCGCGGCACGAGAGTCGTGTGCTTCGGCATCGACGCGCCGGCCGAGGTGCGGGCATCCGCGATCCAGGTCCGCATCGAAGGCGGCGCTTTCATCACCCAGTTCACTCTCACGCTCGCGGGCGAGCAGGCGCGCGTGCGACTCGGACTCGCGGGCCGCCACAACGTGTCGAATGCGCTCGGCGCCGCCGCAGCGGCGCACGCCGCGGGCGTCGGGCTGCCGGCGCTAGTCGCCGGCCTCGAGCTCATGCGACCGGTCGCGGGACGCCTGCAGCTGAAGCCGGGTCCGCGCGGTTCCTGGCTGATCGACGATTCGTACAACGCGAACCCGAGTTCGGTGCGCGCTGGCATCGACGTGCTTTGCGCACTGCCCGGCGAGCACTGGCTCGTGCTAGGCGAGATGGCGGAACTTGGCGAGGAAACCGTGGCCAGTCACGCGGGCGTCGGCGACTACGCGCGCCGCGCCGGCATCACCCGCCTGTTCGTGATGGGCGCCGCGGCGCGGCACGCGGTTGCCGCCTTTGGCGGGCGCGGCACCTGGTACGAGGACGCGGCGCGTCTTGGCGACGCGCTCGCAGAGAACCTCGAGACCGGCGTGACGGTGCTGATCAAGGGCTCGCGCGTCAACCGGCTGGAACGCGTTGTCGAACGGCTTTTGCAGCCGCTCGCTGCGGCCGGAAACGGGAACTGAGGGAGCGACATGCTTCTCGACCTGTTCGAATGGCTGGCGGATTACTACGGCGGGTTTCGCGTCTTCGGCTACCTGACGCTTCGCGCCATCTTTGCGGCGCTTACCGCGCTGACGATTGCGCTTTTCGTCGGACCCTCGATGATCCGGATGCTCGCGGCGCGGCAGGTCGGCCAGGTGGTCCGCGACGACGGTCCGGGATCGCATCTCGGAAAGATGGGTACGCCCACGATGGGCGGAGCACTGATCCTTGTCGCCGTCACGTCGGGCACGCTCCTCTGGGCGGACCTGACGAACCGCTTCGTCTGGATCGCGCTTACGGTGACGCTCGCCTTCGGGCTCATCGGTTTCTACGACGACTACCTGAAGCTCGTCGTGCGCGATCCGCGCGGGCTCGCGGCGCGCTGGAAATACCTCTGGCAGTCGCTGGCGGGAATCGCGGCCGCGCTCGTGCTCTGGCAGACGGCGGAAGGCCCCGCCGAGACCGCGCTCTACGTCCCGTTCTTCAAGAATGTCGCGCTGCCGATGGGCGCGGTCGCATTCGTCGTGTTCACCTATTTCGTGATCGTCGGCTCGAGCAATGCGGTCAACCTGACTGACGGCCTCGACGGCCTCGCGATCATGCCCTGCGTCATGGTCGCCGGAGCGCTCGGCGTTTTCGCCTACGTGACGGGCCGCGTCGATTTCGCGGCCTACCTCCAGATCCCGTACGTGCCGGGCGCCGGCGAGATGCTCATTTTCCTCGCGACGATCGTCGGCGCGGGCCTCGGCTTCCTCTGGTTCAACACCTATCCCGCCCAGGTGTTCATGGGCGACATCGGGGCGCTCGCGCTCGGCGCCGCGCTCGGCGTTGTGGCAGTGATCGTGCGGCAGGAAATCGTGCTTGCGATCATGGGCGGCATCTTCGTGCTCGAGACGGTCTCGGTGATCCTGCAGGTCGCCTCGTTCCAGCTGCGCGGCAAGCGCATATTCCGCATGGCGCCGATCCACCACCACTACGAGCTGAAAGGCTGGGCCGAGCCCAAGGTGATCGTCCGCTTCTGGATCATCTCATTCATGCTGGTCCTCATAGGGCTGGCAACGTTGAAGCTCCGCTGATGCAGCAGGGCGCCACCCATCCGCGCAGCGTGATCGTGGGCCTCGGCCGCACCGGCGTGTCCTGCGCGCGCCATCTCGCGGCGCGCGGCCACCGGCTCGTCGTGACCGATTCGCGCGCGTCGCCGCCGGGACTCGCCGAACTGCGGCGCCTCGTGCCGGAGGCCGAGACCTCGCTCGGCGGTTTCGATGCCGCCGTGCTCGATGGCGCCGACCAGATCATCGTCTCGCCGGGCGTATCGCTTGCCGAGCCGCTCCTGCGAAAGGCGGCGGCTCAGGGCCTCGACCTCATCGGCGACATCGAACTCTTCGCGCGCGAGGCCGGGGGCCGCGTAGTCGGAATCACGGGCACGAACGGCAAGAGCACCGTGACGACGCTCGTCGGCGAATTCTCGAAGGCCGCCGGGATCGAAGTGCGGGTCGGAGGCAACCTCGGCGAGCCCGCGCTCGACCTCCTGTCCGGCCCCCCGGCCGCGATGTACGTGCTCGAGCTCTCCTCGTACCAGCTCGAGACGACCTGGTCGCTGCAGCTCGAGGTGGGCGCTGTCCTGAACGTCACGCCCGATCATCTCGACCGCTATCGGGATGTCGCTGAATACGCGGCCGCGAAGGCCCGGATCTATGAGCGTTGTGCGACTGCGATCGTAAATCTCGACGACGAGATCGTGGTGCGAATGCCGCGGCCTGGACAACGCCAGGTCGGGTTCAGCCTGCGCCGTCCCGACGCCGAGTTCCGCATGCTCACCCGCTCGGGCGAGGAGTGGCTCGCGGAAGGCAGCGAACCGCTGCTGCCCCTCGGCGCGCTCCGGCTGCCGGGGCGTCACAACGCGGCGAACGCGCTCGCCGCGCTCGCGGTCGGAAGCGTCTGCGGCTTCCCGCGCGAGGCGATGACGGATGTGCTGCGCCGTTTCGCCGGCCTGCCACACCGGGCGGAGCGCGTGCGCGAGTGGCGCGGCATCGCCTGGATCGACGATTCGAAGGGCACGAATGTCGGCGCGACGGTCGCGGCGATCGAAGGACTGGACGGCCCGCTCGTGCTGATCGCGGGCGGCGAGGGCAAGGGCCAGGACTTCGCACCGCTAGGCAAAGCCTGCCGCGGCAAGGTGAAGCACGCCGTGCTGATCGGCCGCGACGCGGAGTCGATCGCGACCGCACTCCGGAAGAGCTGCATCGTGTCAATCGCCGACTCGATGGAGTCGGCCGTGGCCGGCGCGGCCTCGATTGCGCGGCCGGGATACATCGTTCTGCTTTCGCCCGCCTGCGCGAGCTTCGACATGTTCCGCGACTATGCGCACCGTGGCGAAGTCTTCGCCACTGCGGTGCGCGGGCTGCCGCAATGAGCACGGGCGTCGCATTGCAGTACTCGCGTTCCGCCGGGCGCCAGCAACGCCTCGTCATCGATCCCGTGATCGCCACGGCGGTCTTTGCGCTGCTGCTCGCCGGTCTCGTGATGGTGACCTCGGCCTCGATGAACGTGGCCGAGCGCCTGACCGGCGATCCGTACTTCCATTTCGAGCGCCAGTTCTTCTCGGTGCTGCTCGGCCTCACGTTCGCAACCGCGATGCTGTTCGTGCCGATCTCGGTTTGGCGGCGCTTTGCGCCGACGCTCCTGATCGTGAGCTTCGTGCTGCTGATACTCGTGCTGATTCCGGGCATCGGGCACGAGGTCAACGGCAGTCGCCGCTGGATTCGCCTCGGCCCGCTGAATTTCCAGCCCTCCGAAATCGCGCGCTGGCTGCTCTTGACCTACATCGCGATCTTTGCCGTCCGCCACCAGACGGAACTGCGCAGGTCCGCGCAGGGCTTCTTCAAGCCACTTGCGGTGCTCGTGGCCGCCGCGATGCTGCTCCTGCTCGAGCCGGACTTCGGTGCCGCCGTCGTGCTCTGCGCGACGGGCACCGCAGTCCTGTTCATGGCCGGCGCGCGGATGCGCGACTTCCTCATTGTCTGCGCAGTCGGTGCGGCGGGCGCTGCCGTGCTCGCGATGTCGAGCGGCTACCGGCTGCAGCGTCTCACGGGGTTCCTCAATCCCTGGGCCGATCCTTTCGACAGCGGCTTCCAGCTCACGCAGTCGCTGATCGCGATCGGACGCGGGGAGTGGTTCGGCGTGGGGCTCGGATCGAGCATCCAGAAGCTCTTCTACCTGCCGGAGGCGCACACCGACTTCGTGTTCGCCGTGCTCGCCGAAGAGTTCGGATTCCTGGGCGTCACGCTCGTCGTCGTCGCGTTCCTGACGCTCGTGCTCCGCAGCCTGCGCCTCGGGCGCGTCGCGGCCGACGCCGGCATGCCGCTCCATGCCTGCGTCGCCGCGGGCTTCGGCGTCTGGGTCGGGCTTCAGGCCTTCATCAACATCGGCGTCAGCATGGGACTGCTGCCGACGAAGGGATTGACGCTGCCGCTCCTTTCCTACGGGCGCTCGAGCATGCTGGTGACGCTCGCCTGGATCGGGATGCTCCTGCGCGTCCACCACGAAGTGGTGGCCTCCGGCAAGAGCACGATCCCCTCCGAAGGACGGTCCGCATGAGCGCGCCGGTCATGATCATGGCGGGCGGCACGGGCGGACATGTCTTTCCGGCCCTTGCGATCGCGGACCTGCTGCGTTCGCGGCGCGAGATCGTCTGGCTCGGGACGGAGCGCGGCATCGAGGCGCGACTCGTGCCGGCTGCGGGCTATCCGGTTGAGTGGATTGAGGTCGTGGGGCTGCGCGGCAAGGGCTTCGGGCGCTGGCTCAAGGCACCGATCCTGCTCGCAAGTGCCGTGCGGCAGGCGCGGAAGATCCTGCGCCGGCGCCGTCCGGGCGTCGTGCTCGGTTGCGGTGGATTCGTTTCCGGTCCAGGCGGCATCGCCGCGTGGTTGAGCGGCGTACCGCTTGTGATCCACGAACAGAATGCGGTCGCGGGGCTCACCAATCGCTGGCTCGCGCGCTTCGCCTCGCGCGTCGCCGAGGGATTCCCAGGAAGCTTTTCGTCCGCGTGCCGTCCACTGTACGTCGGAAATCCCGTGCGGCCGGAGATCGCGGCGCTTCCGGCCCCGCGGCACCGCTTCGAATCGCGGAACGGCCCCATAAGGCTCCTCGTCTTCGGCGGCAGCCAGGGTGCTGCGGCCCTGAACCGGCTGCTTCCCGAAGCGGTGGCGCTGCTGCCGGAATCACGGCGGCCATGGGTACTTCACCAGAGCGGCGCGCGCGATCGCGACGCGACCGAGGCGGCCTATCGTGCGGCCGGCATCCAGGCCGAGGTGCGCGCATTCATCGACGACATGGCCGCTGCCTACGCCAACGCCGACCTGGTCGTCGCGCGCGCGGGTGCGTCGACCGTTGCGGAACTTGCGGCCGCCGGCGTCGGCTCGATCCTCGTGCCTTTTCCGGCCGCCGTCGACGATCACCAGACGAAGAATGCGGCCTGGCTCGGCCGCGTGAGTGCGGCGCAGGTCGTGTCCGAAACGGGCCTGACCGCGGCCGAGCTCGCGAACCGGCTGGCGACGCTCTTCGGCAACGGCAATGGGCGGCAGCGGCTCCTCGCCATGGCCGAGGCGGCGCGCGCACTCGCGGTGACCGACGCAGCGCAGCGCGTCGCCGAGCTCTGCCTTCTGGCCGAAGGAGATGGCGCATGAGCGATCGCATGCGCCGCGTCGGCTTGATCCACCTGATCGGCATCGGCGGCGCCGGCATGGGCGGCATAGCCGAAGTGCTCGTTAACCTCGGATATGCCGTGCAGGGATCGGATCTGCGCGCGAACGCAGTGACGGCGCGCCTGCAGGCGATGGGCGTGCGCGTCTTCATCGGCCATGCGGCGGCACAGGTCGCAGGCGCGAGCGTCGTGGTCGTTTCCTCGGCGGTCGCCGCCTCGAATCCCGAATTGCTGGCGGCGCAGGAAGCCCGGATTCCCGTCGTGCGCCGTGCGGAGATGCTCGGCGAGCTCATGCGCTTCCGGCAGGGAATTGCAGTCGCCGGCACCCACGGCAAGACGACGACCACGAGCCTCGTCGCCTCCGTGCTCGCTGAGGGGGGGCTCGATCCGACCTTTGTCATCGGCGGCCAGCTGAAGAGTGCCGGCAGCAACGCCAAGCTCGGCACGAGCCGGTATCTCGTTGCGGAGGCGGATGAGAGCGACTCGTCGTTCCTCCACCTGCAGCCGGTCATCGCGATCGTCACGAACGTCGACAACGACCATCTTGCGGCCCACGGCGGCGATTTCGAGAAGCTGAAGCAGAGCTTCGTCGAATTCCTTCACAACCTGCCATTCTACGGGCTCGCAGTCCTCTGCAGCGACGATGCCGTGGTCCGCGAGATCCTGCCGCTGGTCGGACGCCCGACGATCCGCTACGG
The DNA here is from genome assembly GCA_964412975.1 of uncultured Steroidobacteraceae bacterium. Lineage (GTDB taxonomy): Bacteria > Pseudomonadota > Gammaproteobacteria > Steroidobacterales > Steroidobacteraceae > SCUD01. The sequence continues at coordinate 21,568 of CAYPQX010000134.1, forward strand.
CCTGGATGCTGACGCCGACCTGCGCGCGGTGGCGCTCGAGCGGGATGGCGGCACGACGCGTTTCCAGGCGATTCGTTCGGGCCGGCCTCCGCTTGCCGTGACGCTCAATCTTCCGGGCCTGCACAACGTCCGGAATGCCCTCGCGGCGATTGCGGTCGCGACCGAACTCGAGGTCGAGGACGCGGCGATCCAGCGCGCGCTCGCCGGGTTCGAGGGCATCGGGCGGCGGCTCGAGGTCGTGGGCGAGGTCGCGACCCGCGCCGGACGAATCACGCTCGTCGACGACTATGGCCACCACCCGACCGAGATCGAGGCGACACTCGACGCCGTGCGCCAGGGCTGGCCCGGCCGGCGGCTCGTACTCGCGTTCCAGCCGCATCGCTATACGCGCACGCGCGACCTGATCGACGACTTCGGACGTGCATTATCGGGCGCCGACGCATTGCTCGTGACCGAGGTCTATGCCGCGGGCGAGGAGCCGATCGCGAATGCCGACGGCCGCGCGATCTGCCGGGCCGTGCGCGGCCGTGGGCGCCTCGAACCGGTATTCGTCGAGGATGTGCGCGAGCTTCCGGAGGCAATCGCCGGCGTCATTGCAGACCGCGACGTCGTGCTCACGATGGGTGCGGGCAGCATTGGCGCGGTCGCGCATGAGCTGCCTTCCAGGCTCGGCGTGACGAGCGCGAGGGCGGGACGATGAGCGCCGTCGCGATCAGCGCGGAATTCGAAGGGCGCGTGCTCCGCAACGAGCCGATGTCGCGGCACACGTCCTGGCGGGTCGGCGGGCCGGCTGACGTGTGGTTCTCGCCGCGGGATGTTGCAGATCTGTCTGCCTTCCTGCGCGCGCTGCCGACGCAGGTTCCGGTCACCTGGGTCGGCCTCGGCAGCAATCTCCTCGTGCGCGACGGCGGCATCCGCGGCGTCGTCATCTCCGTGCACGGCATCCTGAATGGGCTCGAACGTGTCGGAATCGATCGCGTGCGCGCGGAAGCCGGAGTCGCCTGCGCCAGGCTCGGGCGGAAGTGCGCGAAATGGCAGCTCGGTCCGGCCGACTTCTTCGCCGGCATCCCGGGCACGGTCGGCGGCGCACTCGCAATGAACGCAGGCGCCTGGGGCGGAGAAACCTGGCCGCGCGTGGTCGAAGTCGAAACCATCGATCGCACGGGCGCTCGCCACCGGCGCGATGCCTCGGAGTACCGCTACGGCTACCGCAGCGTGGCGCCGCCGGTCGCGGGCGAATGGTACCTGGCCGCGACCTTCCGCTTCGAGCAGCGGCCTGACGCGAGCACCGATTCGATCCGCAGGCTGCTCGAGAAACGCCACGCGAGCCAGCCGATCGGTGCATGGAGCTGCGGTTCCGTATTCACGAATCCGCCGGGCGATCATGCTGCGGAGCTGATCGAGCGGGCGGGCCTCAAAGGCCACCGCATCGGCGGCGCCGCCGTGTCGGACAAGCACGCGAACTTCATCGTCAATGAAGGGGGGGCGACGGCGGCCGATCTCGAGGCGCTCGTGCGCCACGTGCAGGAGACGGTCGCGCGCGTGCACGGCGTGCGGCTCGTGCCCGAAGTGCGCGTCGTCGGGGAGGCCGCATGAGCTTCGCAGCCGGCGCGCGCGGGATCCGGCGGGGTTGCTCGCTCGCAAACTCCGTCGGAACTTACGAGTTTGCTCGCGAGCACCCCGCCACCTCGCGCGCGCCGGCTGTGGCGCACGTGAGCCGCGCGGTCAGGCGACCGGCAACCTGCGAGCGAGCGCGTAAGTTCCGGCGGTGCGAGCGAGCAGGGTTGCCGGGCGCCG